>CP097466.1:6000000-6300000 GCA_041874725.1 Duganella sp. BuS-21 | reverse complement strand
AAGCCAGAGCTGTCGGTGAGATTGCGGGCCTTGATTGAGCGCGTTGAGTGGCAGCGAACAATTTATCTCTCGCTGATAGAGGAGATGGCTGACAGCGATTTCCCTCGATTCCTGCCCCCGGAGATTTCTGTAGCCAATATTCCGAATGCTGCTCGCTTGGTACGGCAATGGCTAGGCTTAGACAATAGAAATGCCTTCACATTTGACACGTATAGGTCGGCGGTAGAAGCGAAGGGAATACTCGTTTTCCGTAGCAACGGCTATAACGGAAAATGGCAGATACCTGCGGATAGCCCTGTTTTGGGGTTTGCCTTATACGATCTTACCTGTCCAGTTATCGTCGTGAAAAAACAGGAATTTGAGCCAGTTCAGTCATTCACCTTAATGCATGAACTCGGACATATTTTGCTTCATCGTAGTAGTTCCATTGACGATGATGATGACATGCATTCGCATCGTGGCGGCGAGCGTGATGCCAATGCCTTTGCCGGCATGGTGTTAGTCCCGGACGAATTTTTAGCGCTGATTGATGATGCGCGGCGACCTGATGCCGTAGCTGATTTTGACGAATGGCTCACCCCTTATCGCCGTGCATGGGGAGTCAGTGGCGAGGTGATTTTGCGTCGTTTGCTGGACTCTGGGCGTTTGACACGTATGGATTACGCCAATTATCGCGCGTGGAAAGCGCAACAAACAGTTCAGCCAGCACAAGCCGGAGGGGCGCGAATCTATCGCCATCGTGAACCCAAGCATATTTTTGGCGACCGGTTCGTGCGAACTATCCTTGATGCGCTGAGCAGCCAGCGTATTACGCTCGCCAAAGCGAGCAGCTATTTGGATGGCTTGAAGGTCAGCGATGTGCATGAGCTAGAGAAGCACTATGCGGGCGTTTGATACGTCTTCAATTGTCTATGCCTGGGATAATTATCCCATCCAAAAATTTCCTCGGCTATGGGCCTGGATTGCCAATCAGCTGGTGCACGGCGAAATAGTATTTCCTAGTGTCGTTGTCGATGAAGTTCGCGTGGTGTCGCCTGACTGTTACGATTGGTTGACTGTGGTTGGTTTTCAGCAGCTGCCTATGACGGAAGAAATCCTCATGCAGGCTTTAGAGATAAAAGCGTGGCTTGGAATCGACAACCCGCGTGGAGCCGGTGGGGTCGGAGAGAATGACATCTTCATTGTTTGTGCCGCTGCAGCTAACGGCTGTGGCCTGGTCTCCAATGAAGCCGTTCAGGCTGTCTTGCCAGCGCATCGTCAAAAATACAAGATGCCTGCCGTTTGCGGACTTCCTCGCTTGAATGTTAACTGCATTAACTTTCTTCAGTATTTAAACTCTTCGCAGGGAGAGTTTGGCTAATGCAGGGTGCCGAAATCCAAAGCGACGTGTTAACGGACCGCCTTTAAATCGAAGTGCGGGTTGAGGATCAGGCACAGCAGGTTGCCGAACGGGTCGGCCAGTTCCACCGTGCGGATGCCTTCGCCGACGTCCTGGATGGCGTGGTGGATGGTGGCGCCGAGGCCGGTGATGCGGGCTACTTCGGCGTCGATATCGTCCACGCCCCAGTAGACCATGCTGCCGGTGGTGCCGGGCGTGCCGTCCGGGATCAGGCCGAGCTCGAAGCCGCCGACGTTGAAGCCGACATAGAACGGCTGGTCGAAGTAGGGGGCGGTGTCGAATACCTTGGCGTACCAGTCCTTGGCGGCGGCCAGGTCCTGGACCGGGTAGGCTACCGTGCGCAATCCCTTGATCATGTCATCTCCGTAAAGTTGGGTAAAACATCATCTTGGCACATCACCGAGCGGGCCGATTGGAAAAATGGAATCGTTCGGGTGTGCTACCGGCCAGTTCCTGGAAATCGTGGATTAAATGAGATTGGTCAAAGTAGCCGCATTCGGCCGCCAACCCCGACCAGTCCGGTTCGTGCTGGAGGGGCGCCGTGGCGCGGCGGAAGCGGCAAATCCGCGCATACAGCTTGGGCGACAAGCCGACATGCGCGCGAAATTGAGCCGCCAGATGCTGGCGCGAGACGCGCAACTGCTGCGCCAGATCCTCGACGCGCAGCACGCCGGCGCTGCCGTCGAGCGCCTGCAGCGCGCGCTGCACCAGCGGCGTGCCGGCCGTCGCAGCGGTGCGCAGCCGTTGCAGTAATTCTTGCTCGATCAGTGCCAGCAGTGTGCGCTCCGGCGCCTCGCTGGTCCACAGCGCATCCGTCAGCCGGTCGGCATCGCTGCGGCCCCACAGCAGGTCGATATCGGCGCGCTGGTCGGTGAGTACATTGAGCGGCGTGGCCAGGAACGGCCCCGCCATGCCGGGCTTGAAGCGCACCGCCAGCGTCCGCACCGCTCGCTCGCTGGCAACGAGGATGGCCTTACTCATCATGCCGACGGCAAAGCCCGGTTGTCCGCCATCCTGCCAGAGGATATCGACGCAATTATCCGGCAACACCCGATGCACATGCGGCGAAGCCGGCGCACGCGCCGCCCAGACGCATGCCACATGCGCCGCCAAAGCCGGGTGAGGAGGATATTCGCGATAAAACACTGCCGTGCTCCAGATGTGAAATTTTGTCAATTCTAACGCCGTCACCAAGCGCCTGCCAGCCCGCGCCGTACTGGCGTGGCTCAAGGTATAATGTCCGGTTCATATTCACTAATTGGCCGTCACCGATCATGCAAGATAAATATAGTCCCGCCGACGTAGAAAAAGCCGCGCAATCCCACTGGAAAGCCATCGACGCGTATAAAGCGGTCGAGAACGACCCGCGCTTCCCGAAAGGCAAGTACTACGCCTGCTCCATGCTGCCTTATCCATCGGGCAAGCTGCACATGGGCCACGTCCGCAACTATACGATCAACGACGTGATGTACCGCTACCTGCGCATGAACGGCTACAACGTGCTGATGCCGATGGGCTGGGACGCCTTCGGCATGCCGGCGGAAAACGCGGCGATGGCCAACAACGTGCCGCCGGCGCAATGGACCTATTCCAATATCGCCCACATGCGTGCGCAGATGGAGCTGATGGGCCTGGCCATCGACTGGTCGCGCGAAATGACCGCGTGCAAGCCGGAATACTATAAGTGGAACCAGTGGATGTTCCTGAAGATGCTGGAAAAAGGCATCATCTACAAAAAGACCGGCACCGTGAACTGGGACCCGATCGACCAGACCGTGCTGGCCAACGAGCAGGTCATCGACGGCAAGGGCTGGCGCTCGGGCGCGCCGATTGAAAAGCGCGAAATCCCGATGTACTACGCCCGCATCACCGACTATGCCGACGAGTTGCTGGGCTTTGTCGACGACAAGCTGCCAGGCTGGCCTGAGCGTGTGCGCATCATGCAGTCGAACTGGATCGGCAAATCGACCGGCGTGCGCTTCGCCTTCCCGCACGAGATCAAGGACGCCGACGGCGCCCTGATCGGCGACGGCAAGATGTACGTCTTCACCACCCGTCCGGACACCGTGATGGGCGTGACCTTCTGCGCCGTGGCTGCCGAGCACCCGCTGGCCGTGCTGGCCGCGCAGACCAATCCGGAGCTGGCCGCCTTCAACGCCGAGTGCAAACTGGGCTCGGTGATCGAAGCCGACATGGCGACCATGGAGAAGAAGGGCATGCCGACCGGCTTGTTCGTCACCCATCCGATCACCGGCGACAAGGTCGAAGTCTGGGTCGGCAACTACGTGCTGATGACCTACGGCGACGGCGCCGTGATGGGCGTGCCTGCGCACGACGAACGCGATTTCGCTTTCGCCAAAAAATACAATCTGCCGATCAAGCAGGTGATCCAGGCCGAAGGCCAGGAATTCTCCACCGAGGCATGGCAGGAGTGGTACGGCGATAAAGAGATTTCCATCGTCACCAACTCCGGCAAGTACGACGGCCTGCGCTACGCGGAAGCCGTGGATGCCGTGGCCGCCGACATGGCCGCCAAGGGCCTGGGCGAGAAGAAGATCACCTTCCGCCTGCGCGACTGGGGCATTTCGCGTCAACGCTACTGGGGCACGCCGATCCCGATGATCAACTGCGCCGATTGCGGCTCGGTGCCGGTGCCTGAAAAAGACCTGCCGGTGGTGCTGCCGGAAGATTGCGTACCGGACGGCAGCGGCAACCCGCTGAACAAGTACGAAGCCTTCCTCCAGTGCGACTGCCCGCAGTGCGGCAAGCCTGCACGTCGCGAAACCGACACCATGGATACCTTCGTCGATTCGTCGTGGTACTACATGCGTTATACCTCGCCGGGCGCGGATTCGATGGTCGATGCCCGCAACGATTACTGGATGCCGATGGACCAGTACATCGGCGGTATCGAACACGCCGTGCTGCACTTGCTGTACGCGCGTTTCTGGACCAAGGTGATGCGCGACTTCGGCCTGGTCAAATTCGACGAGCCGTTCACCAACCTGCTGACCCAGGGCATGGTGCTGAACGAGACCTACTACCGCGAAGACGCGGCCGGCAAGAAGACCTGGTTCAATCCAGCCGACGTCGACCTGACCGTGGACGACAAGGGCCGCCCGCAAGGCGCGATCCTGAAGGACGACGGCCAGGCCGTGAACATCGGCGGCACCGAGAAGATGTCGAAGTCGAAGAACAACGGCATCGATCCGCAAGCGCAGATCGAACAGTACGGCGCCGACACCGCGCGCCTGTTCACCATGTTCGCTTCGCCGCCTGAGCAAACCCTGGAATGGTCGGGCAGCGGTGTGGAAGGCGCGAACCGCTTCCTGCGTCGCGTGTGGGCCTTCGGCTACGCGCAGCGCGACGTCATCGCCGCCGCAGGCGCGCCGCTGAACGCCGCCGCCACCACCGACGCCAGCAAGACCCTGCGTCGCGAAGTGCACAAGGTGCTGCAGCAGGCCGACTACGACGTCAAGCGCATCCAGTACAACACCGTGGTATCGGCGTGCATGAAGATGCTGAACACCCTGGAGTCGGCCAAGGACGTGGAAGCGGCCGTGCTGTCGGAAGCTTATGCGATCTTCCTGCGCCTGCTGAACCCAGTGGCGCCGCACATCACCCACGTGCTGTGGAAGGAACTCGCTTACGCCGGCGACATCCTCGATGCGGCATGGCCGCAGGTTGATCCGGCCGCGCTGGAGCAGTCGGAAATCGAAATGATGATCCAGGTGAACGGCAAGCTGCGCGGCAGCGTGGTGGTCGCGAAGGGCGCCGACAAGGCAGCCATCGAAGCCGCCGCACTGGCCAATGAGGCGGTGCAGAAGTTCATCGAAGGCACGCCGAAGAAGATCATCGTGGTGCCGGGTAAACTGGTCAACATCGTAGTTTAAGGCGGAGATATATGGCGACGACTAGTTCCAGGTTTTTATGCGCAGCCGTGCTGGCCGCTACGCTGACGTTGTCGGGCTGCGGCTTCCACCTGCGCGGCGACGGCGGTCATTACACGCTGCCGTTCCCGACGCTGTACGTGGGACTGCCGGAGTCGTCGCCATTGGCGATCGATTTGAAGCGCAACATCCGCTCCAATGGCGGCACCACGGTGGTCAGTTCCGCCAAGGATGCCGACGGTGTGATCGATGTGCTGTCGAATCCCGAGCGCACCCGCAGCAAGACCATTCTGTCGTTGAACAGCAATGGCCGCGTGCGACAGTATCTGCTGACCTACAGCATCGTGTTCCGCGTGTTGAACAAGCAGGGTGTGGAGCTGCTGGCGCCGACCGCGATCACGCTGACGCGGCCGATCGACTTTAATGAAACCCAGCTGCTGGCCAAGGAGCAGGAAGAGGCCTTGCTGTACAAGGACATGCAGACCGACCTGGTACAGCAGATGATGCGCCGTATCGCCGCCGTCAAGACGGCCGGCGTGTCGCTGCCGCCGCCGGGCCCTGCGCCGACCGGCCAACAGTCTTCTGGCCAGCCGTCGACGATTCCGCCGGCCGTGCCGATTCAATAAAGGCGCCGCATGCAATTACGGTTGGAGGCGCTGGACGGCCATTTAAGCAAATCGCTGTCGCAGCTGTATGTGATCACCAGCGACGAGCATCTGCTGGCGCTGGAGGCTGCGGACAAGATCCGCAAGGCGGCGCGCGCGCAGGGCTATTCCGAGCGCGATGTGCTGACCGTGGAGCGCAGCTTCAAGTGGGGCGAGCTGCTGGCGGCCAATCAGGCGCTGTCGCTGTTTGGTGACAAGAAGCTGATCGAGCTGCGCATCCCGACCGGCAAGCCGGGCAAGGATGGCGGCGCGGCGCTGCAGCATTATGTGAAGGATCTGAGTCCGGACAATATGACGCTGATCACGCTACCAAAGCTGGACTGGCAGACGCAGAAGGCGGCCTGGGTCACCAGTCTGCAACAGGCGGCGGTGTATATCGACATCCCGCAGGTGGAACGGGCGCATTTGCCCAATTGGATAGGCCAGCGTCTTGCCGCACAAGGGCAAAGCGCGGACCGGCAGAGCATTGATTTCATCGCGGACCGCGTGGAAGGCAATCTGCTTGCGGCCCATCAGGAGATTCAAAAACTGGCCTTGTTGCACGAGCCGGGCAAGCTGACCTACGAGCAGGTGCACGAAGCGGTGCTGAATGTGGCGCGCTACGATGTATTCAAGCTCAGTGAAGCGATGCTGGCGGGCGATCCGGCGCGCTTGATCCGCATGCTGGAAGGCCTGAAAGGCGAGGGCGAAGCGCTGCCGCTGGTGCTGTGGGCGGTGTCGGACGAGATCCGCACGCTGCTCAAGCTGAAGGCGGGCATGGCGCAAGGCCGGCCCCTGGGGGCGCTGCTGAAAGAGCATCGCATCTGGGGACCGAAGGAACGCATGATGGATCCGGCGCTGCGCCGCATATCGCTGCAGACGCTGGAAGCGGCTATGAAGGACGCCGCGCAAGTGGACAAGATGATTAAAGGGCTGCGCGCGAAAGCGCATGCCGGCGACGCGTGGGACGCCATGCTGCAATTGGCACTCAAAGTCGCCCGCGGCTGAAACCCCGTCATCCTCGCGCAAGCGGGGACCCATGCTGAGCTAGCGTTCCATGGGTTCCCGCCTGCGCGGGAACGACGCTGCGAGGACAACGATGGATATCAAGCACTACATGGAACAACTGGGCCAGCAGGCGCGCAAGGCTTCGCGCGCCATGGCCCGTGCCGACAGCGCGCAGCGCAACCGCGCGCTGACGCTGATCGCCGATGCGATCGAACGCGACGCCGAGACCCTGCGCGCCGCCAATCAGCGGGACATGGACGCCGCCGCCGCCAACGGCCTGGCGCCCGCCATGCTGGACCGCCTGGCCTTGTCCGACAAGGCCATCGCCACCATGGTCGAGGGCCTGCGCCAGATCGTCGCGCTGCCCGATCCCATCGGGGAAATCTCCGGCCTGAAATTCCGCCCGAGCGGCATCCAGGTCGGCCAGATGCGCGTGCCGCTGGGCGTGATCGGCATCATCTACGAATCGCGTCCCAACGTGACGGTGGATGCGGCCGGCCTGTGCATCAAGAGCGGCAACGCCACCATCCTGCGCGGCGGCTCGGAAGCGATCCACTGCAACCGCGCGCTGGCCAAGCTGGTGAAGGAAGGCCTGGAGGGCGCAGGCCTGCCAGCCGATGGCGTACAAGTAGTGGAGACCACCGACCGCGCAGCAGTGGGCGCGCTGATCACCATGCCGCAGTACGTGGACGTGATCGTCCCGCGCGGCGGCAAGGGCCTGATCGCGCGCCTGATGGAAGAGGCCACCGTGCCGATGATTAAACACCTGGATGGTATCTGCCACGTCTACATCGACGGCAAGGCGGATCTGCGGAAGGCATTGGACATCGCCTTCAACGCCAAGTGCCATCGCTACGGCACCTGCAACACCATGGAAACGCTGCTGGTGGCGCGCTCGATCGCGTCGGCGGTGCTGCCGGAACTGGCCAAGCTGTACGCCGCCAAACAGGTCGAGCTGCGTGCAGATGCCGAAGCTGCGGCGCTGCTGCAAGGCTATCCGCATCTGGCGGCGGCTACGGAAGAAGACTGGTCGACCGAGTACCTGGCGGCCATCCTGTCGGTGAAAATCGTGGCGGACATGGAGCAGGCGATGGATCACATCAACACCTACTCGTCCAAGCACACGGAGTCCATCGTCACCGAAGACCACTCGGCGGCGATGCGCTTCCTGCGCGAAGTCGATTCGGCCTCGGTCATGATCAACGCCTCCACGCGTTTCGCGGACGGCTTCGAGTATGGCCTGGGCGCGGAAATCGGCATCTCCAACGACAAGCTGCACGCGCGCGGCCCGGTCGGACTGGAAGGCCTGACTTCCCTGAAATACGTGGTGTTCGGCCACGGCGAAGTACGTCAATAAGGATCAACATGCTCTGGATTAAAGCGCTGCACATCTTCTTCGTGATGGCCTGGATGGCCGGCGTGTTCTACCTGCCGCGCATCTTCGTCAACCTGGCGATGGAGACCGACAAGAACTCCACCGCGCGCCTGCTGCTGATGGCGCGCAAGCTGTACCGGTTTTCGATGTGGCTGTCGGTGTTTGCGGTGGTGTTCGGGGCGATCCTGGTGTACATGCAGTACGGCGCGCACATGCCGGGCTGGCTGCACGCCAAGTTGACGCTGGTGGTGCTGCTGATCGGCTACCACCACATGTGCGGCGGCATCCTGAAGCGCTTCGAGCGCGGCGAGAACCAGCGTAGCCACAAGTGGTTCCGCGTCTTTAACGAGTTGCCGGTGTTTGCCATGCTGGCGATTGTTTTGCTGGTGGTCGTCAAACCATTCTGATCGGAGCATCATGAGCCAGGTATGCCAGTACTTCTTTTCCGCCCAATCGCCGTGGGCTTACCTGGGACATGAGCGTTTGGTCGCCATGGCGCGCGAGCACGGTGTGCGGATTGAATTGAAGCCGTGTGATTTGTCGAACGTGTTCGGCGTATCGGGCGGCCTGCCGCTGGCCAAGCGCGCGCCGCAGCGCCAGGCTTATCGCCTGGTGGAGCTGGCGCGCTGGTCGGAATTCCTCGGCATTCCGCTCAAGACGCAGCCGCAGTTCTTCCCGGTGTCGCCGGAGCTGGCGAACCGCATGGTCATCGCGGCGCGCCAGGTGTATGGCGACGATGCGGCGCTGACCCTGGCCGGCGCCTTCATGCGCGCGCTGTGGGCGGAGGACCGCGATATCGCCGACGAGGCCACGCTGGTGCTGGTGGCTGGCGCTTGTAATCTCGATGGCGCGGCGCTGGTAGCGGCGGCGCAAACGGCCAGCGTGCTGGCCGAGTATGACAACAATACGGCCGAAGCGAACGCCGCAAGCGTGTTCGGTTCGCCGTGGTATGTGCTGGATGGTGAGCATTTCTGGGGCCAGGATCGTCTGGATTTCCTGGAACGCGCCATGCAGAAGTAAACACTTGTCGGCCCCGCGAAAGCGGGGACCCATGCTGAGCGTGCCAAGCATGGATTCCCGCCTGCGCGGGAAGGACGATGGTGCGGTTTATTAACGGACAAAAGGTACACCTATGGCATCCTTCTTTTGCCCATGCCCACGCGGCATGGAAGCGGCGTTAGCCGAAGAACTGCGCGAGATCGCGCAACAAAGCACCACCATGAAGGTGCACAACGAGGTTCCGGGCGGCGTGCACGCTTCGGGCGACCTCACGGATTCGTATCGCATCAACCTGCACTCGCGCATTGCGTCGCGCGTGTTGATGCGCATGGCCGCCAGCGGCTATAAGACCGAGAACGATATCTACGACCTGACGCTGGAACAACCGTGGGAAGAGTGGTTCACCTACGACCATACCATCCGCGTTGATGTGACGGCGGTGAAGTCGCCGCTGAAAAGCCTGGAGTTCACCACGCTGAAGATCAAGGATGCGATCTGCGACCGTTTCCGTGACCAGTTCAACAAGCGTCCTTCGGTCGATACCAAGGAACCGGACATGCGTATCGTCGGATTCCTCGATGCGTATCAGTTCATCGTGTATCTGGACACCTCGGGCGAGGCGCTATTCAAGCGCGGCTGGCGTACCGAGACCGGCGACGCGCCGCTGCGCGAGAATCTGGCGGCGGGGCTGCTGCGCGTGTCGGGCTGGAAGCCGGGCATGCCGCTGTTCGACCCGATGTGCGGTTCGGGCACGATCTTGTGCGAAGCGGCGCAGATGGTGCAGGGGATTCCGGCCGGCGCGCGTCGTCGTTTCGCGTTCGAGAAGTTCAATGATTTCGAGCCGCAGCCTTGGCAGGATATGAAGGCGGCCATCAAGCCGAATCCGCTGCCGGCCGAGCCGACCATTTTTGGTTCCGATATTTCGGGCGATATGGTGGCCATGGCGCGTCACAACCTGCTCAGCGCGGGCGTGATGTTCGATGTGCCGCTCAAGCAGATCGAGGCGCAGCAGGTGCAGGCGCCGAGCACGCAGCCGGGTATTCTGCTGACCAACCCGCCGTATGGCGAGCGTATTGGTGTGCGCGGCGATAGCACTGTGCCGCAGGATGAATTGGCCAACAGCTTCTATGCGGAGCTGAGCACCACCTTGAAGCAGCGTTTTGCTGGTTGGACGGTGTTCCTGTTCACGGCGGATCTGGGCGTGCCGAAGTTGTTGCGCTTGAAGGAGTCGCGCAAGACGCCGTTCTTCAACGGTGCGCTGGAGTGCCGTTTGTTCCGCTTTGATATGGTGGCGGGGTTTAATCGCCGCGAAGCGGCCAAGCCTAAAGAAGTCTAACCCCGCAGGGCCATAGAGGGGTCTGACCCAAGGGTCAGCCCCCGGCGGCGGCGCACCGCTTTGGGGTGCAAGCATGCGCATTAAAAGGAAAACGATTTATGCTGCCTACTCCCCCCGGAGACCTTCCCGATCAGGACACGCTTGACGATATCCCGCCGCCCGAACCGGCGCACCGCCGGCCGCTGACCGCCGCCGCCCTGGCCGTGATGCTGGCCGCGCTGTCGATGATCGGCCCGTTCTCCATCGATGCCTATCTTCCCGCTTTCCCCAATATTCAATCCACGCTGAGCGCCACGCCGCTCGAAGTCCAGCAAAGCCTGACCTTCTATATGCTGGCCTTCGCCGGCATGGTGTTGTGGCACGGCGCGCTGTCGGACGCCTTCGGCCGCCGCAACGTGATCCTGGTGTCGCTGGCCATGTTCGCCATCGGCACGCTGGGCTGTGCTTCCGCCCATACCGTCCACTATCTGTGGGTGTTCCGCATCATGCAGGGCATCTCCGCCGGTGCCGGCGTGGTGGTGGGCCGCGCCATCATCCGCGACCTGCACGAAGGCCCCGCCGCCGCGCGCCTGCTGTCGCTGGTGACGATGATCTTTTCCATCGCCCCGGCCATCGCGCCCATCCTCGGCGGCTGGATCGTCACCTTGTTCGACTGGCGCGCCATCTTCCTGTCGCTGCTGGCCTATTCCATTCTGCTATTCATTTTCTGCTACTACCGCCTGCCCGAGACGCTACCGCCGGAAAAGCGTCACCCCTTCAATCCGCGCTACCTGGCCCGCAACTACGGCGAAATCCTGCGCTCGCCGCTGTTCCACCTGAAGACCGGCGTGGTGGCGCTGAACTTCGCCGGCCTGTTCATCTACATTACGGCGGCGCCGGTGTTCCTGCCCGAGCAGCTGCATCTGGGCGCGTCGCAATTCGGCTGGTTGTTCATTCCTTCGGTGGGCGGGATCTTCCTCGGTTCGCTGGCGGCCAACCGCATCGCCGGAAAAATGACATTTTCGCGACAGATCGGCATCGGCTTCGGTTTCCTGTTGTCGGCCTCCGCGTTCAACCTGCTGTACCACCTTTTTCTGCCGCCGGCGCTGCCGTGGACCGTGCTGCCGCTGGCCTTGTACACCTTCGGCATGTCGCTGGTGGCGCCCGGCGCGACCTTGCTGGCATTGGATCTGTTCCCGCACATACGCGGCACGGTGGCGTCTTGCCAGTCGTTCGCGGTGACGCTGCTGGGGGCCGTGGTGGCGGGGGTGATCGCCCCCGTCCTATCACACTCGGCGCTGTGGCTAAGCGCAGGACAGATGGCCTTTAGTGCCTCTGCTCTCGTTTTGTGGTTGACGTCGCGCTATTACCGGAGCATATTAACGCGCTAGTTAAAGCGATATTTATTAACGGCAGGAAATTTGCTTAGTTTAGGAAGAAATTTTGCCTGCTGTTAAGTTATTATCAGACTTTATGATAATATAATTTTTTAAGGCAACGTTTCTCGGTCGAAAACCCGCCGGGAGACCGCATGAATACTAAACGTGGCGGGATTTGGCCGTTGGATTCCTCCTCCTATTCGATGTCTACTGGCGGCAATGCTTGATACGATGCATCAACAATCTGACCATGATATTCGCAATCGACTGCTGATTGCCCGTCTGCCGGCGATGCCGCAGATACTCATCAAGTTGATTGAGCACTTGCAGGCGGACGACGCCGGCATGCCGGAACTGGCCGCCCTCATCGCCAAGGACGCGGCGATGACCAGCAAAATCCTGACCGTCGCCAACAGCTCGGCCTACCACCGCAACCAGCGCACCGTGGGCCTCGAACAATCGCTGGTGTCGCTCGGCACCGACATGATCAAAACGCTGGTGATCAGCGAGTCCGTGTTCCAGACCTTTAACAGCTTCCCGCATTCGAGCAGCACCGACCTGCGCGGCTTCTGGAAAGGCTCCCTCACCACCGCCGTCATCGCCCGCGACATCGCCAAGCAGATGGAGTACCCGCACGTCGAGGAAGCTTATCTGGCCGGCCTGCTGCACAACGTCGGCCGTCTGGCATTGCTGGCCACCGCGCCGAAGGAATATGCGTTCAACTTCACCGCGCGCGACGACGAAGACCTGTGCGCGGTCGAACAGCGCACGCTGCAAATCACCCACTCGGAAGCGGGCGCCTGGCTGATCGAGCGCTGGAACCTGGATTCCTTCCTGGCCGACAGCGTGCTGTATCACCACGAACCGATCACCCGCCTGGAGTCGGCCCATCCGCTGATCCGCATGGTGCGGCTGGCGCATCTGCTGTGCTGCCATGAAGACCAGGAACAGGCCATCGTCGAATCGGCGCGGCTGTGCAATCTGGACGCCGGGCAGCTGGAGCTGATCATCAAGAACGCCGCCCGCCAGGTTGAGAAGTCGGCCAATTACCTGGGCATCGACCTGGCCGGCGCCGACGATATCGTGGCGCCTGCGGCCTATGCGCCGCCGTTGGTCGATCCGGTGCAGCAGCGCCTGTCGGAAGAGGTGCGCAACATCATGCTGGTGTCCGAGATGGGCCAGACCTTCGCGCGCCAGAACGGCGAGGCCGGCCTGCTGGAAGCTATCACGCGCTCGGCGCGCATCCTGTTCGATTTTGAAAACGCCGTGCTGCTGCTGGAGAATCCCACCGGCCACGCATTGCACGGCATGTCCACCGGCGAGCATCAGCAGCGGCTGGCGGAATTCGTGATCCCGCTGAACAAGGGCGGCGCCGTGGCGCAGTCCGCGCTGGAGCGCAAGCTGGCCTATGTCAGCCGCGATGCGGGACAGGAAAGCCAGCCGCTCAGCGTGTCGGAAGAACAGCTGTTCCGCATTCTCGGCAGCGAGAGCATGGTGTGCCTGCCGCTGGTGGCCAACCAGCGCTGCCTCGGTGTGCTGATCGGCGGCGTGCCGTCGTGGCAGATGGCGGGCCTGCAGAAGCGCGAGCGCTTCCTGCAATCGTTCGGCACGCAGGCCGCCGCCGCGCTGGAAACGGCGATCAGCGAACGCGGTCACGCCAAGCGCCAGTTGGCGCACGTGGCGGAGGAATACCGCGAAGCCTCGCGCCGCGTGGTGCACGAGGTGAACAACCCGCTGTCGATCATCAAGAACTATCTGTCGGTCCTGGACGGCAAGCTGGCCAAGCGCGAGCCGGTGGTGGGCGAGATGTCGATCCTGAACGAAGAGATCGATCGCGTCGGCCAGTTGATCAACGGCCTGGCCGATCTGCAGCCGACCGAAACCTCGCGCGTCACCGACGTCGGCAAGGTGGTGGACGATGTGCTGCGCCTGTTCCGCGCCACCGACTTCGTGCCGGCCTCGGTGCAGATCGTGGTGCGCATGCAGGAGGAGCCGGCCGAAATCGACGGCGACGCCGACCTGCTCAAGCAAATCCTGGTGAACCTGATCAAGAACGCGGTCGAAGCCCTGGGCGACGGCGGCAAGATCGAGATCGCCAACCGCGGTCACGTCAACCGTGAGCGCAAGCTGTATCTGGAACTGGTGGTGAGCGACACCGGACCGGGTCTGTCTTCCGAGGTGCTGGCCAATCTGTTCTCGCCCGTACGCAGCAGCAAGGAAGGCGCCCACCACGGGCTGGGATTGTCGATCGTCCATAGCCTGGTCAAGAAAATGCAAGGCCTGATTACCTGCCGCTCCGGCAAAACGGGTACTACCTTTGAAATCCTGCTGCCCGCCAAGGGCAGTAACAGCCAAGTCGCCGGCGTGCAAACGCGGGTAATGGATTCCGTTTAAGGCCATGATGAACCTGAACTCTGTCGACCTCGCCCCCGTCGAAGCCCTGTCCAACGATAACCGCCCACGCCTGCTGCTGGTAGACGATGAGCCGCGCTTGCTGTCGTCGCTCTATGAACTGCTGCGCGACCACGACTATCACCTGGTGACCGCGACCTGCGGCAGCGAAGCGCTGGCCCAGCTGACCAAGCTGAAGTTCGACCTGATCCTGCTCGACCTGCGCCTGCCCGACATGAGCGGCCATGAGATCATGGACTTCATCAACGCCCGCGAGATCGACGGCGACGTGATCGTGATGAGCGGCGACGTCGGCATCGAGGCGGCCATCGGCGCCTTGAAGCGCGGCGCCTACGACTACCTGCGCAAGCCTTACAGCCGCGAAGAGCTGCTCAAGACGGTGGAGAACGCGCTGCAGAAGCGCCGTCTGGCCATCGACAACGAGCGCATCGCCTCCAAGCTGGAAAATTCGGAAAAGATGTACCGCTATCTGGTCGATTCGTCGCCGGACATCATCTACACGCTGAACCACGAAGGCAAGTTCACGTTCGTGAACGACCGCGTGCAGCAGTTGCTGGGCTTCAGCCGCGAAGAACTGATCGGCAAGCACTACTCGGTGCTGGTGCACGACGAGGACCAGGAGCGCGCGCGCTACGCCTTCAACGAGCGCCGCGTCGATGAACGCGCCTCGCGCAACGTCGAGTTGCGCCTGAAGTGCAATATCGGCAGCGGCGTCGGCGGCGACGTCGAACGCACCTTCAACAACACGCTGATGACGATTTCGCTCAACGCGATCGGCATGCACATTCCCGACCACGAAGTGAAGACGCGCGAGTTCTTCGGCACCTACGGTGTGGCGCGCGACATCACCGACCGCAAGCGCGCCGAGGAAGTGATTTCCTACCAGGCCTACCACGACATCCTGACCGACCTGCCGAACCGCATGCTGTTCAAGGACCGCCTTGGCCTGGCCGTGATCCAGGCCAAGCGCAAGCTCACCGAGCTGGCCGTGATGTTCGTCGACCTGGACCGCTTCAAGCTGGTGAACGATACGCTGGGCCACGTCAAGGGCGACGAACTGCTGCAGCAGGCCGCGCAGCGTCTCAAGGATTGCCTGCGTCGCGGCGACACGCTGGCGCGCCAGGGCGGCGACGAATTCACCATCGTGCTGCCGGAGCTGCGCGACCGCCAGGACGCCAAGGCCATCGCCGACAAATTCCTTGAAAGCCTGCAGCGTCCTTTCGACCTCGATGGCCACCAGGTGCACATCTCGGCCTCGATCGGCATCGCCATCTATCCGGGCGACGGCGAGACCATCGACGAGCTGCTGCGCCATGCGGACATCGCCATGTATCAGGTGAAGGCGCTGGGCAAGAATGGTCACAGCTTTTATCACAACTCGATGCTGGACGTGTCGCACCAGAAGATCGCGCTGGAACAGGCGCTGCGCAAGGCGTTGGAGTTCAACGAGCTGGAAATGTACTACCAGCCGCAGGTCGATGTCGCCACCGGCCGCATCATCGGCGCCGAAGGACTGATGCGCTGGAACCATCCGCAGCGCGGCCTGCTGTCGGCCGGCGAGTTCCTGCCGTTCGCCGAAGAGAATGGCCTGATGCTGCCGATCTCCGACTGGATGCTGGGCGCGCTGTGCCGCGACCTGCTGCAGTGGAACGCGGCCGGCGGCGAGGCGCTGCGCCTGTCGCTGAACCTGTCGCCGCAGTACCTGGATCGCGGTGACTTCTTCGAGAAGATGCGCGGCGCGCTGACGCGCTACGGCATTTCGCCGGCGCAGATCGAAGTCGAGATTACCGAGAACATCTGCATCCGCAATCCGCAATATGCGATCGAGCAGCTGAACAAGTTGTGCCAGCTCGGCGTCTCCGTGGCGATCGATGATTTCGGCACCGGCTATTCGTCGCTGGCGTATCTGCACCGCTTCCCGATCCACACCATCAAGATCGACCAGTCGTTCGTGAAGGAGATCCACGACGAGAACGGCCACTACCCGGTAATTTTGGCGATCATCTCGATCGCGCGCGGCCTCGGCCTGCACCTGGTGGCGGAAGGCGTGGAGACCGATGTGCAGGCGCGTTATCTGGAAGCGAACGGCTGCTCCACCATGCAGGGCTATCTCTACCATCGCCCGATTTCGCTGGGCAGCTTCATCGATGTATTGCAGGATCAGAGCCGCCGGTCGTCGCCATCGGTCGCTGTGCTGCACGCGGTGCCCAGCACCGTCGAACAACAACAACCGGCGATGATTGCGATTCAGGCCTGATAACACAGCATGACGAAATACAGTCCCAACGAAGCCGACGCCAACAACGGCAGCACTTACACAGCTGAATTCCTGCGCGTCAAGGGACTGGCGGAGCGCGGCGTCGCCAATGCCCAGCATAGCCTGGGCTTTATGTATTTCAACGGCCAGGGCGTGGCGCAAAGCTTCGAACTGGCGGTGGTCTGGTATCGCCAGGCCGCGCAGGCCGGGCTCGAACACGCGCAGTACAATCTCGGCGTGATGTACCAGAAGGGCCAGGGCGTCGCGCAGGATTTCGAAGAGGCGGCCGGCTGGTATCGGTTGGCGGCGGAGCAGGGCTACGCGGCCGCGCAATATAACCTCGGCTGGCTGTACGCCAAGGGCCAGGGTGTGGCCAACGATACGCTGCAGGCCATGCACTGGTTCAGCAAGGCCGCCGAACAGGGCGACGCCGGCGCGCAAAACAATCTCGGCATGATGTACGACACCGGCAAGGGCGTGCCGCAGGATTTCAAGCAGGCCATCTTCTGGTATCGCAAGGCGGCGGAGCAGGGTTATGCGCGCGCGCAGTTCAATCTCGGCCTGCGTTACGACAACGGGCAGGGCGTGTCGCAGGATGTGGGCCAGGCCATGTCGTGGTATCGCAAGGCGGCCGACCAGGGTTATGCGCCGGCGCAGTTCAACCTGGCGCTGCGCTTCGACAAGGGCGACGGCATCGCCCAGGATTCGCAGAAAGCCATCCTGTGGTATCGCCGCGCTGCGGAGCAGGATCACGCCAGTTCGCAGTTCAACCTGGGCCTGATCTACGATAACGGCCAGGGCGTGCCGCGCGACGAGCAGAAGGCGCTGGACTGGTATCGCAAGGCGGCCGAACAAGGCCACGCGGCGGCACAGAATAATCTGGGCCTGCGCTATGACCATGGGCAGGGCGTGGCGCAGGATTACGAGCAGGCGCAGTTCTGGTATCGCAAGGCGGCGGAGCAGGGCTTCCCCGGCGCGCAATACCATCTGGGCCTGTTGTACGACGCCGGCCACGGCGTGGTGGTCGACCATCAGGAAGCGATATTCTGGTACCGCAAGGCGGCCGACCAGGGCCACCTGCGCGCGCAGTTCGACCTGGGCCTGCGCTATGAAACCGGACGCGGGGTGCCGCAGGACTACCGCAAGGCGCTGGGCTGGTATCGCCGTGCGGCCGAGCAGGATTATGTGGCGGCCCAGTACAGCCTTGGCCTGCTGTTCGATAACGACGAAGGACCGCAGCCCGACTGCAAGCAGGCCAGCCAGTGGTATCGCAAGGCGGCGGAGCAGGGCCACGTCCAGGCCCAGTTCGCGCTCGGCCTGCGCTATGACAATGGCTTGGGCGTGCCGCAGGATTACACGCAGGCGCACCACTGGTATCTGCAGGCCGCCAGCCAGGGCCACACGCGGGCGCAGTTCAACCTGGGCTTGATGTTCCTGGCTGGGCAGGGCGTGCGCGCCGACGCCGCGCAGTCCTGGATGTGGCTGACCATGGCGCAACGGGGCGGCTACAACGCCGCCGCGCGCTACCTGCCCAACGCCGCCAGCCGCATGGACCCGCTCCAGTTGGCGCAGGCGCGCGAGCGCCTGGAACTGCTGCCGGGCTAAACGCCGCCGGATTCAAGTTTCCGCCTGGAATTGCCGTTATTCAGACGACGAGCGCAATTCCGCGTTCGGGATGACGGCCGCCCATGCAGATCAACACCAACATCGCCTCACTGAACGCCCAGCGCAGCCTTACGCGCGCTGGCGAGCAGACGGCTGTGCATCTGCAACGCATGTCGAGTGGCCTGCGCATCAATTCCGCACGCGACGACGCGGCGGGGCAGGCCATCAGCTCGCGCATGACGGCGGAGATCAGCGGCCTGCGGCGGGCGAATCAAAATATCAATGATGGCATATCGCTATTACAGGTGGCGGACGGCGCCACCGGTGCGCTGCTGTCCAATTACCAGCGCATGCGCGAGCTGGCGGTGCAGGCGGCCAATGACACCAACAGCAAGATAGACCGTGCGGCCATCCAGCAGGAGGTCTATGCGCTGGTGGCGGCCAACGTCGATATCGGGCAGGGCACGCGCTTCAACAACGAACCGCTGCTCGATGGCGGCTTTGCGCGTCAACTTCAGGTGGGGGCCGGTTCCGGCCAGACCGTTGACCTGGCGATACCGCGCGCGGTGATGTTGCCCGGATATTCGCTCGGCCTGGTGAACGTGGCACCGCAGCAGTCCACGGCGGTGGGGACGACGGTGCTGGGGGCGCTGCAGTATGGTGATCTGGTGATCAACAACGCGGTGGTGGGCGCGTCGGCGTCGAGCGCCGGTGCGCAGCCGGGGCAAGGGGCGGACAGCGCCTATGCGGTGGCTGCGGCCATCAATGGCGCCGGCATACGCGATGTCTCCGCCACCGCCGCCAATACGCTCGATGGCGTGGTGGGCGCAACCGGCGCGCTGCCGAACGGCGCGTTCTCGGTGAACGGCGTCAGCGTTGGGCCGATCGCCGGCATTACCGATGTGGCGCGCGCGGCCAGCGCGGCGGCGGCGATCAGCGCAACCACCGGCACCAGTGGCGTAAGCGCGAGTTCCAGCGGCGGCACGCTGACGCTGACAGCGGCCGATGGGCGCGACATCATCTTTTCCGAGGCGTCGGCCGGTGCGCTTGGCTCGCTGGGACTGTCGACCGGTGCGCACAAGGGCACGTTGACGATTACCGAAGCGGCGCGTCCTGGTGCGCACAGCATGCGCGTTGGCGGCTTGAATCCGGCGCAGGCGGGCATTAGCGCCGGCGCCAAGGCGTCGGTGATCGTGGGCGCGCCGGACATGCAGCTACGCGACGTTTTTTCGCCGGGCGAGCCGCCGATGGATTTGTCGACCTTCTCCGGCGCCAGCGATGCGCTGGACTACCTCGATGACAAGATTGATGCAGTGAGCGGAATACGCTCCCAACTCGGGGCGATGAATAACCGCCTCACGTCAGCTGCCGGGAATGCGGCCAATGCGGCGGACAACTTGTCGGCCGCGCGCTCGCGGATTCTGGATGCGGACTATGCGGATGAAGCGACGCAGTTGACCCGGAGCCAGATCCTGCGCCAGGCCGGCGCCTCCATCGTGGCCCAGGCCAACGCCTTGCCGCAACAGGCGTTGCTGCTGCTGCGCTAGCAGCCGTCAGTCGCCCGCTAAGCCGACGTCAGGCCCGGCGCCGAGACGTGGCCCACATGGTAGCGCCGCTCGCCCGGCGTTGCCGGCCCGGCGGCGGCATCGCGCCACAGGCATAGCCGCGTAATCGTCCACGTCACCGGCTCGAAGCCGATCACCACCGCCAGCGCGCCCTGCGCCAACGCCTGCTGCGCATAGGCCTCTTCCTGCTCACGCAGTTCAGACAGCGCGCTATACGGCGCAATCACCGCGCTGCTGTGCGTCGCCACACGCGCCTCGCGCACAGCCGCGACAACGGTGGCATGCCACGGCGTCCAGGTCTGCACCGACGGCCAGCCGAACGCTCGCGCCACGCCTGCAAACGCCGGACCATTCAGGAAGCCGTGCATGGCCTCCTCATCGCGCCACAGGTAGAACGGCGCGTACGCATGCTCCGGCTGCTCCGCATGCAGATAGGCCTTGAACACCAGTCGCGGCAAGTTGTCGAGCAAAGGCCCCTTGGTGGCGATGCGTTCGCGTATCGCCGCCATGTCGTAATCGGCCGGCAGCACAAAGTTGTACTGCATCGCGATCATGACCGCGCTCCCAGCAAGGACGCGGCAGGCCGGCCACCGCCGAACGACCAGTCATCCCCCTGCGACGGCGAAATCACAATCATCACATCCTCCGGCGCCAGGCCCGGCGACTCGGCCAGCAGCGCCACCAGGCGACGGTAAAACGCCTGCTTCAGTTCCGTGCTGCGCGGCTTGCCGATGGTGATGTGGATCAGCACTAAGTCATCCGAACGCGGACCGCCCTCGTAAGTCCGGTCGAACATCATCTCGTGCGGCTCGTGCTGGTGGACCAGCTGAAAGCGATCGTTTTTCGGTACGTTGAACGACTCTTCCATGGCGTGCTGCAGGCTGTCGCCCAGCGCGCGTAAGTAGTCGGGAGACTTGCCCTTCAAGAGGGAAATGCGGCTCATCGGCATGATGTCACTCCTATTTTTATTTGACAGGCCCACGATACACGGCTAAATTCATTCTGAAAATCAGGAATATTTTGATAAATAGTTCGATAAATCGGGATGGTTATGCGGCGTATCACTTTTGACCTCGACGTCCTGCGCACCTTTGTCACCGGCGTGGACATGGGCAGCTTTGCCAAGGCGGCGGACCGGCTTGGCCGCTCCACCTCGGCCGTCAGCGCGCAGCTGAAAAAGCTGGAAGATCAACTGGGCATGCCGGTGCTGCGCAAGGAAGGGCGCGGCATGGTCACCACGCCGGCGGGCGAATCGCTGCTGGGCTATGCGCGTCGTCTGCTGGAGCTCAATGACGAAGCGGCCAACGCCGTGCGCGGCGCCGAACTGGCGGGCAGCGTGCGGCTCGGCATCCAGCAGGACTTCGGCGAACAAATGCTGACCGAGGTGCTGGGCCGTTTCACGCGCGTGCACCCGCAGGTGCGCATCGAAGCGCGCGTGGCGCGCAACTCGGAATTGATGGAACTACTGAGCAGCGGCAAACTCGACATGGCGCTGGCATGGGATGGCGGCGTGCCTACGCCGCATGCGGTACACGTGGGCCGCTTGCCAATGCGCTGGATAGGAGCTGCCGATGATACGCGCACCTTGCAGGCGCTGGCCGTCAGCGGCGCAGGCACTGCGCAAGAGCCGCTGCCACTGGTGATGATGGATGCGCCCTGCATCATGCGCAGCGCCGCCACACGCGCGCTGGACCAAGTCGGCATTCCGTGGCGTATCGCCTTCACCAGTCCTGGTTTGTCGGGCGTGTGGGCGGCAGCGGCAGCGGGGCTGGGCCTGACAGTGCGCACCGCCATGGGCTTACCGCCGTCGCTGCGCGTGCTCGATGCACCATCGTTGCCGCCGTTGCCGGAAGTCGTCCTGCTGCTGCATCGCGCCGAGGCGGACCTGCATCCGCCGGCTCAGCATCTGCACGACATCGTGCTGGAAGCGCTGCAGAAACTTCACCTGCAGTGACTATTGAATAGATTTCAATGGGTATAAAGTCTTTAAAATTTCTTTTTGGAATTATTTTTTCAAAATAAGAAACTAACTATACTTTAGGGAACAATGAACATCACGAAAACGACCCAACTCCTGGCTGCAGCATTGGCTGTCTCGGCGCTGGCCGGTTGTGCAACAGAAAGCTCGCGGACCGTGGCTGTCGCCACCGTCGCCAGCGCGGCCCAGCCTTATGTCGGTCCACGTTCGCTGATCGCGGTCGGCAAATTCGATAACCGCTCCAGCTTCATGCGCGGCATCTTCTCCGACGGCGTTGATCGTCTGGGAGGCCAAGCCAAGACCGTGCTGATCTCGCATCTGCAACAAACCAACCGCTTTAGCGTGCTCGACCGCGACAACCTGAATGAAATGAAACAGGAAGCCGGCTTCAAGCAGCAAGGCCAGAATATCAAGGGCGCCGATTTCATCGTCACCGGTGACGTGACCGAATTCGGCCGCAAGGAAGTTGGTGACCACCAGCTGTTCGGTATCGCCGGCCGTGGCAAGACCCAGGTGGCATACGCCAAGGTCACCCTGAACGTGGTCAATATCAAGACCTCGGAAGTGGTGTACTCGGCAGCCGGCGCCGGCGAGTACAGCCTGTCCAACCGCGAGGTGCTGGGCTTTGGTGGTACCGCAAGCTACGACGCCACGCTGAACGGCAAGGTTCTGGACCTGGCCATGCGCGAAGCCGTCGACAAACTGGTGGCCGGCGTTGACGCTGGCGCACTGAAACTACAAGCCCAGTGAGGACGCCCATGCATGCAATCATGATTAAACGCGCCAGCCTGGTACTGGCGCTGGCCGGTGCCGCCTTGCTGACCGGTTGCGCTTCGGCGCCTAAGACCCTGTATGGTTGGGATGGTTACCAGCCGCAGGTGTACCAGCACTTCAAAGGCGAGAGCCCTGATCAGCAAATCGCCGAGATGGAAACAGCCTTGCAGGCCATCAGCGCCAAGGGGGCCTCGGCGCCGCCGGGCTTCCACGCCCATTTAGGCATGCTGTATTCGATCACCGGCAAGCAAGATCAGATGGTGGCGCAGTTCGAGGACGAGAAAAAACTGTTCCCGGAATCGGCTACCTACATGAACTTCCTGCTGGCGAAAGTAAAGAAGGGTGAGCAATGATGATCAAGCGTATTTTGAAACTGGCGGTCTGCATGGCGCCGCTGGTGCTGGCCGTTGGCTGCGCCGGCAACAAGCCGGCGCCGTATGACTACACCGCGTTCAAAGCGGCTAAACCACGCTCCATTCTGGTGCTGCCGCCATTGAATAACTCGCCGGAAGTCAACGCTGGTAACAGCGTCTACGCGCAAGTGACGTATCCGCTGGCGGAAGCTGGCTACTACGTACTGCCGGTGGCGCTGGTGCACGAGACCTTCAAGCAGAATGGGGTGACCACGTCGGCCGATAGCCATGCGCTGCCGCCGGCCAAACTGCAGGAAATTTTTGGCGCCGATGCCGGCATGTACATCACCGTCAACAAGTACGGCGCTACCTACACGGTACTCAACAGCGTGGTAGTGGTGGCGGTAGAGGCCAAGCTGGTGGACTTGAAAACCGGGACGGTGTTGTGGACTGGTTCTGCCAGCGCTTCCAATAATGAAGGTGGCAACAACGGCGGCGGTGGTTTGATTGGTGCGCTGGTGGCGGCGGCTGTGAAGCAGATCATCAACAGCACCACCGACCAGTCGCACCCGGTGGCTAGCGTCGCCAACGCGCGCCTGCTGTCGGCGGGCCAGAACAACGGCATGCTGTACGGCCCGCGCTCGGCAAACTACTTGGCGCAGTAAGCTATTTCTTGATGCGCACGCCGGCCAGCTGCGCCACGCCGGCCAGGGTGGTCTGCGCCGCGTTCAGACCAAGCAGGAAGTCCTTGTCGGAGTAGGTGTCGTAGTTATCGGTCGGCTGGTGCCAGTTCGGATTCCAGCCGGCGCCGATCTGCTGTCCGCGTTCGTTTTCACG
This sequence comes from Duganella sp. BuS-21, assembly GCA_041874725.1. Taxonomy (GTDB): domain Bacteria; phylum Pseudomonadota; class Gammaproteobacteria; order Burkholderiales; family Burkholderiaceae_D; genus Rugamonas. Next base: position 6,276,210 of record CP097466.1, on the reverse strand, counting down.
CAGCGAGATCGACGGCACCAGATCCATGAACGGCGTCGAATCGGTGTTCGTCATGTGGAAGCCGACGGCGGCCGGATAGTTGGTCGCGTACTTGTCGTTGGCGGCGCGGAAGGCCCAGGCCAGCTTGGCGGAAGCTTCCGCCTGTTTCGACACCGACTGGTATTCGATGTTGACGTCCGCTTCAAGGCGCTGCTCCGGCGGCGAGACGTAGATGGTCTTGCCGTCGGCGTCCAGCTTCGGAATCGGCATGCCATGGTCGTACATCATCATGTCGTGCTGGATCATGCCCAGCCACTTCGGCTCCGGATATTTGCCCGAGCCTTTGGGCGATTCGATGCCCTGCAAATCCTTGCGCTGCTCCACATAGGCGGCGGCGCCGTTCAAGCCCGTCTCCTCGTTGTTCCACAGGATGAAGCGGATCGAGCGATCAGTCTCCACACCAGGCATGCTGAAGATGCGCGCCAGCTCCATCACCAGCGCGGTGCCGGAGCCGTCGTCGTTGGCCGCTTCGCCGAAGCCGATGCCGTCCATGTGGGCGCTGACGATGTACATCTGTTCCGGGTGCTTGGTGCCGACCTTGGTGCAGTAGACGTTCTCGCGCAGCGAGGTGCCGACCGGCGTCTGCTCGGCGTTCAGCGCGCGCAGGCGTTCGTCGGCCTGGCGCAGCGGATCGGCGTTGACGCCGGTGGGAATGCGGTAGCCGAACAGCGTGCTGCCGCCCTGGCCCGGAGGACCGCCGGCGCCGCCGCTCGGAATGCCGGGCGCGCGCTTGGGCGCAGGCTCGCCCGGCGCCAGCTGGGTGAACTGGTACTGCAGGCGTTCGGTGTTGGTGCAGCCATAGGATTTGAGTTGGGCTTCGATCCAGTCGAGCGCCTGGCGGTTGCGCGCCGTGCCCTGGCGGCGGTCGCCGAACTTGGTCAGGCTCTTGATGGTGGCCTTGTACCTCTCCAGCTCCAGCTGTTTCACCAGCCCGGAGACCGGGTCCGCAGACGCCTGGGCCAACGCCATCGGCGTGGCCAAGGCCAGGGCCAGCATAACGCTCAATCCTAAAACTGCTTTCATGTTACGTCCTTATGGTCAAAAGAGGCCCGGACATTGTGCATGACTAAAGCAATCTTGCGAAGTAAAACTGTGTAAGCACCGCACAACACTACGATACAAAACGGCAAGGTTCTGCAACGTTGCAGACAACTGTGGTTGGGAAGATGGAGAAATGAAAACACCTCTCTTCTTCCGCCTATTGCGCAGCAGCCTGTATTTGCTGGCGCTGTTCCTGTTCTGCTTCAGCTACTGGATACACCGCTCCTTCGGCCAGCCTGACCTGGACCAGATTGTCTACCACATGAACTTCGGCGTGGAACTGATGGATACGGTGGATCCTGCCGTGACATGGCGCTTCGTGCGCTGGTGCGTGTTGGCGCCACTGGTGTTGCTGGCGCTGGTGTTCTATGTGGAGGCCCGGCTGCGCCGCGTCATCGTCATGGCGCCGCAGTGCTGTCACGTGCTGTTCTACCGCGTCCACCGGTGGTTCCCGCAGTTGCTGGTGTTCGGCGCCACCACGTTCTGGATGTGCGATGTGTCGGCCTTTAAGTATGTAACAGCAGATTTCGGCCCCGACTACTTCGGCGCCAACTACGTTCGACCCGACGCCGTTTCTGTGCTAGCGCAGAAACCGAAGAACCTGATCCTGATTTATGTGGAAAGCCTGGAGCAGGGCTACACCTCGCGCCCCGTGTTCGGCCGCGATCTGCTGGCGCCCCTCACGGAACTGCGCGGGACCAGCTTCGCCGATTATCAGCAAGTGCCGGGTACCGGCTGGACCATCGCCGCCATGGTGGCCACGCAGTGCGGCGTGCCGCTGGAGCGCGTCACTATTTTCGATGGCAACACCCAGGGACAGGTGCTCAACTCCTTCCTGAAGAACGCGGTGTGCCTGACCGACCTGCTGGCGCAACGCGGCTACCGCAACGTCTTCATGGGCGGCGCCTCGACCAACTTCGCCGGCAAGGACAAGTTCCTCAGCCAGCACCACTATCACGAGGTGCATGGCAAGGAGGAATGGCTCAAGAGCGGCGTGGCCAGCGGCGACATGAACGGCTGGGGCCTGTACGACGCCGACTTGTTCAGCCGTGCGAAAACCCGTCTGCGCGAGCTGTCGGCGTCGCACCAGAAATTCAACCTCACGCTGCTGACGGTGGATACGCACGAACCGGAAGGCCACCTGTCGGCCGATTGCGCGCGGCGCGGCTTTGTGGGCTTTGAGGGCGTGGTGTCGTGCACGGCGGCGGCGGTGGCGGACTTCGTGCGCTATGCGCGAGACAAGGGCTATCTGGAGGACACCAACATCGTTATCCTTGGTGACCACCTATCGCGCAAGAATCCGTTGACGCCGGAGCTGTCGCAACTGCCCGAGCGGACCATCTTCAACACCTTCATCTCGAATGACGCGCCGGCGCCGAACCGCAAGCAACTGCTGCACTTCGACCTGATGCCGACGATTCTGGAATTCACCGGCTATGCGGTGGAAGGCGGCCGCATGGGTCTCGGCTACAGCGGCTTCAACCAGCACGCGGTCTTGCCGCCGCAAGACCGGCTGGCGGAGATGAACCAGAACCTGCTGAACCGCTCGGAGCTGTACATGGCGTTGTGGTCGGACCCGGACGATCACTGATATTCGGTTTAGATCCGTTACTCATCCTGAATGTCGCATCGGTCAGTTGTGCCTGAACCACAAACTACTCAGCCGTGCCGCATCGGTATAAGCTATAAGCTTTGTCACGTTGATCTTAGGTGAGGCGCATGTCCGACGAGCTTGTAACTAGCATTTACTCAGCTGCGATGAAGCCAGGCCACTGGGTGAAAATGATGGGCGAACTGGGCACCCACTTTGGCGCGGACTCTTCATTCATGTTCACGTCGCACTCCGAGCTGCATCCCGACGCCATTTTGCTAGGTCACAATATTGCTTCTGCGATGGTTCAGGGATTCAGGGAATACTGGTGCGATGAGGATATCTGGGCAGCCGAGGCACGCCGTCGCGGATTGATGAAGCAGGACACGGTGCTGATAGGCAGTGAACTCGTTCCTAATGATGTGCTACGCAGGAGTCGCTATTACAACGAATTCTCGCGGCACTTCGGGCAAGACGGTATGCTAGGTGCCGTACTATTCGATGGTACGGGGGACAGCGGAATTCCGTTTACGAACTTATGTTGGTACCGTCCTCCAGGGAATGATGATTTTAAGAAAAATCACAAGCAACAGTTAGTAAGTTTACTGGGGCACCTCCAGCAAGCCCTGAAGATCCAATACAAGCTAAAAGCGCTGGACTTACAGGCATCATTTGCGCAGCCAAATACTGAGACCGCAACGCTGTTGTTGAACGCCAAGTGTCGTATCATCGATGGCAATGCACAGGCCCAAGCGTTGCTGAACGCTAATAACTCGCTGCTGCGCACTGCCAATGGTTACTTGCGAGGAATCGGCGCTCGTTCAGCTCCGACCATAGACGAGGCAACGCTCGCTTGTATAAAAAGTCAACAACCTGTGCATATACTCATACAAACAGTAGAAATAGCATTGCTACGTGGGCTGCTTTTGCCCTTACCAGTGGAGGAAGAAAGTTACGGTGGTTGGCATGATGATCGATATTACCTGCTCATGCTTGATCTTCCTAAAGACAATGTCGAAGAAATTATCGAACGTGCTGCAGCGCTATTTGGGCTGAGCGGGGCCGAGCAACGGCTGGCGGCTTCTCTGGTCAAAGGCTTAACACTGGAACAGATCGGCGAACTCCGTAGCATTTCGCAAAACACTGTGCGAACGCAAGTGCGCAGCTTACTGATGAAGACCGGATTCACACGTCAAATAGATCTGGTGCGTACTTTCAGTCGCTTGGCTAATTAATAGGACATGTGTTGATGGCATCCGCAGAGGCGGCCATCACACTTTCGATCACGGCGACCATGCCGCAACGTTGTCAACAACGTGCAAACCCGCGTAGAATGCGTGGCACGCGGGTGTAGTTCAATGGTAGAACGGCAGCTTCCCAAGCTTCATACGAGGGTTCGATTCCCTTCACCCGCTCCAGTCTCATTCTCCGTCCCAGATTCCACGCGTTCGCTCTTTCCCCACATATCTGCTTCCATGTTTATTGGAAACGTTTCTATCTTTTTGTGCAATAAATATATTGCAAAAAGAAGTATGGTAGTTGCATTTGTTATATACTTCGGTTTTCCAAAACGATACCACTCTAATACCATGAAAAAAGCTTCTTTGATTGTCCGCCTGATCGCGGCAAGTTTGAGCGTTGGCGTAACGGGCCTGGCCCAGGCGGCTATTCCCAGCTTCGACCTCGGCGCAGCGACCGGTTATAGCGGCTTTTTCTATGGCAGCGTAAGCAGGGTAACTGACGTGGAAGGCCGCTTGGCTGTAGGCGGCGATTTAACGACGACTGCTTTCTCGTTTGCTTACCGCACTCAAGTATCGACCAGCCTGCCGTCGGTGGTGGTGGGCGGCAATGTCGCTTTGGGCGACGGCACCATCTACGCTTCGCCTGGCGCCGGTATCGATACCAATGCCAGCATCGGCCCCATCACGGAATACCAAAAGAATTGGTATGGTTTCGGTATATATGTTGGTGCGAATAGCTCGGTGAGCTATCTCACGCTGAATAAGACCGCCAACATCAGCAGCGTGGTGGACTTTGGCGCAGCCAAGACCAGCTTCACGGCACTGTCCAGCAGCCTGGGCGGCGCGGCCGCCAACGGCAGCGTGGTGACCGACGGTGAGAACAAGCTCCTGATCGGCGACAAGACCTCGGATCTGCAGGTATTCAACCTGAGCGGCGGCGATCTGCATAATCTGGTGCTGAGCAACGTGAAGGTCGGCTCCACCGTGGTGATCAATGTGACCGGCTCGAACGTGACCTTCAGCGGCGGCCAGGATGGCCAGCTGAAAGCGCTGCGCGCCAACGTCATCTATAACCTGCTCGATGCGAGCGTGGTCAACGTCGACACCTTTGTCTACGGCTCGGTTCTCGCGAACAACGCGCAGCTGCGCGGCGAGGGTCACCTGGAAGGCAACATCATCGCCAAGTCCATGGATGGCACGGTGGAAATCGGCTACGAGCCGTTCCACGGCTACGTCACTTCCGCGGTACCTGAGCCAGCCACCTACGGCATGTTGCTGGGCGGCTTGGGCCTACTGGGCGTGATGGCCCGCCGCCGCAAACCAGTCTAACTAGCCTTTGCCCGGCGCGGCCTTCACCAGGTTGTTGCGCAGTTTGACGACGGCTTTTTGCAGCACCGGGAATTCTTCCGGTGTCAGGCCGGTCGCATCGCGCAGGCTCATGTTGAGGGCGCTTTCGCGCAGGGCGCGGCCGGCCGGCGTCAGGCCGATGCGGACCTGGCGCTCGTCGGCGGCGTCGCGCGCCCGGTGGACGTAACCCATCGCTTCCAGTTTTTTCAGGATCGGCGTCAGCGTGTTCGATTCCAGGAACAGCTTCTCTCCCAGCCCGCTCACGGTCTGGTTGTCTTCTTCCCATAGCGCAATGATGGCGATGTACTGTGTGTACGTCAGTCCCAGCTTGTCCAGGATCGGCTTGTACGCCTTGCCGAAGGCCAGGTTGGCGGAGTAGATCGCAAAGCACAGGTAGTCCGCCAACTGCGGCGTAGTCGGTTTGCTCATGGTGAACCTCCTTGGTTGATGCCGCCAATTATACATCGGATGCGATTTAATCGGAATTGCTTGACAGCGCGCCACATGCTGATAATATACAGCGCATACGCTTCAATCGAATGCGAGTTAAATCAACCATCAGGAGTTCACCATGAGCAAAGTTCTGTACACCGGCAAAACCCACACCACCGGCGGTCGCGAAGGCGCCGCCCGCAGCAGCGATGGCCGCCTGGATATTCAATTGTCCCCACCCGGCAGCACCGGCGCCGGCACCAATCCGGAGCAGCTGTTTGCCGCCGGCTGGTCGGCCTGCTTCATCGGCGCCATGGGCAAGGCTGCCGTCCAGTTGAAGGTGGTGTTGCCCACCCAAACGGCAGTCGACGCCGAAGTGGACCTGGTCAACAATGACAGCGGCTATTTCCTGCAGGCGCGCTTGAACGTCAGCCTGCCGGGCCTGGATCGCGAAACCGCCCAGGCCATCGTCGATGGCGCGCACCAAACCTGCCCGTACTCGAAACTCACGCGCGGCAATATCGACGTCGAAATCAATCTGATCTAAAACCGAAGAAACAGGAGCACGCATGAACACCACCCAATGCAAACTGGCCGCAGCCGCCGCATTGACCTTGGCCGCCTTGTTCGGTGCATCCGGCTCCAGCCAGGCGCAATCGTTCACCGACATCAAGCAGGTCAATGCCGGCGAGCTTGACGTCGGTTATGTGGAGCAGGGCCCGGCCAACGGCCCGGTGGTGATTCTGCTGCACGGCTGGCCGTACGACATCAACAGCTATGTCGATGTGGTGCCGAAGCTGACCGCGCAGGGCTACCGTGTGATCGTGCCGCACTTGCGCGGCTATGGCAGCACGCGCTTCCTCGAGCCGCACACGCCGCGTAACGGCGAGCCGGCGGCGCTGGCAGTCGATGTGATTGCGTTGATGGATGCGCTGAAGATCGAGAAGGCCACGCTGGCCGGTTATGACTGGGGCGCGCGTACCGCCAATATCGTGGCGGCCCTATGGCCGCAGCGCGTCACGGGACTGGTGTCCGTCAGCGGTTATTTGATCGGCAGCCAGGAGGCGGGCAAGCAGCCCTTGCCGCCGGCGGCGGAACTGCAGTGGTGGTATCAGTTCTACTTCGCCACCGAGCGGGGCCGCATCGGCTACGAAAAGAATCACCATGATTTCGCAAAATTGATTTGGAAGCTGGCGTCGCCGCAATGGAATTTTGACGATGCGACGTATGCGCGCAGCGCGGTGTCGCTGGAGAATCCGGACCATGCCGCCGTCACGGTGTCCAACTATCGCTGGCGTCTGGGCCTGGAGCAGGGAGAGGCGAAGTATCAAGCGCTGGAAGCGAAGCTGGCCACCTTCCCCAACATCGGTGTGCCGACGATTACGATGGAAGGCGATGCCAATGGCGCACCGCATCCCGAGCCGGCCGCTTATGCCAAGCGGTTTACCGGCAAGTACAAGCACCAACTGATCACCGGCGGCATCGGGCACAACCTGCCACAGGAAGCGCCCGACGCCTTTGCCAAAGCGGTGATCGAAGTTGGCCGCCTTTAAGTCAGGATGGCGATCAGGATGATGATAGGGATAGGAATGCCGAGCATCCAGAGTAGTATCGAGCGCATGGTGTTCTCCTTGTTGTATTAAATGATGCGCTGGCTAACCAGCACGCGGGCGTGATCGCGGTTGCGGCCACCGGCGATGGCGCTGATGGCGGCAATGAAGGCGCCCAGCAGCAGGGCCACGAACATCCACAGCGCCGAGTGAGCAGCGGCTTTGCGGGCTTGTTCGGCGGCGGCGGTGGCTTTGGCCTTGGCTTCAGCGGCAGCCTGGGTGGCTTGTGCGTAGATCAGGTCCACGCGCTGTTCGGCTTCGGCTTGGGTCATGCCGGTGCGCTTGGCGATGACTTGCGCCAGGTAGATGCGGTTCTCGCCGCTGATTTTGCCTGCGGCCAGATCGGTCAGCAGGATGCGGTTGATTTCGCTGCGCTGCGTTTCGGTGGCGGCTTCGCCGTTCGGCGAGCGCAGGACCATGTCGGCAAAGTAGGTATTGCCGCGATTGCCCATGTTGGCACCTGCAGCGACCGGGGCGGCGGCGGTGGCCACGGCCGCGCCGCTGTCGATGGCGCCGCTCAGTACTGCGCGGGCGCCGCCGGCCAGCACGGCCACGGTCACCAGCGTTGCCACTGCCCAGGTCAGCAGGCCGTGGGCGGTATCGCGGAAGTACACTTCGTCGCCATGGATGCTGGCCCACTTCACGCGCAGGCGGCCCGCCATGTAGCCGCCGACGCCGGAGGCGGCCAGCTGCATGAAGGCGATCCACGCCACGCTGGCCGTGCCCAGCGGTTGGTCGTGGTATTCATAGGGCGACACCGACGACAGACCGAGGCCCATGCCGAGTATCAGCAGGATGAAGGATAGCGCGGCGGCAGCCGCAGCGCCGGCCAGGATGGCGCCCCATGAGACGCCGGAGTGGTAGCCGTCGCCGTCGGCCGCAACGGCGCCGACGCCGACTGCGGATCCTCCTGGATAGCTGGTGTGTACATTTGATGTTTGCATGATGACTCCTTGTTTAGGTGTGAGTCATCTTGCTACGCGGGCCCCGGACAGTATGTTCGTGTACCCACATATGATCGTGTTGTGTACAACTATTTGTGTTCGGCGAGAGGGCATCTCGTAGGGCGTGTCTTGATAACGTTTTCATGGCGGCGCCACCTCTGCAAAGCGACTGGTAGGTCGGAGAGCCCGCCGTTGAAGCAACGTTGCGAAAATTTTTAAATTGACACCGGCACCCAGAGTTATGTACTATGAAAACGATTTCACAAATACATAAAACGCTTTCAGATAGATGAAATCGTTTTCGCATGCTATGAAATCGTTTTCTATTAAAAAATGGTGACATCGCCCTCTCCCCCTCGGCGATCGTTGCCTCATGTCGAAGACGGTAATCTAAGCAAACAGTTTTTCATGTAGTCCAGTGTTGTCTGTGGTTTTGAACCCCTTGCGCCTATCCGGCCGAGGGGTTTTTTTTATGCCATACTCGCCCGGTGAGAATTTTGCCGAGGTTTCGATGCCGCTCCTGAGTACCGTGCTGGCCGCCGCGCTGGCCGCCACGCCGGCGTGCGTGGAACCGCCGCCCGATCCGTCCAACACCTTCGACGCCGCGCGCACTTACGAAAAACTGGTGCGCGACTATCCCGACATCCGCATCGCCGCCGACCCGCTGCCGGCCGGCGTGCGCAAGATCGGCGACCAAGTGTATGCGCAGTACGGCGCGCGCTGCCTGAAGCTGGACGCCTATCTGCCGGCGGGCGAGCGGCTGCCGGTGGTGGTGTTGGTGCACGGCGGCGGCTGGAAGTCCGGCTATCGCTCGGAATTCGTGCCGATGGCGCTGCGGCTGGCGCGGCACGGCTACGCGGCGGTGACGGTCAGCTACCGCCTGTCTGGCGAGGCGCGCTATCCGGCGGCGGTGCAGGATGTGCAGGCGGCCGTGCGCTGGGTGCGCGCGCATGCCGACGAGCTGCACATCGACCCGCAGCGCGTGGCGCTGGCCGGCGGTTCGGCCGGCGGGCAGATCGCCAGCCTGGCCGGCGTCACCGCCGAGGCGGGCGAGGTCAAGGCCATCATCAACATCGACGGCCTGTCCGACTTCACCAGCGAACTGGCGCTCAAACACGAAGACGATCCGAAAAAAAATCCGTCGTCGGCCGGCGCCTGGTTCGGCGGCCGCTATGCCGAGCAAGGCGCGCTGTGGCAGGCCGCCTCGCCGATCCGTTACGTGCGCGCCGGCATGCCGCCCATCCTGTTCATCGGCAGCGGCCAGCCGCGCTTCTCGGCCGGGCGCGAGGAGATGATGGCGCGGATGGCACAGGCCGGCGTGGCCAGCGAAAAACTGATCCTGCCCGAGACGCCGCACGCGTTCTGGCTGTTCGACCCGTGGTTGCAGCCCACGGTGGATGCCAGCCTTGCTTTCCTGTATCGATATTTGCGATAGCCCATGCTAGTATGAAGGCACTATGCGAAAGCCCACTTCTCTCCTGCTGGCATTGTTGATGACGTGTGCGGCAGGCGTGCCGCTGGCCGCTCATGCGGCGCAGCGGGTGGCGGTGGGCGCGACCTTCAGCCGGGTGTTCGAGCAGGGCGCCGACGGCCAGTTGCAGGGGCTGGGCGTGGACGTGCTGCGCCTGCTGGCCGAACGCGCCGGCGACACCATCCTGTTCCGCCGGTATCCCTGGCCGCGCGCCCAGGCCATGGTCGAGCACGCGCAGGCCGATATCCTGATCGGTCCCTACAAATCGCCCGAGCGCCTGCGGCGCTTTTCTTTTTTCGACCACGCCTTCTATCGCGACCGCATGGTGTTCTACGTGCGCCGCGATGCCGACATGCCGTGGCGCGGCGACCTGGCCGCGCTGAAGAGCCGCCGCATCGCCACCGTGCGCGGCTGGCACTACGGTGCGCAATTCGACCTGGCGCGTGCGGCGCTCGACGTCAGCGAAGTGCCGCAACTGGAAAACGGCTTGCAGATGCTGGCGCTCGGCCGGGTCGATCTGCTGGCCAGCAATGAGCGCAACAGCACCGGGCTGGTGGACAGCCTGCGCCTGAGCGAGACGCTGGCCATCCTCTGTCCCGACATTACGCAGCTGGATGGCTATATGGCCTTCCCGCGCGATCCAAAGTTCAGCGCCGTGCGCAACCGTTACAACGCGCTGTTCAACGAGATGGTGCGCTCGGGCGAACTGGCGCGGCTGGGCGCGCGCAACGGCGTGCTGGTGCCGTTGGGAGAGCTGCCGTCCCGGCCAGCGTCCGCGTGCAGCGACAGTCTGCGGGCCTCGCCATGATCGGGCGCGCTTCGATCCCATCCCGGCTGGCCGCCGCGTGCCTGGCGCTGTGCTGCGCCTGCGTGCCGGCCCTGGCGCAGCATCACGCGAAGTTCGCGCCGATAGCGGTGACCTCCATCTTCCCGCCGGTGCAGGCCAACGGCACGGCGGACGACGCGCTGGCCAGCGGCCGCGTGGTGCCGGGCCAGTATGGGCCGGCCGCGCCGGCGGGCAAGCGCTGGCGCATCGCCTTCCTGTTCCCGCACCTGAAAGATCCGTACTGGAGCGGCTGCGCCTATGGCGTCATCAGCGAAGCGCGCCGCCTCGGCGTGGTGGTCGATATTCTGCCGGCCACCGGCTACGACGACCTGCAAGGCCAGATAACAAAAATGGACGCCGCCATCGCGGCCAAGTACGACGCCATCGTCATCTCGCCGATCAGCATGACGGCCAACAACCAGTCGATTGCACGTGCGCGGGCGGCCGGCATCCCGGTGCTGGAGCTGGCCAACGACAGCCGCAGCGAAGACCTGAACCTGAAAGTGACCACCTCGCTGCGCGGCATGGGGCTGGAGGCGACGCGCTGGGCGATCCGCGATGCGCAGCAGCGCGGCCTGAAGTCGATCAACATCGCCCTGCTGCCGGGGCCGATGGGCGCGGGCTGGGTCAAGGGTGAAGTGGACGGCACGCGCATTGCGGCGCAGGAGGCGCCGATCGAAGTCAACATCCTCGACATCCGTTACGGCGACAGCGAGCGTGGGCTGCAGGGACAGTTGGCCGGGCGCATCCTGGCGCGGCACGGCAAGCGGCTCGACTACCTGCTCGGCTGTACCGGCTGCGCGCCGGCGGCGATCGGCCCGCTCAAGGCGGCCGGGCTGGCCGACAAGATCCGCGTGGTGGCCTACGACCTTACCGACGAGATCGCGCACCTGGTGCGCAGCAAGGAAATCTATGCGGCTGCCGACACCAAGGGCGTGAGCCAGGCGCGGGTGGCGATCAACGCCGCCGTCAACCTGCTCGAGGGGCGCATCAAGGAGCAGCCGCATACCATCCTCATCAAGCTGGGCATGCTGGACCAGCAGAATTTCGGCAGCTATCCTTTCGATACCTCGATCGCGCCGGTCGGCTACAAGGTGGTGCTGTCGCACGACCCGGCCAAGGACTGAGCGTACAGGACGCGCATCAGGCCGCATATTGCGTTACGCTAGCGCTTGCAATGCGGAGATGAGGAGTACGTCATGACACCGGACCACGACAGGCGCCAGCGGCCGCAGACGTCGGACACTGCGGGCTGGCACTCGTACGATTTTATCGTGCGCCAGGCGCTGCAGGTACAGCGCGACATCGGCACGCCCGGCGCCGTGGAGTTGCTTCAGAACATGGGTCTCGACCAGCGGGTGATCGCCCGCGTGCTGGCGCCGGAGCGCCGCGTGCGCGAGGAAGACCTGCGCTCCCTCGCCGGAGAATCCTGAACTTCGGGGTCAGTTCCGACATTCGGACATTTCGCCAGCGAAATGTCCGAATGTCGGAACTGACCCCGAATTTAGTCTTGATGGTGGAACGGTGCGAACCAGGTGACCAGGAACGATGGAATGGTTGCCGCCATCACCAGCCAGAAGTAATGCACATAGCCGAGCGCCTGCTGCAGGTGGCCGCTGACCACGCCCGTCACCATCATGCATAGGCCCATCAGGCCGGTGCCGAAGGCGTAGTGGGTGGTGGTGTATTTGCCCGGCGCCAGCTGCTGCATCAGGTAGATCATGAAGCCCACCGAACCGAAGCCGAAGAAGAACTTCTCGACCGCCACGCCGGCGCTGATGATCAGTAGATTGTCCGGCTGGTAGATGCCCATCAGCAGGAAGGTGACGTTGGGGATGTTGACCGCGCAGCACAGCGTGAACAAGGTCTTTTGCAGGCCACGGCGCGCGACGAATATCCCGCCCAGCAGAGAACCCAGCAGCACGGCGATCAGGCCGTAGGTGCCGTAGATTAGCCCCAGCATTTCATTCGACAGGCCCAGGCCACCCTTGGCGACCGGATCGACCATGAAGAACGGACCGATCTTTTCCAGCAGGCCGATACTCAGGCGGAACACGAAGGCGAAGCCGACCATCAGCCAGACATCGCGCTTCTGGAAGAAGGTGAGGAAGGAGTCCTTCAGGATGAACGAGGCTTCGGCCACCGATTTCGGCGCGTTCTCGGCCTTGGCGCCGTCCGGCATCACGCGCATATGCCACAGCGCGGTGAGGATGGTGATGCCGGCCACGATGAAGAAGATGATGCGCCACGAGTCTATCCATTCCGGGCCGAAGGTGCCGGCGTCGTGCTTGAAGTAGTGCGTGTGCAGCCAGCCGCTCAGGTACACCATGCCGCCCGAGGCGACGATGGGGCCGATGTTCCAGCTCAGGCTCTGGATGCCGCAGAACAGCGACTGGGTCTTGGTGTCGAGCGCGGTGACGTAGACGCCGTCCGAGGCGATGTCCTGCGTGGCGCCGACCAGCGACAGCACGCCGAACAGGAACACCATGATCACCATGTAATCCGGCAGCGACATGGCCAGCGCCACGCCGGCGAAACCGGCGCCGACGATCAGCTGCGCGGCCAGCACGAAGAATTTCTTGGTACGGTACATTTCAACGAAGGGCGCGAACAGCGGCTTGATGGTGTAGGCCAGGATCAGGTAGCTGGCGTATTGCGCCGCCTGGCCGTTGTCCATGCCGAGGTTCTTGAACATGATGGAGGTCACGCTGGTGAGCATCATGTAGGTCAGCGCCATGGCGAAGTAGCCGCTCGGCACCCACAGCATCGGCGTGCCGCGCGCGAACATGGCGCGCAACAGGGATGGCGGCGTGGCGCCCGGCGATGGCTGGTCCTGCGGTTCTTTCGGCACGGCCGATTGTGCGGTGGTCATGGTGTCGTCCTCGTTGTTCTCATTCGAATCTCGCACCAGCTCTGCGGCCGGCTTGAACGGATGCCGCCGGCGCGAAGGCCGGCGGCGGTACTACGGTTGCCTTGCTCAGGCGGCGTGCTCGTTCTGCTGAGGACGCTGTTGAACCAGGTAGTCACGGTACCACAGCGCGCTGTGCTTGAGCGTGCGCTTCTGGGTCGCGTAGTCGACGTGGACGATGCCGAAACGCTTGGCGTAGCCGGAGTTCCATTCGAAGTTGTCCAGCAGGCTCCACAGGAAGTAGCCCTGGATGTTGACGCCTTGCAGGCGGGCGTCGTTGAGCGCCTTCAGGTGGCGCTGGACGAAGTCGATGCGCGCTGCGTCGGGGATCTCGCCGTTGACGATGGTGTCCGGATTGGCCATGCCGTTTTCGGTGATGTAGATCGGCGGCAGTTCATAGTCGGCGTGCAGCTTGAGCAGCAGTTCGGTCAGGCCGTCCGGGTAGATTTCCCAGCCCATGTCGGTCTTGCCCAGTTTGCATTCGGGCTGGCGCGGCGGCGTTTCGGTCGAGCAGAAGGCGCGGAAGTAGTAGTTCACGCCCAGGAAGTCGATCTTCTGGTGGGCGATGGCCAGGTCGCCGTCCTGCACGTCCGGCGCGTTGTCGCCATGGACCTTCAGGGCCAGCTCCGGATATTTACCTTTGAAGATAGGGTCCATAAACCATTCGACCGAGCGCGCGTATTCGAACGCGGCGGCGGCCTTGTCGGCGTCGCTGTCGGTGGCCGCATCGGCGGTCCACTGGTTCAGCACGATGCCCAACTGGGCCGAGCTGCCGACCTTGCGCATGGCGCTCATGGCCAGGCCGTGCGACAGCACCAGGTGGTGCGATACCTGGACCGATTGTTTCAGATCGGCGACGCCGGGCGCGAACTGCGCGTTGCCGTAGCCGAGGTTGGCCGTGCACCACGGCTCGTTGTGAGTTGCAATCGTTTTCACCCGGTTGCCGAAGCGGCGCGCCACTTCCGCCGCGTAGTCGGCGAAGTGGTAGGCGGTTGCACGGTTCATCCAGCCGCCGTCGTCCTGCAGGCCTTGCGGCAGGTCCCAGTGGTACAGGGTGATGTGGGCGGCGATGCCCTTGCTGTCCAGTTCCTTCAGCAGGCGGTCGTAGAAGTCCCAGCCGGCCTCGTTCCATGCGCCCTTGCCCTGCGGCTGCACGCGCGCCCAGGCCATCGAGAAGCGGTAGGCGTCCACGCCCAGGCTGGCCATGATGGCCACGTCTTCCGGGTAGCGATTGTAGTGGTCGCAGGCGACGTCGCCATTGGTGCCGTCGATGACTTTGCCGGGAGTGTGGCTGAAAGTGTCCCAGATCGATGGGCCTTTGCCGTCGGCGGTGGCGCCGCCTTCAATTTGAAATGCGCTGGTGGCGACGCCCCAGGTAAAAGAAGTCGGGAATTGCGTGAAATCGGTCATATTTTTATCGTTTTGTCAGGAATTAACGGGTGCGGATGGAGGACAGAGCTACGTTTGAAAACGATTTCACGCCTCAGCGACGATTAGACCTGAACTCCCTCCGGGTGTCAATCGATTTGAAAAATGGGGCCCTCAAGCCTGATATAATGCCGCCTCAAATCAATAACCCGATCTTCACCATGTCTTCCGATACGCCTAAAGACGGCCCAGCGCGGCCGATGCTGTACGACCCGACCGAACACCGTATCCGCAGCTTCGTCACCCGTGCCGGTCGCCTGTCGACCGCGCAGGCGCGTTCGCTGGAGGAACTGGGTCCGAAGTTCCTGATCGAGTACGCCAAGGCGCCGCTCGACTACGAGCAGGCCTTCGGCCGCAAGGCGCCGGTGGTGCTGGAGATCGGCTTCGGCATGGGCGGCACTACCGCGCACATCGCCGGCGTGATGCCGGAGAAGGATTTCATCGGCGTGGAAGTGCATACGCCGGGCGTGGGCAGCCTGCTCAAGCTGATCGGCGAGCAGGGGCTGAGCAACCTGAAGGCGATCCAGCACGATGCAGTGGAAGTGCTGAACAATATGATCCCGGACGGTTCGCTGCACGGCGTGCATATCTACTTCCCGGACCCGTGGCACAAGGCGCGTCATAACAAGCGCCGCCTGATCCAGTCGCCGTTCGTCAAGCATCTGGTGCAGAAGCTGGCAGTGGGCGGTTACCTCCACCTGGCGACCGACTGGGAAGACTACGCGGTGCAGATGCTGGAAGTGTTGAGCGCGGAACCGGGCTTGCAGAACACGGCAGCCGGCTATGCGCCGCAGCCGGCGTATCGTCCGCTGACCAAGTTTGAAAACCGCGGCCTGAAGCTGGGCCACGGCGTGTGGGATCTGGTCTTCACCAAGAAGTAATTACTTGAGCAGCGCCTGGTCCAGGCGCTGCATCAACTCATCGGGCACCGCCTTGGTGCACCAGAGGCGGCGCTCTTCGTAGACCGGCGCCGACAGCTTGCCGCCGCGCTCGCGGCCCGGCAGGGCATTCCAGCTCATCATGCAGGCTGGTTCCTGATTCGCTTTCAATATCACCAATTGCTGCTTGGCCGGCGTGCTGCGGAAGGTGTGCGCGATGCCGGCCGCGGTGAGCGCGTGCTCCACCTTGGCGACGGCGTCGCCGGCCGCAGCGCCGCGCTGCGTGTAGTGATGCGGCGGGCGCTCGTTGTAGTGGATGACCAGCGCCGGTTCCGCCGCGCACGCTGCGCCGGCGAGGATGATCAGCGTGGCGACCAGCGTCTTCATTTCTCCAACGGTTCCACGTCCAGCACCACCACATACGACAGGCGCTTGCCTTCCCACAGCGCGCCGCCGCGTACTTGCGCGTCGCAGGTGCTCGGCTGGCCGGCGGCCTCCTTCTTGCGTAGCAGTTCGCGGAACTTGATGGCCGCTTTCTGCGACAGGTAGCCCACCATGCGGCCTTCGATGAACACCGCCACCGCCTCGTTCTCATAGGCGTTGCGGTCGTCGGGCAGCAGCGTCGCCACATACGGCGCGGCGGCGGCCGCATCGCCATGCTCGCCGGCCAGCGCCTTCAATGATGGCTGATAGCGCGACTCGTTGATCACCTCGACCATGAAGCGAGCACCATCGGTCCAGTGCAGCGCTGGCGCGCTGTCCGGCAGCTTGGGCTCATACGCCACGCCGGTCGGCAGCGGCAAAGGCTTGGGCCGGTTCGGATTGGTCTTGATGATGGCGTAGACCGCCGCCGCCGTGGCGAGGATGATCAACAGGGAAATGGCGAAGGTCATGGCGTGTCTTTGTATGCGAAGGCCGCTATCTTACCGTATGCCCTTGGACTCATAGACCACTTTGCCGCCCACCACCGTCTGCAGCACCTTGATGTTGGCGATGTCCTCGGCCGGGATGGTGAAGAAGTTGCGGTCGAGGACAATCAGGTCCGCCAGCTTGCCCACTTCCAGCGAACCGGTCTGCATTTCCTGGCGCAGCGTGTAGGCGGCATTGAGCGTGATCGCGCGCAGCGCTGCGGCGCGCGGCAGGCCCGGTTGTGCGGTCAGCGTGCCGGCGTAGTCCTTGCCGGCATCCGGCGCGGCGGTGCGGGTGACGCCGACTTTCAGCGCGAACCATTCATCCAGCGGATCGACCGGCCAATCGCTGCCATAGGCGATGCGCGCGCCGGCGTTGAGCAGCAGCGCCTGCGGTTCGACGATGGCGTAGCGCTGCGGCCCCATGAAGTCCTTCAGCGCGCCCACCGTGTCAGGCGCCGGCTTGGCCCACTGGAAGGACAGCACCGGCGTCACATCGAGCTTGGCGAAGCGCGCATAGTCGGCCGGTGCGACGATTTCGTCGTGCGCCAGCGCGGGGCGCACGCGCTGGCCTTCCGGCGTGGCGCGCAGGTCTTCGATCGCGTCCAGCGTCTCGCGCACGGCGCGGTCGCCGTCGACGTGGATGTGCGGATCGATACGTGCGCGCGCCAGTTGCTTCAACGTGGTGCGCAGCGCCTCCGCCGAGAAATAGCTTGCCGGGCCGTTGTGCGGGCCGGGCTGCCAGTCCGGTTTCTCCGACGTGCCCTTGTTGGCCAGGTAGGGTTCCAGCATGGCACCGGTGAAGGCGGGCGCGGAGATCACGCCGTCCATGAACAGCTTGGCGTGGCGCACCTGCATCGACGGCGCCACTTTGGTCGGTCCCTGGTCGAACTGCTTCTGCTGCTTGACTAGTTCCGCCACCGCGCTGTGCGGCGTCGCGCCTTTATCCAGATCGATCAGCACCGCGAAGTGCGCGCGCGCCGTCAGCTTGCCCTGCTTTTGCAGGTCGGTGAACGCGGTCATGGTCTCGGGATCGGTGTAGGCGTCGAGGAAGGTGGTGATGCCTTGCTGGCGCATGGCCGCCAGTGCCGCCTTCGATGCGGCCAGGTTCTCGGCCACTGTCAGCGGCGGCAGCAGGTTCATGGCCAGGTCCTGGGCGGCGTCTTCCAGCAGGCCGGTGGCGTTGCCCTTGTCGTCGCGGGTGATCTTGCCGCCGGCCGGGTCGGCGGTGTCGCGCTCGATCTTGGCCAGCTGGATGCCTTTGGAATTCAGCAGGGCCGAGTGGCCGAAGGAGGAACGCACGATGATGGGTCGCGTGGTCTTCAGCGCATCGAGCATGGCGGCGGTAGTTTCCACGCCGTCCGGCTGCATCCCTTGCTGGAACCAGTTGACTACCACCAGCCAGCGCTCGGCGCCGGGCTTCTTGTCGTGGTCGAGGCAGGCCTGGATGCGCGACTGGAACTGCGCCACCGTCAGCGATTCGTAATTCAGGCTGCAATTGAGCAGGCGGCTGCCGCCCGATTGCGGGTGCATATGGCCGTCGACCAGGCCGGGCATCAGCATGCGGCGCTGCAGGTCGATCACTTCCGTCCTGCGGCCGGTGTGCGCCTTGGCGCCGGCGTCGTCGCCGACATAGACGATGCGCCCGCCGCGCACGGCCAGCGCCTGCTGCACGCTGTCCTTCGCATCCACGGTGTAGACGTAGCCGTTGCGGTACACCACGTCGGCCGGTTTGTCGGCGGCGTGGGCGGCCGACAGCATCAAGGTGAAAGCGGCGAGACAGCCAATTCTGGTCATGCGATCCTCTCGGGAATGATACAAACGATTACAAATTCACGGGCCACTTATAGTTGTCACAAGGTGTTGTCTGGCCGCTTATTTTGCCACCGTCTAAGGATAACTGTCCTATGAAATTGAAATCGTCTTTGTGGCTGTACGGCGCCTCCGCCGCCGATCATCAAGGCGTCAAGATCAACACCAACCTGAGCAGCGCGACCCCGCATGTGTTCGTGCTGGGTTCGGACACGGTCTTGAAAGGGCTGAACCAGGGCGTGAGCGGCATGAAGATGGGCGGCCAGCGCACACTGATCCTGCCGGCCAGGCTGGCCTATGGCACAACCGGCTCTGGCGCGATACCTGCCAACTCGGGCATGGTCTTCACCATCGAGCTGATCTCGGTTCAGTAAGACTTCAGCGGGTTGGGGCGGCGCAGCGGCGGTAGAAATGCCAGCAGGTTACCCGCCAATACCAGCGCCAGGCCCGCCAGGGCCGGCGCTGTCCAATGATAGCCTTCGTAGAAGGTCGATATGGTCAGCGCCACGATGGGAAACAATACCGTGGAATAGGCCGCGCGGTCCGGGCCGATGCGGCCTACCAGCATCAAATACGCGGTGAAGCCGATCACCGATCCCGGAATCGCCAGGTACAGCAGCGCGCCGAGATAGCGCGGTGATGGATCGAGCGCGAACGGCATGTCCAACGCCAGCGCCGCCACGCCCAGCGTGGTGGCGCCGATCAGCATGGCCCAGGCGTTGGTCAGCCACGGCGTCAGGCCCAGGTTCATCGATTGCATGCGGCTCGACAGCAGGTTCCCGCACGAGAAGCACAGCGTGCCGCCCAGCGTCAGCGCGAGGCCGAGCAGGGTGTGGCTGTCATGCCAGTGGCCGGCCATCTGCGGCGCGAACAGCAGCACGATGCCGCCCAGGCCGAGCAGCGCGCCGGCCATCACCTGCGGCTTGATCGGCCGGCCCATGAAGATGCGACCATTGATGGCGTTCCACAGCGGCGCGGTGGAGAACACCACCGCTTCCAGGCCGCTGGTGACCCATTGGCTGGCGTAGTAGAAGCACAGGAAGTTAAGACAGAACAGCGCGATCCCCTGCGCGAACAGCCATGGCCAGGCCTGTCGCGGCGGCCACCATGGCTTGCGTGAGACCAGCAGGATGACCATCAAGATCGCGCTGGCGATCCAGAAGCGGTAGGCGATGGACACCGGCGCCGGCGTCACGCCGAGCTGGAAGGTGATGGCGATCCAGGTGGTACCCCAGATCAGGACTGTGAGAAGGTAGAGGAAGATATTCATGCCGCCAGCATGCCGGGTGGGCGATGCCGCGACTTGTCTGAAATTGCGCATATCGCCGGCGGCGCCGGCAGCCGGCGGCGGCCCGTGCTAGACTTTCTTCACCATGTCCTCACGCCCCGCCATCGCCAACGCACTTGACACGCAGCCCCTGCCGCAGGGGGCGCTGTCGCGCTCCGTCTTCAAGACCATGTCGGAGACGGAGGCGGAACTGGAGCGCTTTGCATGGCTGGGCGATGAACTGGCGGTCGCCATCTGGCGGCGCGATACGCCGGTGGCGGAAACCAGTTACGACCATCCGGGCCACCATACCTTGTCTTACTACCTTGACGGCGGCCATCGCACCGAGCGCTCGGAGCTGCCCGGCATTTATGGCGCACCGAAGCGGCTGTGCACTTTGCCGGACTGGCACGAATCGTCGTGGACGGTGCGCGGGCAGATGCACTTCATGCACATCTACTTCCTGCCTGAGCACTTCACGCGGCGCGCGGTGGTGGAACTGGACCGCGAACCGCGCGAGCTGACGCTGGCCGACCGCACCTACTTCGAACATGAACGTATCGGCCAGTTATGCGCGTCGCTGGCGCAGATGTCGTGGGATGGACCGGACGCGCAGCTGTGCGCCAACGAGGTCACGCACGAAGCGCTCAGTCATCTGCTGCTGGCGCAATCGGCGCCACTGCAGCAGGCGCGCGTGCGCGGCGGACTGGCGCCGGTGGTGCGGCGACGGCTGGCCGACTACATCGAAGCACATCTGGCGCTTAACATCACCTTGGGCGTGCTGGCGCAGCTGGCGTGCATGTCGGAGTTTCACCTGGTGCGGATGTTCAAGACCTCGTTCGGCATGACGCCGTCGGCCTGGATCGCCGCGCGCCGCATCGAACACGCGCGCGCGTTGCTCAAGAATGGCGGGCTGCCCTTGCAGCAGATCGCCGACGCCTGCGGCTACGCGGACCTGAGCCACTTCAGCCACCGATTCCGTGCCGCCCTCGGCGCCTCACCGAGCCGCTACCGCAGCATCACCGGCGTCATTCCCGCGCAGGCGGGAATCCATACTCAGCATGGATTCCTGCTGTCGCAGGAATGACGTCTATTCCATCTCGTTGATCAGGTTGACGATTTCCTCGCCGTAGGAGGCCAGCTTTTTCTCGCCCACGCCGGAGATGCCGCGCAGGTCGTCCAGCGCGGTCGGGCGGGCCTTGGCGATTTCGCGCAGGGTGGCGTCGTTGAAGATGATGTAGGCGGCGACGTTGTGCTCGCGCGCCGTGCCCATGCGCCAGGAGCGCAGGCGGTCGAAGATTTTCTGCTCCTGGCCCGACAGGTCGCTTTCCACGTAACCCTTGGCGGCTCGGCTCGGCTTGGACGCCTTGACCGGCTTCTGGTACTGGCGCAGTTGCACCTTCTGCCCACCCTTGAGTACCGGGCGCGCGGCGTCGGTCAGTTTCAATGAGCTGAATTGTTCATGGTCGACGCTCAGCAGGCCGAGCGCGATCACCTGGCGCATAATGGCGCGCCATTCCTGTTCGCTGCGGTCGGCGCCGATGCCGAACACCGACAGCGAATCGTGGTGCCAGGTCTTGATGCGATCTGTCTCCTGCCCGCGCAGCACGTCGATTACGTGGCCGGCGGCGAAGCGCTGGTCGACCCGGTATACGGTCGACAGCAGTTTTTGCACCGGCACCGTGCCGTCGAAGGACACCGGCGGAATCAAGCAGGTGTCGCAGTTGCCGCAAGGGCCGGCCTGCTCGCCGAAGTATTCCAGCAGGCGTACGCGGCGGCAGCTCAGGGTCTCGCACAGGCCCAGCATGGCATCGAGCTTGTTGCCCAATACGCGCTTGAAGGTTTCGTCGGCTTCCGATTCGTCGATCATCCGGCGTTGCAGCACCACGTCCTGCAGGCCGTAGGCCATCCAGGCGCTGGAGGGATCGCCGTCGCGGCCGGCGCGCCCGGTCTCCTGGTAGTAGCCCTCGATACTTTTCGGCAGGTCCAGGTGGCAGACGAAGCGCACATTCGGTTTGTCGATGCCCATGCCGAAGGCGATGGTGGCGCACATGACGATGTTCTCTTCACGCAGGAACTTGGCCTGGTTGGCCGCGCGCTTGGCGTGGTCCATGCCGGCGTGGTAAGCCAGCGCGCGCACGCCGTTCTCGTTCAGGAATTCGGCCGTCTCCTCCACCTTCTTGCGCGACAGGCAGTAGACGATACCGCAGTCGCCGCCATGTTCGGTGGTGATGAAGTCCAGCAGCTGCTTGCGGCCGTTGGCTTTCTCGACGATCTGGTAGCGGATGTTGGGACGGTCGAAGGAGGAGACGAATTGCGCGGCGTCGCCCAGTTGCAGGCGGTGGACGATTTCGGCGCGGGTTTGCGGATCGGCGGTGGCGGTCAGCGCGATGCGCGGCACGTCCGGGAACTGCTCGTGCAGGACCGACAGCTTGATGTATTCCGGTCGGAAGTCGTGGCCCCATTGCGATACGCAGTGCGCTTCGTCGATGGCGAACAGCGAAATCTTCGAACTCTGGAACAGGTTCAGACAGCGTTCCGTCATCAGCCGCTCGGGCGCGACGTAGACCAGGTCGATCTCGCCGGTGCGCACCAGGCGCTCGATGCGGCTGGCTTCCTCGTAGGTCTGGGTGGAGTTGAGGAAGGCCGCGCGCACGCCGACTTCCTCCAGCGCGTCGACCTGGTCCTGCATCAGGGCAATCAGCGGCGAGACGACCACGCCGACGCCGTCGCGCAGCAGGGCCGGAATCTGATAGCACAGCGATTTGCCGCCGCCGGTCGGCATCAGGACCAGCGCATCGCCGCCCCCGGCCACATGGCCGACAATTTCCCCCTGGTGACCGCGGAAGGCCGGATAGCCGAAGACGGTTTGCAGCAGGTGGAGCGCGCGTTCGTTGTTGTCCTGATGATTCATGTTACTGCTACTGCTTTTCAAAAGATGTTAGTCGGCCCAGACGATAACGCCAGTGTAACTGGTCGCCAGCACCAACAGGCCAAAAGCGATGCGATACCACGCAAAGACGGTGAAAGTATGTGAGCTGATATAGCGCAGCAACCAGCGCACGCACAGGAAGGCCGAGATGAAGGCCGATACGGTGCCGAGAGTGAACATCGGCAAGTCGGACATCGACAGCAGCGCGCGCGCCTTGTACAAGGAGTAGGCGGAGGCGATCAGCAGGGTCGGAATGCCGAGTAGGAAGGAAAACTCGGTGGCCACCTTGCGCGACAGGCCGAACATCATGCCGCCGATGATGGTGGCGCCCGAGCGGCTGGTGCCCGGAATCAGCGCGAAGGCCTGGGCGATGCCCATTTTCAAGGCATCGAGCGGCGTCATGTCGTCGACCGAATGCACGCGCACGGCGACCGGGTTGGCGGCGGCGCGGCGCTCGACCGCCAGGATGATGAAGCCGCCGATGATGAAGGCCAGCGCCACCGGCACCGGCTTGAACAGGTGCTCTTTCAGCAGATTGCCCAGCACCAGGCCGAGCAGGGCCAGCGGCAGGAAGGCGATGCCGATATTCAAGGCGAAGCGTTGCTGTTTGCGGTCGTGGGTTACGCCGCCCAGCACGGCGGCGATGCGGGCGCGGTATTCCCAGCACACGGCGAAGATGGCGCCGGCCTGGATGACGATCTCAAACACATTGATTTTGTCTTCCATGCCCTGGAAACCCAACAGGTGCTCGGTCAGGATCAGGTGACCGGTGGAGGATATCGGCAGGAACTCCGTAAAACCTTCAACCAGGCCCATGATGATGGCTTTAAGCGCGAGTACGATATCCATGAATTCAGTATTTACACGAGGAAGTTGGGGAAATAGGCGCGGCGAGCAGGACGCCGGGGTCGAAGCTTACCATGTTCGGCTTGCTATTTTATGAATCTCACTCAACCGTAACGCGGGCCGGGCCGGAGTTTCTGGATTTTCGTCTTCGCTTTGCAGTGCCTCAATACAGGAAGGCGCGGCACGGCCGTAGACTGGCGGAATGCCAGCCGCTGCCCCTAACGCCCGCTATGACCTGCCTTGGAAAACTGCCCTGACGCACGCTATGAAGGACTTCATGGCATTTTTCTTCGTCGAACTCGGCACCCAGATCGATTGGTCGAAGCGACCGCGCTTCCGCGACAAGGAGCTCGCCGGCATCGGCTTTGGCGACGATCCTGCGGGCCTGGTGGCAGACAAGCTGGTTGAAGTCTGCATGCATGATGGTTCTCAGCGCTGGGTGCTGATCCACATTGAAGTGCAAGCGCAGCGCGACGCATCATTGGCTGCGCGCGTATTCGACTATAACTATCGGATTTTCAAGCAATATCATAGACCGGTGACCAGCCTGGTGGTGTTGGCCGATGACGATCCTCACTGGCGGCCGCACTTGTTTCATGTCGACCAGTTGGGGACCGCGATGAGCTTCTCGTTTGCGACTGCCAAGCTGCTTGATTATGCCGGCCGTAGCGATGCGCTGCTGGTTTCCCACAATCCGTTCGCCTTGGTCACCCTGGCGCATCTGCGCACGCAACAGGCACGTCATAATTCCGATCAACTCTACGCGGCAAAGTGGCAACTCACTAAGCTACTGTACGAACATCGGTGGAGCAAACGGCGGATAATTGAGTTGTTCAACGTGATCAACTGGATGATGGTTTTGCCCGCACCGTATCAGGAGCGGTATTGGCAAGCTATCCGACGTTTGGAGAAGGAGCGAAAAATGGAATGGATCAGTCCACTTGCACAGTCGTTCTTGGAGAAAGGCCTCAAGAAAGGCATTAAGCAAGGTCTGCAGGACGGTTTGAAGAAAGGCCGGGAGCAAGGTCTGAAAAAAGGCCTGGAGGAAGGATTGAAGAAAGGCCAACGGCAGGGCATAGAGCAGGGCATAGAGCAAGGCATGGAACAGGGCGTCGAGCAAGGCATGGAGCAAGGCCGCGGTCAAGGCCGGAGGGAAGGCGCTGCCGCGTTGCTGGAGCGGTTGCTTACGCGCCGATTCGGCGTCGTGTCTGCCACTGCCCGTCGCAAGCTGGCCGAGGCCGATCTGACACAGTTGGAGGCTTGGAGCGATGCGCTGCCGGAGGTACAGTCGCTCAAACAGTTATTCGAAAAAAAGCCCTCCGCGCGGTAAGGCGCGAAGGGCGGAAGTGCGACCGTGCAGCAGAGTCGCGAGGGAGATGCACTTTAGAACGTCATGTCCAGGCGGGCGCCGAAGTAGCGTTGGAAGTCGCGCGGCGGCATCCATTCCGTGGTGTTGACCGCGATCGGCGTGTTCGGCGCTTTCGGACTCCAGTTGCCGTTGGCAATGGCGTTGTTGAGGCCGGTCGCGTAGCGCTTGTCGAACAGGTTGTTGACCAGGAAGGTCACCTTGTAGCGGTCCTGCTTGTCCTTCACGCCGAAGCTGAGGTTGGTGATGGCTTAAGCGCCCTGGATGGTGTTTGGATCCTGGCTCAGCGAGAACTACGTGCGGCTCTGGTAGCGCGTGGAGCCGGCCACGAAGCCGTTGAAGCTGGCTGACGGCAACATCAGGTCGTACTGGCCGCCGAGGTTCACTTTCACTTTCGGCGCGTTCGGCAAGGTCTTGCCGGCCAGGTTTGGTGTAGGCGAAGCTGCCGTTCAGCTGCAGCTCGCGCGTCACCCGCACATTGCCTTCCGCTTCCAGACCCTGTGTGCGCAAGCCACCGATGCTGTTCAGGCCGGTACGGAAGGTGCCGTCGTCGTCAAAGAAGCTCGACGACTGCTGGAAGTGCTTGAAGTTGGTGCGGAACAGCGCCACGCTGAACATGGCGCGGTTGTCCCACAGGCTTTGCTTCCAGCCCAGCTCGTAGCTGCGTGCGGTTTCCGGCGCCACCGCCGGCAGCTTGGCCGTGGCCGAGGTGAAGCCCGAGGTCAGGTCGTAGGCCTTGCCCTTGTGGCCGCTGTAGGCCATGGCGTAGAACATCGCGTCCTTGTTCAGGCTGTGCTCCAGGCCGCCCTGCATGCCGGTCGGCTGGCCGTTGGGCAGTAGCAGGAAAGGCAGGATGTTGACGTCGGTGTTGTCGTTGTCCTGGTAGTCGTTCATGTGGTACTTGCTGTAGGACGAGATCGAGCTCAGCGTGTGGCCGGCCAGCGCGCCGGCTTCGTCGAAGGCCCAGTCCAGCTTGACGCCGGTGCCGGCCAGTACGACCGACGGCGGCAGTTGCCGTGCGTTGCGGTACAGCGCGCCCGGCGACATCGAGGTGAAGGCGGTCGAGCAGCAGAATTTCTCGGTGCGGTTGTAGTGCGGCGTCAGCGTCAGGGGCAGCTGGTCCAGCGGCTGCCATTCGAGCTTGCCGCTGATGTTGTCGCCCTTGCTGCCATTCAGCTTTTTGCCGGTGGTGAGATTGTTGAGCGTGCCGTCGACGTTGGTCTTGCTGGCGGCCACGCGCAGGCGCAGCGTGTCCGAGACCGAGCCGCCGGTGCTGACGCCGACGCGCCATTCATCGTCGTTGGTGACGTAGGTGGTGGCGTTGGTCTTCCACGGGCCGCCGATGGGCTTGGTGGTGATATTGATGGCGCCGGCAATCGAGCTCTTGCCGAACAGCGTGCTCTGGGGGCCCTTCAGCACTTCGATGCGACCGACGTCGGCAGGTCCTTGAAGGCGCCGGCCTGCATGCCGAGCGGCACGTCGTCGACAATGACGGCCACGTCTTCCAGGTTCTGCGCCCGTTTGTTGGCGGTGACGATGACCGATTCGAGCTTGCCATTGTCGGTTGACTGCGCAACGGCGGCGCCGCCGAGCAGGGTGAGGGCGACTGCGGCGGTGATGTGCCGCAGCTTGGGTTGGTGAGGTTTGTTCGCTTGCATGTGGTGTCTCCAGTCTTATAGTGTGGTGCTTCAACTAGTTTGTGGTAGCGCTTCCATGCCTGGGTTAAAAAAACCGCCGGTTGCCACGAGGGCGGCCGGCGGCACGTTTATTTGCTGCTGACTTTGAGCGGCTGCTTGAGCTTTTGCGTGTAGCCGCGCACGTAGGCATCCCAGGCGGCGGCGTCGGCGAAGTCGCCGCTCTTGCTCCAGCCGGCGCCGAAGTAGTAGACGAACGGCTGGCCCGGTTGCGTCGTGCTGATCGCCAGTTGCTGCTTGTCGATCACCTCGAAGGACCTGACGCCGGCCGGCACGATCACGCCGCAGCCGGTGCTGCCGTCGTCGCCGTGGGCGGGCTCCCAGTAGCTGGCGAAGTTGTTGTCGCTGTCGGTGGTGTAGCGGCCCTCGCCGTCGCGCTGGACGATGCCCACGCCCACTGCCAACGGCGCCTTGCGGTTGCTGGCGTAGCGCGTTTCAACGCGGGTCATGTTGGAGCCGGCATCGATCGAGAAGCGTTTCACTTCCGCGACGGTGCGGCCGTTGCCGACATCAAAACCACCATAGGTCAGCTCGAACACGGAACGCAGCGGGCCGTCGGCAATGACCTTGTAGTGGGTGAAGTTGGACGAGTTGTGCAGCTTGCCGCCATCGACGATGGTGGTGCCGCCGCAGCCACGGCTCTGGCCAACGCTGTAGTAGTCCAGGCCTTCGCCCAGGTCGTGGTGATACTCGCCGCGCTGGTACCATTTGTCGATTACCGGCGTGCGCACCTTCTTCACCCAGACGTCCACGCCGCTGCTGATCAGCTGTTCTTTCGGATCCTTGATGATGGCCGGGCCGTACATGCGGTGCGCGGTGCGGTCGCTCTCCCACGCGAAATCGTCCAGCCGCTCCGGCACGAAGCGCGCATGGGTTTTCACGTCGACCGGCGGCACGGCGGCCAGGCGCTCTGCCGGCAGCACCAGGTAGCGGCGCGTTTCGCCGGCCGCCAGGTTGACCGGGAACAGAATTTTTTTACCAATCACCTGCGAGTTGACGATGGCGGACGTGGCGGCATCCATTACCACCGGCTTGCGCAGGCCGGCGGCCAGCGATGCTTCGGCCAGCTCGTCGCCGCGCACGCCGGCGGTAGGGTTGGACACGCTCACCGTCTGCGGCCTGGCTTTGTCCAGCACTGCCATGCGATACACCTCGCTGCCGGCCAGCAGGAAGCCGCCCACGCCATACACTTCGGTGAGGTTGTCGTCGAAGACCTTGGGCGCCAGGCCGATCGGCTGCACGTGGGTCAGTTTGCCGTCCGCCTGTACGTTGGCGATCAGCGCGCTCCAGGCCTTCTGCACGGCAGGCTTGAAGGCCTTGGCGTCGAGCAGGCCCTGGTTCACGCCCCATGCGAAGGCGTAGGTGTACAGCGCCGAGCCACTCGATTCCTTCATCGGGTAGCTCGCGGGATCGAGCAGGCTGGCGCGCCACAAGCCGTCCGGCTGTTGCAGCGTGAGCAGCTTGGCCGACATCTCCTTGTACTGCTGGACGAAGCGTGGACGCGCGGGATGGTTCTCCGGCAGGTACTGCAGCACGCGCACCAGGCCACCCATTACCCAGCCGTTGCCCCGGCTCCAGTAGACCTTCTTGCCATTGGCCTCGCGCTTGTCGAAGTAATTGGAGTCGCGGAAGTAGAGATGTTCTTCCTTGTCGTACAGGTAGTCCGAGGTCACCCACCATTCGCTGATGGCGAAGTCCAGGTAGCGCTGGTCGCCGGTGATGGCCCACAGGCGCAGCCAGGCAGGTGGCGCCATGTACAGCGCGTCGCACCACGACCAACGGTCCTGGTTGCCCTTGACGGTGAACTCCAGCGTGCCGCTGCGGCGGTTGGTCAGGATGTCGTCGAAGCTGGCGCGCAGCGGCGCGATCATCTTCGGATCGCGCGTTTGCAGATACAGCTCGGCGTAGGTCTGGCCGACGATATGGTCGTCCGCGTGGTAGTGGTTGGGACCGAGGTTCCAGTTGTTCTTCTCGCCCATGGCGATCATCGCATCGCGGTACTTGCTGCTGCCGGAGATGTTCGCCAGCGCCATGATGCCGTTGTAGCCGACCGCCTGGGTCCAGTCGTCCGGGCGGTGCTTGCTCGGGTTGGCGAGCTGCCAGTCCGCCACGTTCTCCATGGCCGACAGCACGGCCTTGGGATTGATGGCGGCCGATGGTGCGGCCGCCTGCGCGGTCGGAGCATCGGCGGCATATGCAGGCACCGTGTGGAACATGGCCGCCACGGCGGCCATGACAGCAATGCGTAAATGCGATGATGTCATGTGGTCTTGTCTCCGCTATAGGATTTTTTTATTTGTACATCGGGCCGGCCGTCACGAACGGGCCGCCTTGGTAAATGGTCGGCGCGTCGCCGTCGGCCGGATAGTCGGCGCTATCGGGGAAGTTGCCGGCGAATTCGGCGGAGCTGTGCTTGGGCACATAGCCGAGGTGCGAGGCGTGCTTGTTGTCCCACCACTTGGTGGCATTGTCCGAGGTGCCGAAGGTGATGGTGTGGCCGACGCGAGGGGTGAACAGCGAGCAGCGGATCAATTCAATCAGGTCGTCGTAGGCCAGGTAGGTGACCATCATGCGCGGGTTCTTCGGTTCCGGGAACGAGGAGCCGATGCGCAGACAGACCGTCTCGGTGCCGAAGCGGTCGTAGTAGTAGCGCGACAGCGCTTCGCCGAAGGCTTTCGAGACGCCGTAGAAGCCGTCCGGACGCAGCGGCATGTTGGCGTCCACCAGGTCGGTGGTCTGGTAGTAGCCGACCACGTGGCTGGAGCTGGCGTAGATCACGCGCTTGACGCCGCACTTGTGGATCGCCTCATACAGGTGGTGCAGGCCGAGGATGTTGGCGTTCATGATCGGCTCGAACTTGTCTTCCACCGAAATGCCGCCGAAGTGCAGCACGGCGTCCACGCCCTCCATCATCTTCATGACGTTGTCGCGGTCGCCCAAATCGCCGATGACGATTTCCTCGCCCTCGCGCGCCGGACCCAGGTCCTTGACGTCGTTCAAGCGAACGACGTCCGCCCACGCCTTGGCGCGTTCGCGCAGGACAGTACCCAGGCCGCCGCCGGCGCCGGTCAACAAAATGCGTTTGAATGGTTTAGTAGTGCTCATGGCTTGCTTTTATGGGATGGTGAAGGTAATGTAGTTAAACGTTTAATCGCCAGTATAACTAAATTCTTCCCGAGGTCAATCGATTCATGAAAAAGCCTGTGCCGACCATCCGCGACGTGGCTGCCGGCGCCGGTGTATCCACCGCCACGGTGTCCAAGTTCGTCAACGGCGCGCAGCGCTTTTCACCGGCCGTGGAGCAGGCGGTGACGCGGGTGATCGCGGAGCTGGGCTACCGCTCCAACCCGCTGGCGCAGTCGATGATCACCGGCCGCACGCAGAGCATCGGCCTGTCCGTGCTGGATGTGGCGAATCCGCACTTCAGCAGCGTGGTGAAGGGCGCCAACCGGGTGGCACAAGAGCATGGCTACAACCTGCTGCTGGTCGACACCGAGGAAAATCCGCACCGCGAGCGCCCGCTGCTGGAGGCGCTGAACCGACGCGTGGACGGCATGATCGTGATCTCGCGCATCCCCGAGGCGGAGATGGACTGGATGCTGGAACTGGGCAAGCCGCTGGTGTTCCTCGGCCGCCTGGCGCAGCGCGACATTCCCTGTGTGGCGGGCGACGATCATCGGGGCGCAGCCATGCTGACACGGCATCTGGTCACGCTCAGCCACCAGCGGATCGCCTACCTGGGCTTTTCCAAATCGCGCCGTGACGAGGAGCGCTTGTCCGGCATCCGCCACTGCATGGCGGCCGCCGGATTGCAGCTGACCGTGTACGACGGCAGCGCGCCGTCCGCGCTGGAAGGGGAGCGCATGAGTTCCTCCATCATGCTGGGGGCATCCCATCCTGATGCCCTGATCTGCTACAACGATCTGATGGCGATGGGCTTCATGAAAGCGGCGCAGACGCTGGGCTTCCGTGTGCCGGAGGATATCTCGGTGGCCGGCTTCGACAACATCGATTTCGCCAGCTACACCCAGCCGCCTTTAACCACGGTCGACCTGCAAAGCGAGAGGATGGGCGCGGCGGCCATGGAGCAGCTGCTGGCGCAGATCGACGGCAAGCCGGCCACGCCGTCCACCATCATCGAGCCGCGCCTGGTGCTGCGTCATTCGACCCTGAACCGCAATCCATAAGTGTTTACCTAATCGGCAAAATCACCTACTATTTGTAAAACGTTTTCCACAATAATCGAGACACCATGAAATTCCTTCCCCTGACCTCCGCAGCGCTGGTCGTGATGACGGCCTGCGCGCCGGCATACGCGGCATCCAATGCCCCCATGAACCGCATCGTTCAAGACAACGCCTACCAGCAGCTGGACTTCTTCTTCAAGAAGCTGGTGGCGGAAAGGGAGGGCATGGTGCTGGACGGCGCCTCGCCGTTCAAGAGCGGCGACAAATTCCTGCCGGGGAAAGTGGCGGCGGGCCTGGGCCATGTGTTGCTCAATACCGCCAAGGACGATCCGGCGCTGGAGCAGAAGCTGAAGGACTATCGCGACATCGCCGATATGACGGTGGGCATGGACAACCACACCTGGGGCATCTATTACTATATCGGCGCGCTGGTCAAGCTAAAGGAAGCCGGCTTGTTGGAACGCGCCGTCAGCCCGGCCACGCTGGAGCAGCTGCGCAAGCAGCTGGACTGGCGCACCTTCGTCACGCCGCAGTGGGATCTGATCAACTTGCCGACTAATTACTATGGCGTGGCCTTCAGCATCGCGCGCCTGCGTATGATGATGGGTTGGGAAGACGACAGCGCGGGCAAGGTCCTGCTCGAAAAGATGCTCACCCACTACAATAAATACTCGGGCAAGTTCGGCTTCTCCGACGAGACCGACGGCGAAGGGCGCTTCGATCGTTACAGCATCCTGCTGATCGCGGAGATTTGCGAGCGCTTCCTGGAAACCGGCCTGCAACCCACCGAGGAATTGAAAGTCCTGCTGCGCAAGGCTGCCGACGTGGCGCTGAATGTCGCCAACACCGAAGGCCAGGGTTTCAGCTTCGGTCGCAGCCTGGGGCCTTACGGCGAAACCGCGATGGTGGAGATCCTGTCCGTGTCGGCCTACCTGAATGTGCTGACGACGGAAGAGAAGCAGTATGCCTACACCTATTCATCGCGCGTGGCGGCGCGCTACATGGACTTCTGGTACGACCCATCCATGCAGTCGCTGGACATGTGGGGCAAGAGCCGCCGCACCGATACCTATCGCGGCAAGCACCGCATCCTGGGCGAGAACTTCTCGCTGCTGCACCAGCTGATCTACACCAACGATACCTGGAACAAGGCTGGCTTCAAGGACGTGCAGCCGAAGGCCGACCTGCAGGCGTGGCTGGACAAAAACCGTCCGCCGTTCAGCGTCACCACGTTTGCGCAGGGTGAGTACGACCGCGCGCTGGCGATCTTCCGCGACGGCCCGCACGTGGTCAGCCTGAACATGATCAACGGCGGCGGCAGCCAGCATGACAACAGCCCTTACTACCCGCTGCCGTTCGCGCCTGGCATCGTCTCCGGCGTGGCCGATAGCGGCGGTGCGCACGCGCAGCTGCTGCCCAAGTTCACCATGACCGATGGCGCGCAGCTGATCGGCGCGGCCTGGATCAAGGACATCAAGACCGGTAAGGACGGTAAGCGCTATACCGTTACTTATCGCCAGGACGAACTGGACAAGCTGGGCAAGAAAGGCCCGCAAAAGGACGCGCGCATCAAGCTGCGCACCACCTACACGCTGGAACACGGCGTGATGACGCGTACCGATGTCTATACTCCGGTGGGCGCGCAGGAAGTGGAAAAGATCGTACTGGAATTCGCATCGTTCTCGGATCAGGCTACCATGAAGGGTAATGTGGCGACCTTCGCGCAGGGCACGGTGAAGGAGTACAGTGTCAGCGGTCTGCAGCAATGCCAGTCGGCGCCGACCAACGGCGACCGGGAATTCATGGCGCCTTACGGCCCGATGAAAACCCTGGTCACCTGCAGCACCGGCAAGCTGACCATGAAAGAGCCGCTGACGATCAAGTGGATCATCAAATACCAATAAAGGAAGCGCATGCCGCATCTGAAAATCGAGTACACCGCCAACCTGGATGCGCACGCCGACATCGGCGCCTTGTGCAAGGTGCTGTCTCACACGCTGGTCACCCTGCAGGATGATGTCGGCGCGCTGGTGTTTCCCCTGTACGGCACGCGCGTACTGGCCTATCCAGCCGCGCAATACGCGGTGGCGGACGGCGAGCAGGGACGGGCTTTCGTCTATCTGAACATGCGCATCACGCCGGGCCGCAGTCCGGCACTGGTGCGGGCGATAGGCGATACGCTGCTGGCGGTGGCTAAGGAGTTTCTGGCGCCGGTGATGGACCAGCTGCCGCTGCGCCTGACACTGCACATCGACGCCGCACCACCGGATTACGAAGGCAAGTTCACGACCTAACTAATAATTTCAGGAGACAGGAATGCGACAAATGTGGAAGCTGCTGCTGTTGGCAAGCTGCCTGACCGCGAGCTTCGCGGCAGGTGCGCAGGATGACCAGGCGCCGGGACAGGCGCAGGCAAACAAGGGCGCCGGCGCGCGCGCCGAACTGGCCAAGCAGCCGCCTACGCTGCAAAACATCTATGGCCGCCAGCACCTGTCGCTGAACGGCCGCTGGCACTATATCATCGACCCTTACGAGACCGGCTTCTACAACTATCGCCGCCAGCCGTTCGACCAGTCGCCCACCGGCGCCGGCGGCTTCTATGACGACCGCAAGCCGAAAGACAAGGACGACGCCGTCGAATACAACTTCGACAGCTCGCCGACGCTGGCCATTCCAGGTGACTGGAATTCGCAAGACGCCAAGCTGGCGTTCTACGAAGGCACGCTGTGGATGCGCCAGAAGTTCAACGCCACACCCAAAGACGGCAAGCGCTACTTCCTCTA
Organism: Duganella sp. BuS-21; assembly: GCA_041874725.1. Classification (GTDB taxonomy): domain Bacteria; phylum Pseudomonadota; class Gammaproteobacteria; order Burkholderiales; family Burkholderiaceae_D; genus Rugamonas. The sequence goes on along the minus strand of CP097466.1, from coordinate 6,242,659 downwards.
CTTCGGCGCCGTGAACTACGAGTCCCATGTCTACCTGAACGGCAAGAAGCTGGGCAGCCACAAGGGCGGCTTCACGCCGTTCCAGTTCGAGGTGACGGGCCGCCTGCTGAAAGGCGAGAACACCGTGGTGGTCAAGGCCGACAATACGCGCCACCAGGACGACATCCCGACCGTGAATACCGACTGGTGGAACTACGGCGGCATCACGCGCGACGTGCTGCTGGCCGAAACGCCGAACACCTACATCGAGGACTATCAGATCCAGCTGGCCAAGGGTGACCGCAACCGCATCGAAGGCTTCGTACAGCTGGCCGGCGCCAAGGGCACCAATGGCGCGCAGGACGTCACCGTCTCCATCGCGGAGCTGGGCGTGAAAACCGTGGTGCGCACCGATGCCAATGGCCGCGCCGCCGTCAGCATCGCGCTGCCGAAGAATAAGGTGCGCTACTGGTCGCCGGAAGATCCGAAGCTGTACAGCGTGAACATCGCCGGTGCCACCGACACGCTGAACGACCGCATCGGCCTGCGCACCATCGAAACGCGCGGCCACGATATTCTGTTGAACGGCAAATCCATCTTCATGCGCGGCATTTCGATCCATGATGAGAATCCGCTGATCCCGGGCCGCCTGCGCGGCGAAGGCGACATGCGCATGATGCTGCAATGGGCCAAGGACATGAACTGCAATTACGTCCGCCTGGCGCACTACCCGCACAGCGAAGAGATGATCAAGCTGGCCGACGAAATGGGCCTGCTGGTATGGGCCGAGGTGCCGGTGTATTGGACTATTTCGTGGGAGAAGCCGGAAGTCTACGCCAACGCCAAGCAGCAGCTGACCGACCTGGTGGTGCGCGACAAGAACCGCGCCAGCGTGGTGATCTGGTCCATCGGTAACGAGACGCCGGTGAGCCCGATTCGCACTGAGTTCATGGGCAAGCTGGCCGACACCGTACGTTCTCTGGACCGCACCCGCCTGGTGGGCGCGGCGCTGGAAGTGCACCGCAACGGCGATGTGGTGACGGTCGAAGATCCGCTGGCCGACAAGATCGACCTGGCCAGCTTCAATCAATACGCCGGTTGGTATTGGTCCAACAACAAGGAGATGCTGAAGTTCTCCTTCAAGGTCGACTACAACAAGCCGGTGCTGGTGACCGAGTTCGGCGCCGACGCGCTGGGCGGCTACCACGCCGACACCGACACCAAGTGGAGCGAAGAGTATCAGGACCAGCTATACAAGAACACCTTCAAGCTGCTTGATGCGATTCCCGGCCTGCGCGGCATCACGCCATGGATTCTGACCGATTTCCGTTCGCCGCGCCGTCCGCATCCCGAGTATCAGGATTACTGGAACCGCAAGGGCGTCATCTCCGAGACCGGCAAGAAGAAGCTCGCCTTCTACACGCTGAAGTCCTACTACGACCAGAAACAACAACAGTACAAATGAAGACACTACATATCACCTCTGCGGTCAGCGCTGCCGTTCTGGCACTCTCCGCCCACGCCCAGGATGCGCAAATCGACCGCAAGGTCACCGACTTGATGAAGCAGATGACGGTGGCCGAGAAGGTCGGCCAGTTGCACCAGCTCTCCGGCCGCCAATTCACCGGCCCGACCAGCAGCGAGTACGCCGACAAGCTGGCCGACATCCGCGCCGGCAAGGTAGGCTCCATGCTGAACGTAGTCGGCGTGGCCGACACGCGCGAGATCCAGGCGCTGGCCTTGCAGGCGCGCCTGAAGATACCGCTGCTGTTCAGCCTTGATGTCATTCACGGCCACAAGACCGTGTTCCCGGTGCCGTTGGGCGAGGCCGCCTCGTGGGACATGGACGCGATCGAGCTGTCGGCGCATATCGCCGCCAAGGAAGCCGCCGCCGCCGGCATCCACTGGACCTTCGCGCCGATGGTGGACGTGGCGCGCGATCCGCGCTGGGGCCGCGTGATGGAAGGCGCAGGCGAGGACACCTACCTCGGCTCCAAGATCGCCGCCGCGCGCGTACACGGCTTCCAGGGCAAGAAGCTGGGCGCCACCGATTCGGTGATGGCCACCGCCAAACACTTCGCGGCCTACGGCGCGGCGATCGCCGGGCGTGACTACAATGCCGTCGACATGAGCGAGCAGCAGTTGTACGAGGTGTATCTGCCGCCGTTCAAGGCCGCTGCCGATGCCGGCGCCGCCACCTTCATGAACTCTTTCAATACGCTGAACGGCGTGCCGGCCACCGGCAGCACCTTCCTGCAGCGCGACATCCTGAAGGGCGCCTGGAAGTACAAGGGCTTCATCGTCAGCGACTGGGGCTCGGTGCGCGAGATGGTGCCGCATGGGTATGCAGCCGATCTGGCCGATGCCGCCGTCAAGGCCATCAACGCCGGCAGCGATATGGACATGGAAGGCTACGCCTACAGCCAGCACCTTGAAGCGGCCGTCAAGGCCGGCAAGGTGAAGATGGCGACGTTGGACGACGCCGTGCGCCGTATCCTCTACAAGAAATTTGAGCTTGGCCTGTTCGACGATCCGTACCGCTATTCCGACGCCGCGCGCGAGAAGGCGGTGCTGTCCGATCCGTCGCACCGCGCCGCCGCGCTGGATGTGGCGCAGAAGTCCATCGTGCTGTTGAAGAACGAAGGCAAGCTGCTGCCGCTGTCGCGCGAGTCCAGGCGCATTGCGGTGATCGGGCCGCTGGCCGATTCCCAGCGCGACCTGGAAGGCGGCTGGGTGGTGCAGGGCGAGCGCGCCAAAGTGGTCAGCATTGTCGAAGGCATCCGCAGCCACGCCGGCAAGGCGGAGATCAGTTATGCACAGGCCTGCAAGCCCGGTTGCGCCGGCAGCGAAGGCTTTGCCGACGCCGTCGCCACGGCCTCGCGCGCGGACGTCATCGTGCTGGCGGTGGGCGAAACCTGGGACATGAGCGGCGAAGCCAAGTCGCGCACCGACATTACCCTGCCGGGCCAGCAGGAGGCGCTGTTCACTGCGCTGAAAGCGACCGGCAAGCCGGTGGTGGTGGTGATGCTGGCCGGCCGTCCGCTGGTGTTCAACACCATCGCCGATAAGGCCGACGCCATCGTCTACGCCTGGTTCCCCGGCAGCGAAGGCGGCAACGCGGTCGCCAATGTGTTATTCGGCGATTACAACCCGTCGGGCAAGCTGCCGATCACCTTCCCGCGCAACGTCGGCCAGATCCCGCTGTCCTACGCCGGCTACAACACCGGCCGTCCGGTGACGAACGAAAAGGATGTGGTCTACAAGTCGGCCTACATCGATTCCGTCAACACGCCGCGTTACGCCTTCGGTCATGGCTTGAGCTACACGGACTTCAAGTACTCGCGCCTGGCCTTGAGCAGCGCGGCCCTCGCCGGTGCGCAAAAAGTGACGCTGTCGTTCGACCTGACCAACAGCGGCAAGATTGCCGGCACGGAGATCGTACAGCTCTACCTGCGCGATATGGTGTCCTCGGTGGTGCGGCCGCTGAAGGAGCTGAAGGGCTTCCAGAAAGTGAACCTGAAGCCGGGCGAAACGCAGCGCGTCAGTTTCACCATCGACCGTGACACGCTGTCCTTCTTCAACAGCCAGTTGAAGTGGGGCGCGGAGGCGGGCGACTTCAAGCTGATGGTGGGCAGCGCATCGGACGACATCCGCCTTGAAAGCTCACTCAAGCTGACGCAGTAGCGTTAGCGCTGTTTTAATAGTTTAGCCAGCTCGCCAGATTTCTCCAACGCCTCGATGGCGCTGTTGAATTCGGCGACGCTGATCGCGCTCTTGCGGGACACCGCGCACTTGGTCTTCACTTCATAGATGGTCATGATGTGGGTGCCGCGCGGTAGTGTGCCCAGTGCGATCTCGCGCTCGATCATGGCGCGCGGCGTGATCAGATAGTCGAAGCGTCCCGCCTTCCATTTACGGATCGACAGCGCGGTCGACGGCGCGTCGTCGCGGGTGTAATCCTGCCCCAATACGCGCTCCACTTCCGGATAACGGAATCCTAGCACCGTGCCGAAGCGCTGCCCGCGCAGTTCGGCCAGCGTGGCCGGCGCCTTCACGCGCGGCGATGATGCCACGACTTCGCTGACGGGGATGAAGGCGCGGGTCCAATCCACGTCCCCGGGTAGCCATTCGGGCAGCGTGCTGCACTGGATGTCACCCTCGCCGCTTTCCAGCGCGCCCATCACGCGGGTGCGCGGCAGCTGGATATATTCCACCTTGCGCCCCAGCTGGCGCGCCAGCGCCTCGCCCAACTCATTTTGAAATTGTATCGGCATTTGCGGCGTGGCGCTCAGCATGCCATCGACTTTCTGAACGTAGCGCAGCGGCGCTTTTTCCGCCGCTTGCGCGGCGACGATCAGCAACAGCGCGGCCATGCATGCCGCGCGCTTCATGGCAGGCCTTTCTGCATCTCGGCCACTTCGGTTCGCAGCCAGTCGCAGAAGTGCGCGATCTTCTGCATGCCCTGCTTACCGCGACTGATGATGATGCGGTAGCCGCGTTGGTATGGCGCGCTTTCGCAGCAAACCATTTTCAGCACGCCGCTTTGCAGGTCCGCGCTGGCGATGGCATGCGAGACGAGTGCGATGCCTTGCCCCGCGATCGCCGACTGCACCATCACCGCAAAATTGGTGTAGGCGCGCGAGAAGTTGTAATTGCCCTTCAATGCATTGTTCTGGCGCAGCAGCGCGATCCAGGTGTCGGTGGTGAATTCGTGCAGCAGCGGATAGCGGTGTAGGTCGGCCAGGGTGATCTCCGTTTCGCCGGGCGCCAGCAGGGACGGGCTGTACACCGCCACCAGCCTATCCACGAACAGCAGATTGGGATCGCCGGGATCAACGTCATAGGTGCGCAGAGCGATGTCGGTGCCGCCATCGTCCATGTTCACCAGCTGGTCGCTGGAGTCGATGCGGATATCAAGTTCGGGATACAGCTTGGTGAAGCGGGCGATGCGCGGCACCAGCCACTTGATCGCTAAAGAATGCGTGGTCGAGATGCGCAGGATTTTTTCTTCGTCGCCGGTTTGCAAGGCCGCGACCTTGGTATGGAGTTCGGTCAGCGTGCTGCGCAAGGTGGCGGCCAGTTCCTGGCCTTTTTCGGTGAGCGAGATGTGGCGCGGATGGCGCACGAACAATTCGAATCCCAGCGCCTCCTCCAGCTGCTTGACCTGCAGGCTGATGGCCGCCGGCGTCTTGTGCAGCTCCTGCGCGGCCAGCTTGAAACTGCCCCAGCGCGCCGCGCAATCGAAGTCCAGCAAGCCTGACAGGGAACGCAGGGGTTTGGTCATGACTAAGATTTTCTTATGCAAATGGCGAAAATAACTCGTTTGATAACACTCCGAGGCTGGTGGAAAATATACCTCATACGCAGCTAAAACTCCATGAACAAGTTTTCCTTACAGGAGGTCGCCATGCTTCACCCAGCAATGTTACACCGGACAGTGATTCCAACACGTCCCGCATTTGTCGCCCGTATCAAGGAAGAATTGATCAAGATGCTGTCCCAGATGGCGTCGCGCCGTTGAGTCAGGCGGCTGCCGCACATGTTCGCCGCCAACTGCACGCAGCGCACGCCCTCCGGCTTGGCGGTCGGGGTGTGTGGCACCTAATGCGAAGGGACTTTTTCCCGGATTGTTAGGGCGATGACTTCGGTCGTGCGCGATAGGGATGACTATCCCATTGCGAAAGATTGACGCCCTCCAGCTCGCGAACCCGGAAGTAGCCGCGAATACACTCCCCATTGCGCACACAAATTTGCATGTGGTTCTTGTCTGTGACACCCGCCTCATCGTAGAGGTCGTTGCCCTCCCAGAGGGCGCCAACCACCGTGTCATACGCTGGCAATTTCGCATCCATGCGTATTTGATGCAGATACTCCAGCACTGCGCAAGCCAATGCTCACGAGGTACGCGCCGCTCTTGTCCTTGAATGTGTTGCTAGGCAACTGCTTACCTTCTGTGTCGGCCAGTGATTTGAGCATTTGATGGGCGGCGCGCATTTCCATTGGCCCTGCATGGTCAAGCAAGTTCAAACAATTGCCCAGTTCAATCACGGCACCCACGACGTAGGGGTAACGTATTTTTCCTTGAGAAATTTTTTTGCGAACTTTGGCGGCACGCGCAAATTCCAAACCGCGTTCAGGACTGGCTTCCCAAAAGTAAATGCCATGACCGAGCCAGTCATAGTCGTTCTTGCTCGACTTCAAATGTTGGATGTGGGATGCCAGTACGGCTTCGCCGACACGCCGGTCGCAGCCATGAAAACCGTAGATGACGCCGGGACGTCCGTACATTGCTTAAGCGGCGCGTTTTGGAACGATGACTTTATCGTATGGCTTAGCAACGGCAAGTGTGCCGTCGGTGGTGCGCACGAATACGCCTGCGCCAACCAGCGTTGCTTCACGCAAGGCCTTATCTTTCAGCACGCGCTCATGGTGATCCCTCAGAATTGCCATTTCCCGCTCGTGCTTTGTTTGCTTGCCGCTAGCGGTTGGGGATGGAGAGTGGTTTTTTAACATGATTGTTTGCTCGGTAAGTCACACAAGCAGGGGGCGAAGGAGCATGCGCCCACGGATACAGTAAGGAGTATCGGATTTGATTAAGCTTAGCATACGTAATTTGCCCGCCAGGGCGTAATACCGTTAAGTTAAGCTGAAAATAGGCTTCGTCATTCCCGCGAATGCGGGAATCCATGAGGCGCATGCCCTGCTAACTCAGCATGGATCCCGGCTTTCGCCGGGACGACATCGCTTAACTTAACGGCATTACCGCTAGGGCGGGCGTTCAGGCGTGTTGTGGGCATGTGCACGATTAAAGCCGACATGGTGCAGGCCTGCAGAATTTCAATGGCTCACGCAGGCGCGGTCGCGCGCTCCAGCTCATCCAGCCAGCGAATAGCTTGCTCCCGGCTGGAACCACACATCTCTTCCGATGGCTGCAGCCCGCCACAAAACGCTGGCCGTTCCGGCGTGCCGAAGATGAGGCAGCGGTTGTCGTCCCCGAGCTGAATGCACCTAACGCCCGCAGGTTTACCGTTCGGCATACCGGGGATGGGGCTGGTGATGGAGGGGGCCGTGCAGCAGGCGCCGCAGTTCGGCCGGCACTCCAGCGTGGAGGCGGTTGTTTGCATAGGGGCGGTATTTTACCGCGCTTCGGTGGTCGCCAGCCATTTTGCCACCTGAGCCGCCACCCACGGGCCGTCGTCCAGCGGCAGGTCGTGGCCGGCGCTCGGATGCAACGCGTGCGGCGCCTGCCATGCGCGCGCCAGGTTGGCCGAGCAGCGTGGATCGACCAATTGGTCGCCGGCGCTGCTTAGTACCAGCGTCGGCACCGCAGGCCGTTGTGCCGGCGCGCGGAAGCGCGCCGCCGACCATAATTGCCGCAGCGCGTTGGCACGCGAGACCGGACACTCGCGCTGGTAGCGCAGCCAGCGCGCCAGCAGGCCTTCCCGTTCTCCATCGTCGCCGGTGCGACTGGTCAGTCGCAGTATCAGGCGCTCCTGGTTTTCCACGCCGCCGCTCAGCACCTGGCGCAGGATGGCCGCATAGTTCTGCCAGCGCAGCCGCTGGTGGAAGCGGCTGTAGGGCCGCATGCTGGTGTTGATCAGCACACAGCGCTCGATCTCCTGCGGATAGCGGCTGGCCCATTCCACCGCCACCATCCCGCCCAGCGACAGCGCCAGCACGCGATAGGGCGCCGGCACGCCGCGCTTGCGCAGATCCTGGCGGCAGAATTCCACCATTTGCGCCACCGTCGTCGCGCTGCGCAGGGTGTGGTGCTGGCCGTTGCCCGGCAGGTCAGGCGTGATGATGACGGCGTCCGTCAGCGCGTCGGCCAGGTCGCCGGGGAAGCGTCCCCAGTGGCGCTGTTCGCGCATCAGGCCGCGCAGCAGAATCCAATGGCTCATGAGTGGTACCACTGGTCCAGCGCGCGCCGGTGCTGTACCTTGCGCGCCATCCCTTCCGGCATCCAGCGTCCGTGGCTGCTGGCCGCGCGCATCAGGAAGTCGAACAGGATCAGGTGCCGCCGCAGCACGCGCTGCAGGCGGTGGCGCGCGGTCGGGTTGAACATGGCGATGCGGTCGAAGATCTGACGCGGATTTTTCTTCACCCAGAGCCACGATCCCATTTCCAGCGTCAGCGGCAGGAACACGCGGTCGTTGTAGCTGGTGCCGTTCAAATACAGATAGTCCCACAGGTCGCCGTGGGTGCGGTACTGGCGGCTCTGCGGTTCGAACACGTAGTTGTGGTTAGGGTAGCTCTGGCTGAACAGCTCCTCGAGCGCGCCGATGTCGGCCAGGTGCGGGATCGGCGTGGCGGTGTGCGCGTGCGGGAACCAGACGCGGTCGCGCAGGCCGAAACCGGAGTGGCAGTCGAGTGCCATGCTGAACTGGCGGGTCAGCAGTTCGCGCTCCACCACGTCGCACACGGCCTGACTTTCCGGCTCCATGGGAGCACCTTCGGCGCCGCGATACCACGGCAGGTGATGGCTGTAGCGCTGACCACCCAGCATGAACGGTACTTTTTCGACCGCGCTCAAAGGCGCGTTGCGCATCAGGTCCACGCCTTGCGGATTGCAGCGCGTGGCTTGCCACATGCCGCCTGGATTCACCAGCGGCATGAACACCAGCCGCATCGATTCCAGCTGCTGGTGCAGCGTGCTGTCCCAGCGCAGCCGGGCCAGCAGGCTTTCCATGAACGACAGGACCACCTGGGTGCCGATGCGTTCCAGGCCGTGGATGCCACCAAAGAAGCCGAGCGCCGGCACGTCCGGGCTTGGATTGCCCAGGGCGATGGTGTAGACCGGGAACTGGCGGCCGTCCATGGCCACCGTGCAGGACGTCGCAACTTCGAGATGCCGTCCGCCCTCATCGATCAGGCGTTTCAGGGTGATGAGTTCGGGCAGGTTCTTCTCGGGCATGGCGGGCGACGCAAAAAGATGTGAACGACAGTGTAGCCGATATTGCTAGCGTTCCGTCGCCGCCAATGCCAGCAAGGTCTCGCGGAAGGTGGCCACCAGCGGCCGCAGGTTGATGCGGTGCCAGGCCGCCCACAACGGCGCGCGATAGGTGAACCATGGCAGCTCGCGCAGCACCACGCCCGGCGGCACCTGGTGCTGCAAGCCTTGCTGCACCAGGGCGATGCCCAGTCCCGCCGCCACCAGGCCGAGTGCCGTAATCGGCTCGCTCGCTTCCATCTTCACCTGCGGCGTGAAGCCGGCGCGCACGCAGGCGGCGATGAAGTTCTGGTGATGTTCGCCGGTGGCCTCGTGGCGCACCACGATCCATTCCTGGTGATTGAGGTCGGCCGGCTTGAGCGTCTTCACCGCGCACAGCGGGTGCGCTTCGGGCAGGGCCAGGATCATCGGATCGTGCAGCACCTGTTGGCTCGCTAGATCCGGATCATCGGCGCCCGGCGGATCGCAGACCAGCGCGATATCGAGGCTGCGCTGGCGCAGGCCTTCCAGCTGTTCCTGCGAGTGGCGGCTGTACAGCGCGACGTGGACTTGCGGGCGACTGGCGCGCAGCGCGCGCAGGCCGGCCGGCAGCACGCCGGCGTGCATGGCGTTTTCGACATAGCCGATGCACAGGCCGCCCTCGTCGCCGCGTCCCAGCCGCCGCGCCAGTGCCTCCAGCCGCTTGGCGTGGGTCAGGAAAGCCTGGGCTTCGGCCAGGAAGGTGCGACCGTCGCCGGTCAGGCGGATGCGCTGCTGGCTGCGTTCGAACAGCGTCAGTCCCAGGTATTCTTCGAGCTGGGCGATCTGCCGGCTCAGGGGCGATTGCGAGATGTGCAGCCGTTCGGCGGCACGTCCCACGTGTTCTTCCTCGGCCACGGCGACGAAGTATTGCAATTGGCGGATCTCGAGCATGTCAGACCTCATGGGACTTAAGTTGTGCAAATTATGTCTTGGACAGTCTGACCTGGTCAACTTAAACTTGCTTCACTTTCTTCATTGACCAAGGAATCAAGATGAGTCTCCGTCAAAAACTGCAAGGCAAAAAACTGGGCTTCGGCACCGCTCCACTGGGTAATATGTTCCGCAACATTCCCGAGGCGGAAGCCTTGGCCACGGTCGATGCGGCCTGGGACCACGGCATACGCCATTTCGACACCGCGCCGCTGTACGGCGCCGGTTTAGCCGAGCTGCGCCTGGGCGAGGCGCTGTCCAAGCGTAATCGCGACGAGTATGTGTTGAGCACCAAGGTCGGCCGCCTGATCCTCGATGAAATCGAAGATCCGGCCAAGCGCGACATGGGTGAGAAGGGCGGCGTATTCGAGCACGGCTTGCCGAACAAGATCCTCAATGACTACGGCGCCGACGCCACGCTGCGCTCGATCGAAGACAGCCTGAAACGCCTGAAGACCGACTATCTGGACGTGGTCTACGTCCACGATGTGGCGCAGGATTTCTACGGCGACGAATGGCTGGCCCAATTCGAGATCGCCCGCACCGGCGCTTTCCGCGTGCTGGACCGCTTGCGTAATGAAGGCGTGATCAAGGCCTGGGGCCTGGGTGTGAACCGCGTCGAGGCGCTGGAACTGCTGCTGGACTTGAACCAACCGCAGCCGAATGCTTTCTTGCTGGCCGGCCGCTACACGCTGCTCGATCACGAGCGCGCCTTGCAGCGCCTGCTGCCGGCCGCCGTCAAGCGCGGCATCGATATGGTGGTGGGCGGTCCTTACAGCTCGGGCATCCTGGCCGGCGGTTCGCACTTCGAATACCAGAAGGCGTCGCCGGAGATCGTCGCCAAGGTGGAGCACATCAAGGCCATCGCGCAGAAGCACGGCATCAGCGTCAAGGCGGCGGCTTTGCAGTTTGCGATGGCCCATCCGGCGACGGCGGCGGTAATCCCCGGCGCCAGCCGTCCGGAGCGCATCGCCGAAGATCAGGCGGCGCAGAACGAGGTGATTCCGGCCGCCTTCTGGCACGAGATGCGCGAGCAGAAACTGGTGTCGCCTGATGCGCCGCTACCTGTCTGACGTGCTATAGTCGCTACCTGAATTTTCCAAGTATGAGGTATTCGTCCGATGCGTGAGATGTTGTTGTCCGCCTAACCGCATGTCCCTGACGGGACGGTTTCGACACATCATTTGGGATCATCATGACGAATACCTGTCTGACGCTGGAAGGCGTCTCCTATACGCTGGCCGATGGCCGCGTCCTATTCCACGATCTGCACGAAGTATTCGACCAGCGCCGCACTGGCCTGGCCGGCCGCCACCCTCAGCGGCGGCGAAGCGATGCGCGTGGCGCTGATCGCCGCTTGGCCTGCGCAGCTATGGTGGCGGCTATTCCTTCTACGCCGAATGCAAGCAAGCGGAGCGTGAAAGCGCTCAGCGCCAGCTTGACCAGCGCAAGCTGGAACGCAAGCGCGAGACGCAAGCCATGCGGGAGCGGCAGGAACGGCAGGAACGCAGACTGGCAAAGGGCGCCAGCGATGGTCGCGATGCGAACCAGGCCAAGATCCTGCTCGGCGGCCAGAAGAATCGCGCACAAGGCACGACGGGGAAACTGCGACAGCAGCACGCCGCGCAGCAAGAGCAGTTGACACAGCGCGTGCACGAAGCGGCGCAGCAACTGGCGCCGGAGGTTGCCGTCGCTATGCACGCGCTGGCGCCACCGCAGGCGGCACGACAGCGCGTCGCGGTGCTGGAGGATGTGGTGCTGCCGTATCCGCCGTTGCCGACCGAAGCGTTGGCCGCAGCGTTGACCGAGGCACGCGCCATCAACATGGTGATCAGCGGCCGACAGCGCATCGGCGTGTCCAGCCCGAACGGCTGCGGCAAGTCCACTTTGCTACGGCTGCTGGCAGGCCACATCGCCCCGCTCGCCGGTCATTGCGAGGTCCACGCACGAACCGCATACCTCGACCAGCAACTGAGCGATCTCACACCGCAGCGTTCCGCCATCGATCATCTGCTGGAGGCCAACCGCGAGGCCGGCCAGGCCGCGCTGCGCACGCAGCTGGCGCAAATGGGATTGGATGCGCAGCTGGCCGCAGCGCCGTTGTCTGCGCTGAGCGGCGGCGAGCGCTTGAAGGTGGCCCTGGCCTGCGCGCTGTACGCGCATCCGCCGGCGCAATTGCTGCTGCTCGATGAACCCAGCAACCACCTGGACCTGGCCTCGCTGGAAGCATTGGAGGCCATGCTGGGCAGGTACCAGGGAGCGCTGGTGGTAGTCTCGCATGACGAGGTGTTCATGCGGGCGCTGCATCTGACGCATCGCCTGCATATGGTTGATGCCGAATGGCGCTGCCTTCCTACGGTTTGATCACCGCCACCGCGCCACCGGAAGGCGCCAGCTTGAGCGTGATGCTCTGCGTCGCGTTCACTTTGCTGCTGCTGGCTTTCAGGTGCTTGGCGTCGGCGCCGTCCTGCAGCACTTGGGCGTTGAACGCGCCCTTGCCGAGGAAGGACAGCGGCACCTTCACGGTGCGTCCGGCTTCATTCCCCATCGCGCCGATGTACCAGGTATCGCCCTTGCGGCGGGCCGAAACAATGTACTGGCCGATGTCGCCGGCCAGGATGCGCGTTTCATCCCATGAGGTAGGAACAGTTTGGACGAACTCCGCGCCATCGGCCCAGGAGCCGTCGGCATTCTTGTAGGCGGCAGGGCTGTCGGACACCATCTGGAACGGGCTGTCGTACACCACGTACATGGCGATGGCGTGGCCGCGCGTGGTCATCACCATCGGCTCATGATTGCGGTGCGCGAAGGCGGCCGGCGTAGCGTTGTGGAAGCCGCCCGGCGTGTAGTCCATCGGGCCGAGGATCATGCGGGTGAACGGCAGGGTCACGTTGTGGGCGGCCGTAATGCGCGCGCTCCATTTGTTGTTTTCCGCACCGAGCACGCCTTCCTGGGTGATGTAGTTGGGCCAGGTGCGGTTCAAGCCGGTCGGCGGATAGGCGCCGTGCAAATCGACCATCAGCTTGTTGTCGGCGGCTTTCTGCAGCACTTTGTGATACCAGTCGACCATCTCCTGGTCGTTGCGGTTCATGAAGTCCACCTTCACGCCCTTGACGCCCCAGGCTGCGTACTGCTTGAAGGCGGCGTCCATCTGGTTATCGAGCTGCTGCCACTGCACCCACAGCCACACGCCCACGTCTTTCGATTGCGCGTAACGCAGCAGCTCCGGCATGTCCATCTCCGGCTTGGCGCGGGTGACGTCGGCCTGCGGATTCGGTTCGATATCGCTGCCCACCGACCAGCCTTCGTCGATCAGGATATCGTCCAGCTTCATCTCTTTCGAGAAGTCGACGAAGGCCTTGTAGGTGGCGGTGTTCACGCCCGCATTCGGCACGTTCACGGCCCAGTCGTTCCACCAATCCCACGCGGTTTTCGATGGCTTGATCCAGCTAGTGTCCTTGATCTGCGAAGGCGCGGCCAGGGTTGGGATCAGCGACGAAGCGGTCAGGTCGCCGGGCGTGTCGCCCAGCATCACCACCCGCCATGGCGTCTGGAAGCCTTGCCCCTTCAACTGCACGTTAGCGGAGACGGTTTTACGGAAGCGGTAATCGCGGTTGTTGTCGAAGCGCGGCGGCAGCGTAACCATCACGCCCAAACCAGCATCGCCACGGCCGGAGAGGAAGAAGCCGGGATAGTCCTTCACATCCGATTCGGCGATGGCGAAGGTGCCGGCGCCGGCGCCGCTCTTGCACACCAGCGGCGCCATGTAGTTGTGGAAGTTGCGGATGCCGGAGGCCTTGATCTTGTCGTATTCGGCTTCGAAGCTGGTGTCGAAGCGGCCCATGTTGGCGCCCCAGCATTCGTAGTCCTTGGCGAAGTTGAACTGCGTGGCCTCGTTCATCACCTTGAAGGTGGACAGGCCGGCCTGTTCCGGCACCACGTAGCGCAGCGCCACACCGTTGTCGTAGGCGCGCACCAGCAGCTGGAATTGCGGCGCCTTGCCGTTGGCTGCAAACGCCAGCCGCGATTCATTGAAATGATCGGGCGCGCTGCGCGCCTTGCCGACCACGATGTTGTACGTGTCCTTGACGCTGCGCTCCGCATGGCCGCTCAACTTCGCACCGGCGCCGATGGCGCCGATGTCGAGGTTGAGGCCCAGCGGCGAGGTGGCGATGAGGTTCTTGCCGTCGCGGCTGACGGTGTAAGTCAGCTTGTCGCTATCAACCGCGACGACGTTGCGGCCGTCGGGCGACTGCACCGTAACGGTTGCGGCGCCGGCGGATGCGGCCAGCGTGGCGAGGACGAGCAGGCTTGCGGCGCGGAGGGATTCGGCCATGGGGTTACTTCTCCTGAGTTATTCGAACTGGATGCGGGTGATGTAATAGGGGTTGTAGGCCGTGGCCTGTCCTTGCCAGGCGATGCCGTCGATGGCTTTGCCTTCGGCGATGAGCTCCTTGAGCGGGACTTCGACCTGGGTCCAGGTCTTGGCCTTGGGCTGGATGACGTAGTTGGAGTCCACCGGCTTGCCGTCGACCATGGCCTTGATCATCAAGGACTGGCCGCCTAGCGCGCCGCCATTGATGCTGAAGGTGAGTTTGGTGTAGCCGGCGGGGATGAAGGCGTCGCGGTGCAGTGCCAGCGCGCTCCACGGTTCGCCCTGGACCTTGATCGGCTTGGCGCCGCCGGCCGGCACGCTCAGATCGACCTTGGCCCAGCTCCAGTTTTGCCAGCCATTCCTTAGTTCATCGTCATAGATGATGAGGGCTGGTGTTTCGGCGAGTGATGGCTTGGCCAGCGCCAAGCCAGCCACGGCCGCGATAAACCCGCGACGAGTCGGCATGATGTCTCCTATGGATTTTTAGTTATTGGTAACGAAAAATGTACAGTGATGCTGGCAGTCTGCCAACTAAACTGTGCATTCTTGACGTTGTTTAGTCGAACCCGCGCAACGCCGCCGGGGTAAAATACAGCGATGCGCATCGTCCGATTCCTGTTGCTGGCACTGTTCATCCTGAGCTCCTCCGCACAAGCGGTGGCCTCGGTGCATGGCTGCTGCCCTGCGGCGGATTGCGGCATGGCCCAGTGCATCGACATGGGCTGCGCGCCGTCGCTGCCGGCCGTCGCCTTCAATCGCCCGGCGGCCGCCCTGGCGGTATCGGTCGCGCCGGTGTACGTGGCGCATGTCGCGACGCGACCAGCCGATCCGTTTGAGGAAATCTGGACGCCGCCTGATTGAGGTGTCGATTGTGTAACGACGATCGACATGACTCACTTCTCAAGGAATCACCATGAAATCAAACACCGTTAAATTCGCCGTGGCCGCAGGCTTGCTGTTGAGCTCGGCCGCCGCGCTGGCGGCAAGCGCCGGCTGCTGTGGCGACGTGATCTGCTGCATCAAAATGCTGGTCTGCTGCCCTTAAGCGCTGACGTAGCACCCGGAGAATGGCCCGCCGTTAACACGGCGGGCCATTTTTTTGTTGGACTTCGAAATCGTTTGAAATGTCGCAGGTTTCGCGCTAGTATACTTCGACAATCGTTGAAGTATGAAAGTAACTATGGAAACCAAGGAAGTCCTGGCGGCGCTGTCCGCCATTGCCCAGGAGAGCCGGCTGGCGGTGTTCCGCCTGCTGGTGCAGGTTGGGCCCGATGGCATGGCGGCCACCAAGATCGCCGAGCAGCTCGATATTGCGCCTTCGTCGCTGTCCTTCCATTTGAAGGAGCTCACGCACGCCAAGCTGATCACCTCGCGCAGCGAAGGACGCTTCGTGATCTATGCGGCCGATGTCACGGTCATGAACGGCCTGATCGGCTATCTCACCGAAAACTGCTGCGGCGGCGTGCCTTGCGGCCCGTCCGGCTGCGGCCCTTGCTGATAAGTACACACACTATGAATATCCTGTTTCTCTGCACCGGTAACTCGTGCCGCTCGGTTCTGTCCGAAGCCACCTTCAACCACCTGGCGCCAGCCGGACTCAAGGCGATCAGCGCCGGCAGCCAGCCGGCCGGCAAGCTGCACCCGCGCGCCGTCGAGCTGTTGCACGCCAAGGGTATCTCGACCGAGGGCTACTACAGCAAATCGTGGAACGATTTGCCGGTGACGCCCGACATCGTCGTCACCGTTTGCGGCAGCGCCGCCGGCGAAACCTGCCCGGCCTACCTCGGCCCGGTGCTGCGCACCCATTGGGGCGTGGACGATCCCGGTCACGTGGTCGGCACGGAAGAGGAAATCACCGCCGCCTTTGAGCAGACCTACGCCATCATCCGCGCCCGCATCACGGCGTTCCTGGCGCTGCCGTTCGCGGAACTAAGCAAGGACCGGACGCAGTTCAAATCCGAGCTCGGTAAAATCGGCACGTTGCTGGCCTGAGCGGGGAGAACTGCGTGCTGACCGCATTTCTGATCTTCCTCGCGACGCTGGTCCTCGTCATCTGGCAGCCGCGCGGCCTGGGCATCGGCTGGAGCGCGACGGCCGGCGCCATGCTGGCGTTGCTGGCGGGCGTGATCCACGTCGGCGATATTCCGGTGGTGTGGCACATCGTCTGGAACGCCACCGGCACCTTCGTGGCGATCATCGTGATCAGCCTGCTACTGGACAAGGCCGGCTTCTTCGAATGGGCCGCGTTGCATGTGGCGCGCTGGGGCGGCGGCAACGGCAAGCGCCTGTTCGTGCTGCTGGTGCTGCTGGGCGCCGCCGTGTCCGCGTTGTTCGCCAATGACGGCGCGGCGCTGATCCTGACGCCGATCGTCATCGCCATGCTGCGGGCGCTGCGCTTGACGGCCAAGGCCACGCTGGCGTTCGTGATGGCCGCCGGCTTCATCGCCGATACGGCCAGCTTGCCGCTGGTGGTATCGAATCTGGTGAACATCGTCTCGGCTGATTATTTCCATATCGGCTTCGCCCGCTATGCGGCCGTGATGGCGCCGGTGAACCTGGTGTCCGTTACCGCCACGCTGGCGGCGCTGATGTGGTTCTTCCGCAAGGACATACCGCCCGGCTACGACCTGGCCCAGCTGAAAGCGCCGGCCGAGGCGATCCACGACCGCGCCACCTTCCTCACCGGCTGGTGGGTGCTGGGCTTGCTGCTGTTGGGCTGCTTCTGGCTGGAACCGCTGGGCGTGCCCATCAGCGCCATCGCGGCGGTGGGCGCCGTGCTGCTGTTGGCGGTGGCCGCGCGCGGCCACCAGATCTCCACGCGCGCTGTGCTCGCCAACGCGCCGTGGCAGGTGGTGGTGTTCTCGCTCGGCATGTACCTGGTGGTGTACGGCTTGCGCAATGCCGGCCTGACCGGCTACCTCACCGCCGCGCTGAACGCTTGCGCGGCCTATGGCGTATGGGGTGCGGCGCTGGGCACCGGTGTCCTCACGGCGCTGCTGTCGTCGGTGATGAACAATATGCCGACGGTGCTGATCGGTGCCTTGTCGATCGACGCCACCACCTCGCACGGCGTGGTGCGCGAGGCCATGATTTACGCCAACGTGATCGGCAGCGATCTCGGGCCGAAGATCACGCCGATCGGCAGCCTGGCGACGCTGCTGTGGCTGCACGTCCTGGATAGCAAGGAGATCCGTATCTCCTGGGGCTACTATTTCCGCGTCGGCGTGGTCCTGACCGTGCCGGTGCTGTTGATCACCTTGGCCGCGCTGGCCGTGCGCCTGGCTTAATGGAGACTGTTCATGACCATCGATAAGATTGCGAACCTGCCCAACATCAATCCCGCGCAACTGGACCTGCCGGACATGGACAAGCTGACCCAGATCGGCGAGCTGAACCACCCGCCGCGCATCCTGATGCTGTACGGCTCGCTGCGCGAGCGCTCCTTCAGCCGCTTCCTGACCGAGGAGGCCGCGCGCATCCTGGAACAATTCGGTGCCGAGGTGAAAATTTTCGACCCGATGGAGTTGCCGATGGCCGGCAGCGTGCCGGAGGACCACCCCAAGGTGGTCGAACTGCGCGAGCTCTGCCTATGGTCCGAGGGCCAGGTATGGTGCAGCCCGGAGCGGCACGGCGCCATCACCGCCGTGATGAAGAACCAGATTGACTGGATACCGCTGGAAATGGGCGCGATCCGTCCTAGCCAGGGACGCACGCTGGCGGTGATGCAGGTGTGCGGCGGCTCGCAGTCCTTCAACGTGGTCAATACCCTGCGTTTGCTGGGACGCTGGATGCGCATGTTCACCATACCCAACCAATCGTCGGTGCCGATGGCGTACAAGGAGTTCGATGACGAGGGCCGCATGCGCCAGTCGGCTTACTACGACCGCGTCGTGGACGTGATGGAAGAACTGTACAAGATGACGCTGCTGTTGCGCGGTCGCACCGACTATCTGACCGACCGCTACAGCGAACGCAACGAGCGCGCGGTCAAGGCCATCAATGCAGCGATCCAGAAAATCTAGCGCGCATCCTATTTTGCGCGATGTTTTCGTTTGACGAGTGATTGCATCATTGGCTGGGCCATGATGTAGGTTTTCAGTCGCTCTTGCTGCACCGGGAGTAGATCGCTGTCACCGATCATGGTTGGCCAGAACTCGTATGCCCGCGCGCAGACGGCGCTTACCACGGCGCGCAGCCGCTGTTCGGGCATGCCAATGTCGTTACTGAACGCCCGCAACAGCTGAGGCGACAGCGAATGTTTCTTTTCCTGGCCAGGTGTCCATTTCAAGGCCTGGCCTACGCCGTTCTAGTAGACGCTGTAGGCAACGGTGTCGTATGCCGGGGTAAGCTCAATGCGGCCGTCGCTGGGATGAAGTAGCCCGCCGTTTTTCAAGTGCATGTCGAAGTTTCCGAGCAACTCGTTAACGGTAAGACGGCGCATGAATTCCAGCGCCGCGTCTTCTCCGAGGTCAGGGAATGCCAGCAGTACTTTCACTATATCGGAGTATGAGCCGCCGGTATATTTGTACATCGGATCAACGTTGAAAACTTGAGCGAAGTCCTCCGCGTGTAATCGGCCTTTAAAGGCTCCTGCGATATCGCGATCGAAGCGCTCTACTGCGAGGAACTGATTCTCCCGACCTTTGGTATTTACTGCCATTGCGAGGCGCAATGCGCTTTGATGCCAAGCGTGCCCCGAGTATCCTCTTAAAGGCGTTATCGGCCCGACATCTTTGAGGCGGCGGTTGGTAGGAGGATATCGTTCCGCAATTACATCCTGCGCCGATTGAAAGCATGGGGTGCATCAGCAGCGATACGGACCAGCTCATCCACTGTCACCCGCACCTTCGGTTGCAGGTGCCAGGTTTTTTGCCACACGACGTGGATCGGCATCGCGCCGCCCGTTATATCTGGGAGCACTTCGACCAGCGCGCCGCGATGCAATGCGTCGCCGGCGAGCCAGATCGGCAGCTGCGCCAGTCCGCAGCCCGCCAGGCAGGCGCTTTCCAACGCGTCACCGTCGAAGAACTCATGGCGCATTGGTACTTCATGAGGTTCGGTTTCGCCCTGCGCGTTTTTCAGCAGCCACATCGGTCGGTTGCCGCGTCGCCAGCCGACCAGGCAATCGTGCCGGTACAGGTCAGCATGGGTCAGTGGCGTGCCACGGCGCGCTAGGTAGTCAGGCGCAGCGCAGATCACTAGGGTCTGCTCGCCCAAGCGGCGCGCGACCAAATCGGGGTAATCGCCCAAAGCGCCGATCCGCACGGCCAAGTCGATCCCTTCCCCCACCATGTCGACTGCGCGATCGCGCAAGGTCACCGACATGTCGAGTTTTTCATGTCGTGCGCAAAGCGCGAGCAAAGCCGGCATCACATGACGGCGGCCGAAGGTGGTCGGCAGATCGACGCGCAGGCGGCCGATAGGGTGCCGCTGGCCTGTACTCAGGAAGGACTCGGTCTGCACCAGTTCCTCCAGCACGCGACGGCAGCTGACCAGATAAGCCTCGCCCTCGGTAGTCAGGTCCATGCGTCTGGTTGTACGGTGCAGAAGCTGTACGCCGAGGCGCGCTTCGAGGCGCGAAATGCTTTTGCCAACGGCCGAACCCGTTACCCCCAATATGTTCGCCGCTGCCGTCAGGCTGCCGCCGTCGACGGTGGCGACGAACTCCCGAATGCCTGCAAATCGGTCTTCCATATGCGCTCTATTCTGGAATTTTAGGATTGAATGTCAGGAATTATAGCTACTTACTCTAGCTTCTGGATCTAATTAAACTGAGTACCAGTCGGGGCAACTCGTCCCAGACTACTACTGGAGAACACGATGAAAGCATGGTTGCTGAAAGATTTTGGTATTGCAAACCTCGAACTGGGAGAAGTGCCGACCCCGACGCCGTTGCCTGGTGAACTGCTGATCAAGGTTGGGGCGGTGTCTCTGAATTTTCGCGACAAGGCCATCGTCGACGGTATCTATGAGCCACACTTGGTCCCGAAGAATTTAATCCCGGTATCGGACGCTGCCGGCACGGTGGTCGCCGTGGGCGATGGCGTGACCCGGTTCAAGGTCGGTGACCGCGTCAACTCGCATCTGTACTCGCGCTGGCTGGATGGTGAGCCTGGTCCAGACGAGCCGGCTTACTGCTTTGGCATGCCGCTGCCCGGCGGCCTAGCCGAATTCATGATCATTCACGAGGACAGCGCTGTACGCGCTCCCGATGGAATGACCGATGAGGAAGCGTCGACATTGCCGATCGCAGCGCTGACGGCCTGGTATTCGCTGATGGATGTCGGTAACCTGCAGCCTGGCCAGACGGTTCTGGTCCAAGGCACCGGGGGCGTTTCGATCTTTGCCGCGCAGATCGCCGCCGCCCACGGCGCCCGCGTGATTGCGACGTCGAGCAGCGACGCGAACCTGGAAAAAGTGAAGGCCTTGGGCGTGAGCGACGGCGTCAACTACCGTACGCATCCAGACTGGGAAAAAGAGGTGCTGAAGCTGAGCAATGGCAAAGGTGTTGACATCACGATCGACGTGGCTGGTGGCGAGGGTCTCAACAAATCGGTCCAGGCTACCAAGGCTGCCGGTGTGATCGCGCAGGTCGGCTTCTTATCGGGGCAGACCACGCAATTGCAACTGATGCCGGTGATCTTCCGCCAGACCACCATTCGCGGGATCGCCGTCGCCCCGCGCACCTCGTTCGACCGAATGAACCCTTTCCTTGATAAGCATGGTATCAAGCCCGTCATCGATAAGGTGTACGCATTTGACGACGCCGTGCAGGCATTCGAACACTTGGCACGCGGCCCGTTCGGCAAAGTCGTCATCAACGTGGCCGACTGAATTACGCCCCGGCCGGTCGAAAAAGTTTCGGCCGGCGACAAGACGCGATGACGAACCGGCTACAACAGGTAAGGCTTTATTTCTTTAATCAAAGTTCGATTCAAACGCAGCGATGCAATGCTTGCTTGACGCTGCCCGCCCTTGCGTTTATATTAATGACTCACAAGTAAGTTACTTTCATCATACCCATGCAAGCCCCTCAAGATACCAAGCCACGCTGGGAGCGGCGCAAGGACGCGCGGCCGCAGGAGTTGCTGGCGGCGGCGCTGGACCAGTTCGTTGAGCGCGGCTATGCCGCCACCCGTCTGGAAGACGTGGCCAAACACGCCGGCGTTTCCAAGGGCACCCTGTATCTGTATTTCGCCAATAAGGAAGAGCTGTTCAAGGCCGTGGTGCGCGCCAATATCGTCGCCACCATCGGCGAGGCCGAGCAGGATGCGGCCGCCTTCGACGGCCCCAGCGGCGAGCTGCTCGGCACCTTGTTGATGAAGTGGTGGGCTGAAATCTGCGCCACGCCGTTGGGCGGCATCACCAAGCTCATCCTGTCGGAAGGCAATAATTTCCCCGAGCTGGCGCAGTTTTACAACGAAGAAGTGGTGGCGCGCGGCAGCAATCTGTTCATCCAGGTGCTGATCCGGGGCATCGCGCGCGGCGAGTTCCGCCCGGTCGATCCGGTGGTGATGACCCAGGTGCTGATCGCGCCGGTGCTGATGCTGATGATGTGGACCCACTCCTTCATGCCCACCTGCGACATGCCGCCGATCTCCCCGCAAGCGTTCATGGAAACCTTCATCAGCACCACCGTGCGCGGTTTGCGCCCCGATGCGCCGTGATCCACCGTACCGGTTTTTCCATCCAGCTTGCCTTTTTCGCAGGTTCACCCCCCTTAAACTGCAGACTGTCGCAATTTCCCGCGATCCCGCCGTCTAATCGTTAATATGTGCCTCCATGCCAGTTCAACGATAAAATGACGGATTATTTAATCCCGACATGAGTCATAAGATGAATATCGAACAAGCCCGCTTCAACATGATCGAACAGCAAATCCGCCCTTGGGACGTCCTGGACGCCGAAGTTCTGGAGTTGCTGCACGTTGTCAAACGTGAAAACTTCGTCCCGGCCGCGCACAAGGCGCTGGCCTTCGCCGACATCGAAATCCCGCTGCCAGGCGGCGAAGCGATGCTGGCGCCGAAGATCGAGGCCCGCTTGCTGCAGGACCTGGGCCTGAAGAAGCACGAAACCGTACTGCAGATCGGCGCCGGTTCGGGCTACCTGGCGGCGTTGCTGTCGCACAAGGGGCGTCAGGTGACGGCGGTGGAATTGTCGCCGGCGCTGAAGGCGATGGCGGAAAAGAATTTGGCCGACAACGGCATCACCAATGTGACCGTGGAACTGGGCGATGGCGCGCAGGGCTGGACCAGCGGCGCGCCGTACGACGTGATCGTGGTGTCCGGCTCGTTGCCGGTGCTGCCGGAAGCGATCTTGCAGCAATTGAAAGTGGGCGGCCGTCTGGCGGTCATCATCGGCCAGGCGCCGGCGATGAAAGCGCAGCTGATCACCCGCACCGGCGAAGCCGGCTACGACACCCGCACCCTGTTCGAGACCAACGTCAAGGCGCTGGCCTCGGCGGTGGCGCCGTCGCAGTTCAAGTTTTAAGCGGGACGGTCGCCATGCAGCAGATTACCGCGCTGGAGCTGGCCGACTGGCTGGCCGACGATGCGCGCCCGAGCCCGATGTTGCTCGACGTGCGAGAAAACTGGGAGTTCGAGACCTGCCGCATCGACGGTTCGGTCCAGATCCCGATGAATACCATACCGGCGCGCATCGACGACCTGGATGAGGATGCGGCGATCGTCTGCATCTGCCATCACGGCGCGCGCAGTATGCAGGTGGCCGCCTTCCTGGAGCGTAACGGCTTCGGCAAGATGGTCAACCTGACCGGCGGCATCCACGCCTGGGCGCTGCAAGTCGATAGCACGATGGCCAAGTATTGAGGTCGCGGCGCTGTCGCTGGCGCGGCGCCCAGGCAGTGTTTTTGATTTGTTCAACTTTTTAGATGACTCCAACGGAGATTGCAATGCAGAGACCCCTTATCGCCGTGCTGATCACCAGCGCCTTCCTGACGCTCAATGCACAGGCGGCCGACCTGCTTCAGGTGTACCAGCAAGCCCTGGCCAATGACGCCACCTATGCCAGCGCTCGCTCTTCGCTTGCGGCCGGCCAGGAACGCATCACCCAGGGCCGCGCGGGTCTGCTGCCGAGCATCAGCGCCAGCGGTCAGAATCTGCGCAACAACGGCGAGTTCATTCCCTTCAACGAAGGCGCGCTCGACGTCTCGGGCGGCCAGCTGGGCTTCGTCACCCGCCGCGACGCCGACAACCACACCAACACCTATACCGTTTCGCTGAGCCAGCCGCTGTTCAACTGGGGCCTGTGGCAGACCTACCAGCAGAGCAAGCTGTCGCAAGCCGTGGCCGAGTCGACCTTCGCCCAGGCCCGTCAGGACCTGATCACCCGCGTGGCGCAAGCCTATTTCGACGTGCTGACGGCGCAGGACAACCTGACCTCGACCCAGGCGCAGAAAGTGGCCACCACCGAGCAGCTGGCCTCGGCCAAGCGCAATTTTGAAGTGGGCACCCAGACCATCACCGATACCCACGAGGCGCAGGCGGCCTACGATCTGGTGGTGGCGCAGGAGTTCGCGGCCATCAACGATCTGGACAACAAGCGCACCGCGCTGCAGGTCATCATCGGCAAGGCGCCGGGCGAACTGTCCCCGCTGCGCACCGGCGTGACCATTGATCCGCCTTCGCCGGCGGCGGTCGATCCGTGGGTGAGCTCGGCCGAAGGCCAGAACTTCTCGGTGATCGCGGCCCAGCTGTCGCTGGAAATCGCCAAGCGCGAGATTTCCCGCAACCGCGCCAACCACATGCCGACCCTGAACCTGACGGCGGCGGCCCAGCACAGCAGCCAGACCGCCAGCGGCACCAACAACAACAAAGCCATCGGCGTGAGCTGGAACGTGCCGATCTTCAGCGGCTTCGCCGTCACCAGCCAGGTGCGCGAATCGATCGCGCTGGAAGACAAGGCCCGCAACGACCTGGAAGCGACCAAGCGCGCCGCCACGCAGACCGCGCGCGCCGCCTTCCTCGGCATGACCAGCGGCCTGGCCCAGGTCAAGGCGCTGGAAGCGGCCGAAGTGTCGAGCAAGTCCTCGCTCGATTCGAACAAGCTCGGCTACCAGGTCGGCGTGCGCATCAACATCGATGTGCTGAATGCGCAGAAGCTGCTGTACTCGACCCAGAAAGACCTGTCGAAAGCACGCTACGACACCATCATGAACGGCCTGCGCCTGAAGTCGGCTTCCGGCACCCTCAAGGAAGAGGATCTGGTGCCGATCAACTCGCTGCTGGCGCGCTAAGCAGTAGCGCTTACTCCCATCGCCGGCCTTCGCGCCGGCGTTTTTTTTGGGCGGCGTGGACGAAGACGGCGCGAGCGGGTACTATCCGGCCTCGTTATCAAATAAGTACATCGCATGACTGTCTCCGAAAAATTCTCCCGTTCTCAATGGTTGGCCCTGATCGGCGGTTTCGCCTTGCTGGCGCTGCTGGTCATGATCTGGCGCTGGGGCGGCAC
The DNA here is from genome assembly GCA_041874725.1 of Duganella sp. BuS-21. GTDB lineage: Bacteria > Pseudomonadota > Gammaproteobacteria > Burkholderiales > Burkholderiaceae_D > Rugamonas. Next base: position 6,217,934 of record CP097466.1, on the reverse strand, counting down.
GGTCGAGGATTCACTGGCCTACTTCAACACCGCGCGCTACCTGCGCGGCGAAATCCCGGCCGGCGAATTGCGCGCGCCGTTCCCTTACCGCCTGTTGGCTCCAGCCCTGGCGGCCGCCATTCCTGGCGATACGCGCCAGAGTTTCGCGCTGCTGAACTGGCTGTGCGTCAGCGCCACCGCCGTGGTGATGGCGCTGGCCATGCTGCGCGTGAACGCCGGCCGCAAGGCCGCCGTGATCGCCGGCTTGCTGATGATCCTGTCGGTGCCGACCTTTTGGTATGCGCCGTATTTGCTGACCGATCCGGCCTCGATCTGCGCCCGTGCGGTGTTCGTGCTGGCCGTGCTGAGCGGCCAGCCTTGGCTGGCGGCGCTGGCCGGCATCGCCGGCTCCGCAGTGCGGGAAGAGAATATCCTGTTGCTGGTGTGGCTGGTGGGCATGCGCCGCATCGCCATCGCCCCGGGGCTGGCCGCGTTGGCGGCGGCCGGGGCCTGGATGGTGGTCGTGCGCTGGTGCTTGATTCCGGGCCTGCCGAGCTATGTGTGGGCGCCGAGTATCGGCACGGTGATCACGGCGCTGCAGGATGTGCGCTCGCTGGCCTCGCTGGCGACGGCCGTCGGCGTGGTGCTGCCGCTGGCGCTGCTGGGCATGTTCGGAGCCGGGGCGGCGGCGACAGCGCAGCTGCGTCCCTTGAAATCGCTGCTATGCCTGATGGCGCTGCCGCCGCTGTACGCCGCACTGTGCGTGCGCGTGGACGGCCGCGCGATCTGGGGCTGGTACCCGATGCTGGTGCCGTTTGCCGCCATTTGGCTGGCGGCGCGGCTGGGGCGTGCTTACAAGCCGGCGCCCTGAGCGTTGAAGCTGCGTTCGATCAGTTCGATCTTGTAGCCGTCCGGGTCGGTGACGAAGGCAATCACGGTGCTGCCGCCCTTGACCGGGCCCGGCTCGCGCGTCACCGTGCCGCCGTTGGCTTTCACGGCGGCGGCGGCGCGGTAGATGTCGTCCGCCGAAATGGCGATGTGGCCGTAGGCCGTGCCCATGTCGTAGCTGGTGGTGCCGTAATTGTAGGTCAGTTCCAGCTCGGCGTGGTCCGGGTTGGCGCCGTAGCCGAGGAAGGCCAGCGTGTACTTGTACTCGGGATTATCGCTGGTGCGCAGCAGCTTCATGCCCAGCACCTTGGTGTAGAAATCGATGGAACGCTGCAGGTCGCCGACCCGCAGCATGGTGTGCAAAATGCGCATGGTAAATCCTTGTCTGTGATGAAGCGAAACAAGGATTTTATCAGCGCCCGGCCGATTGCGCCGACGGCGCCACCCGCCAGACCACGTTGGCGACATCGTCGGCCACCAGCAGCGCGCCTTGCTGGTCCACCGCCACCCCCACCGGCCGGCCCAGCGCCTTGCCGTCGCTGCTGAGGAAGCCGGCCAGGAAGTCCTGCGGCGGTCCCGAAGGCTTGCCGCCGCTGAATGGCACGAACACTACTTTATAGCCGCTGTGCGGCTTGCGGTTCCACGAACCATGCTGGCCGACGAAGGCGCCGCCCTGGTAGCGCTGCGGGAACAGCGCCGCCGTGTAGAAGGTCAGGCCGAGCGAAGCGGTATGGCTGCCCAGCGCGTAATCGGGCGCGATGGCGCTGGCCACCAGCTCGGGCTTGGGCGGCGACACGCGCTGGTCCACGTGCTGGCCATAATAGCTGTAGGGCCAGCCGTAGAAGCCGCCTTCCTTCACCGATGTCATATAGTCGGGCACCAGGTCGTTGCCCAGTTCGTCGCGTTCGTTCACCGTGGTCCACAGCGCCTTCGATTGCGGCTCCCAGGCCAGGCCGTTGGGGTTGCGCAGGCCGGAGGCGAACAGGCGCGATTTGTTGGTGGCCAGGTCCAGCTGCCAGATGGCGGCGCGGCCGGCCTCCGCCTCCATGCCGTTTTCGGCGACGTTGCTGTTGGAGCCGACGGTCGCGTACAGGTATTTGCCGTCCGGGCTGGCGATGATGTTCTTGGTCCAGTGGTGGTTGATGGTGCCGGCCGGCAGGTCCATCACCTTGACGCCGGGCGCGCTGATACTGGTGGCGCCTTCCTGGTAGGGAAAGCGTAGCACCGCGTCGGAGTTGGCCACGTACAGCTTGTTGCCGACCAGGACCATGCCGAACGGTGAGTTCAGGCCGCTGAGGAATACGTGACGGCTCTGCGCCGCGCCCTTGCCGTCGACGCCGCGCAGCAGCGTGATGCGGTTGGCCGACGGTGTGGCGGCGCCGGCTTTCTTTTGCATGTGCTTCATCACCGCGCCCTTGATGCCCTTGGCGTCGTCCGGCTTGGGCGGGGCGTTGGTTTCGGCCACCAGCACGTCGCCGTTGGGCAGCGTGGCCAGCCAGCGTGGGTGTTCGAAGTCGCGCGCGTAGGCCGTTACGCTGAAGCCCGGCGGCGCCACCGGCTTGCCTTGCGCCGAGAACGGCGCCGCCGGGGCGACGTTGACCGTCGGGATCAGCTTGCGGTCGGGTTCGGGCAATGGCGGCGTGGGGCCGTAGCCGGTCGGATAGGATTGCGCCTGCGCCAGATGCGGCGCGGCCAGCATGGAAAAAATGGCGAAGCTCAGGGCGAGTGCTGGGTGCGGATGCTGGTGACGGCGCATGGACGGGCTCCTGGTTCAGTCGCGTTTGACGTTGGGCTGAGGCTTTGCCTCGGCATCGGCGCGCGGTTTTTGTATGCCGCGCTGATTGTGCAGGTCGGTGTCGACCATGCCGCTGTCGATGTCGGCGGCGGCCTGGTGCATGATGCTGCGTGGCTTGGCGCCGTTGGCGTCGGGCGACTCGTCGCGCTCGTGCGGCATGCGCTTGACGCCATCGTCCTTCACCTGGGCGTCCGTGTTGACGTGCTGGTCTTTCATGGCGGTCTCCCTTGTGTGTGCTTGATCTGTGCTGGAAGTCATCATAGCCAGTTGGTTTTGCATCAGTCGCCACATTGAATTTTGACAATAGTGGCGGGAAGTCGTTTATCATTTAGACCACTTTCTTCCTCGGGATTTTCTGCATGAGCAACGCCCATACGCTGGACCACCGCAGCACCTGCGCCAATTGCGACGCGCCGCTGAGCGGCCACTACTGTTCCCAATGTGGACAGGAGGCGGTGCTGCATACGGCCAGCGTGCGCGAGTTCCTGCACGAATTCATCGGCCACTACGTGGCGCTGGAGGGCAAGCTGTGGGGGTCGCTGAAGCGCCTGATCTTTCAGCCGGGCGAACTGACCAATGAATACATGCGCGGCCGTCGCGTGCGCTACGTCCAGCCGCTGCGCATGTACCTGACCTTCAGCGTGCTGTTCTTCGCGTTGTTCAAGTTCACCGCCGACGGCAACACCGAAACCGGTCCGATGATCGAAGGCCACACCACGGCCGCCAAGGCGGTGGCGCCGGCGCGCGTGCTGGCCGATACGGTGGTCAAGGAACAGGCCCGGATCGCCGCGCCGCCCGATGCGGCGGCGGCACAGAGCCAGTCGGCGGCCAAGGAGGCGGTGGCCGGCATGATGGGCGAGATGGCGGCCGAAGACGCCAAGTCGGAAATACGCGCCGCCAAGGCCCAGGAAGCCAAGCCGGAGGACGACGACAACGTCGACATGAACATCAACGACGAATACATCGACGCCAAGCTGACCGACTGGCCGCTGCTGCGCCGCCAGTGGCACGCGCTGAACCAGCTGTCGCCGGCCGAGCAGGTCAAGGTGCTCAAGAACGGCATGAGCCATTACGCGCCGTATGCGATCTTCTGCCTGATGCCGGTGTTCGCGCTGTTCCTCAAGGTGCTGTACCTGGGGTCGGGCCGGCGTTTCGGCGAGCACATGCTGTTCGCGCTGCACACCAACGCCTTCGCCTTCCTGATGTTCAGTGTGGTGTTGCTGGCGCATTTAGGGCTGTTGCAGTTTCTGTTGTGGTGCTGGCTGATCGGCTACCTGCCGTGGGCCATGCGCCGCGTGTATCACAGCAGCCGTTTCGGCACCTTCTGGCGCTGGTCGCTGTTGATGCTGTTCTATGTGCTGGCGCTGGCGTTGGCGCTGGCGGTGTCGGCCGCGATGGGCGTGCTGTCCGTCGGGCATTGATCGGACGAGACGCCGGCCTTGCGCAAAGCACTGTTTAAATGTACAGTGATGGCGCTAGCGGGTGATAGCAGAAGCCGGCGATATGGGTTACCCTGCTGCGTGTTCCCGCCCCTAGCCTGAAGCCGAGACTTTTATGACGATCACGCAAGCCGTTTTCCACACTATCGCACTGGTGGTGCGCCCGAACACCGACGGCATCGCCGAATCGGTGGCCAGCGTGGTCGAGTTCCTGGAGCGCGGCGGCTACGCGGTGGTGCTGGAAGAACAGACCGCCGCCCAGCTCGGCCTGCAGCTCGACGACAAGCGCGTGATGAGCGCGGCCGGCATCGGCGCCGAGTGCGACGCCGCCGTGGTGATGGGCGGCGACGGCACCATGCTGGGCATCGCGCGCCAGCTGGCGCCGTTCAACGTGCCGCTGATCGGCATCAATCAGGGCCGGCTTGGCTTCATGACCGACATCCCGCTCGAAGGCATGCATGACGCGCTGGCGCGCATGCTGGGCGGCAGCTACCAGGCCGAGCGCCGCACCCTGCTGGAAGGGCGCGTGATGCGCGGCGACGACGTGATCCACGTCGGCATGGCGGTCAACGACGTGGTGGTCTCGCGCGGCGCCGGCGCCGGCATGGCCGAGCTGCGCGTCGACGTCGACGGCCAGTTCATGTACAACCAGCGTTCCGACGGCTTGATCATCTCCACCCCCACCGGTTCCACCGCTTACGCCTTGTCGGCCGGCGGGCCGCTGCTGCATCCGGCGCTGGGCGGCATCGTGCTGGTGCCGATTGCGCCGCACGCGCTGTCGAACCGGCCCATCGTGCTGCCGGAATCGAGCGAGATCGTGATTGAAATCGTGCGCGGGCGCGACATCAGCGTCAACTTCGACATGCAAACCTTCGCCAGCCTGCAAATGCAGGACCGTATCGTGATCCAGCGCTCGCCGCATGCGATCACCTTCCTGCACCCGGAAGGCTGGAGCTACTACAACACCCTGCGCGAAAAGCTGCACTGGAACGAGTATCCGTCCGGTGAGGGCAAACTCAATTAACCACTTTACAGGTCTCCATGCTGCGTACCCTGTCCATCCGTGATTTCGTTATTGTCGAGTCGATAGAACTGGAATTTTCCGCCGGCTTTACGGTGTTCACCGGCGAGACCGGGGCCGGCAAGTCGATCCTGATCGATGCGCTGACGTTGGCGCTGGGCGGACGCGGCGACGCCAGCGTGGTGCGCGAGGGCGCGGCCAAGGCCGATATCACAGCCGACTTCGCGGCCGATGTCGCGGCCAACCAGCAGGCTGCCGACTGGCTGGCGGCGCATGAATTCGCGGTCGAGGAGGGCGGCGCGCTGCTGCGCCGCGTGATCGACAACGCCGGCCGCAGCAAGGCCTACATCAACGGCGTGGCGGCGACGGCGGCGCAGTTGCGCGAGCTGGGCGACCTGCTGGTCGACATTCATGGCCAGCACGCGCACCAGTCGCTGATGAAGACCGAGGCGCAGCGCGTGCTACTGGACGGCCAGGCCGGCGCCGACGGCGACGCCCGCGCGGTGGCGGCGGCCTACAAGGCGTGGCGCGCGCTGGCCAAGCAACTGGAGGAGTTCGAAGCCAACGCCGCCAACGTGCTGTATGAGCGCGAGCGGCTGGAGTGGCAGGTCAACGAATTGGAAAAGCTGGCGGTCAAGCCGGGCGAGTGGGCGGAGGTCAGCAATGAGCAGAGCCGCCTGTCGCACGCGGCCAGCCTGCTGGAAGGCGCGCAGGAGGCGCTGGCCGTGATTTCCGAGGCCGAGGATCATCCGATCCTGTCGCAGCTGTCGTCGCTGAACCAGAAGCTGGGCAAGCTGGCCGACATCGATACCGGCTTGCAGGCCATCGTTGATCTGATCGAGCCGGCGCGCATCCAGCTGCAGGAGGCGGTGTATGCGCTCAACGATTATCTCGACCGCGTCGATCTCGATCCAGAGCGCTTGCGCAAGGTGGAAGCGCGCATGGACGCCATCCATTCGGCGGCGCGCAAGTTCCGCGTGCCGGAAGAGCAGCTGCCGGAAGAACACAGCAAGCTGGCCGAGCGCCTGGCGCAGATTGCCGACGCCAGCGACATCGAGGGCTTGCGCAAGCAGGAAGAGAAACTCAAAGCGGCCTACCTGACCGCAGCGCAGCGCCTGTCGGCCACGCGCGTGCAGGCGGCGGCGCAGCTGGGCGGCGCGGTCACCAGGGCGATGCAGGAATTGAACATGACGGGCGGCCGTTTTGAAGTGGCGCTGAATGCCTGCGAGCCGGCCGCGTATGGGCTGGAGCAGGTGGAGTTCCTGGTGGCCGGGCATGCGGGCGTGGCGGCGCGGCCGCTGGCCAAGGTGGCGTCCGGCGGCGAGCTGGCGCGCATTTCGCTGGCGATTTCGGTGATCACTTCCAACGCCACCACGGTGCCGACCTTGATCTTCGATGAAGTCGACAGCGGCATCGGCGGCGGCGTGGCCGAGGTAGTGGGGCGTCTGCTGCGGCGGCTGGGGCAGGAGCGCCAGGTGCTGTGCGTGACGCACCTGCCGCAAGTGGCCAGCCAGGCCGGCCAGCACTTCCAGGTGGCGAAAGGGACGTTGGACAACGGCAAGACCGCCTCGCGCATCGAGGTGCTGGATGCCAAATCGCGGGTGGAAGAAATCGCCCGCATGCTGGGCGGCCTGGAAATCACCGCCACCACCCGCAAGCACGCCCGCGAGCTGCTGGCGTCTTGATCTAGCGCAGTCTCAAGCGCGCGAAATGCGCTAAGATTGATCATGCGCCTTTACGAGGAGGCAATGATGGATCTGGAGCTTAGAGTGGACAGGCTGGAAGCTTTCGCGGAGGATGCAAAAGTGCGGCTGGTCCGTATCGAAACTCGCCTTGACGGAATGGAGGCGCACATGGCAACCAAGGCCGACCTGGCAGGTCTCGAAACCCGTTTGATCAAATGGTTTATTGTCACTGCGTTCGCGATTACCACGGTCATGAGCGGAGTCGCCGTCGCGGTTGCCAAACTTATCCATTAAGATAGTGGCTTACGATGTAACCTTAAGCCATTCATGACCTTCCAAAAAGAACCGCAGCACAAGCACGGCGCAGTCGGCCGCAGCGCCATCGTCCTGGTCAACCTGGGCACGCCCGACGAGCCGACCCGCTCCGCCGTCCGCCGCTACCTGAAGGAATTCCTGTCCGACCCGCGCGTGGTCGAGATTCCGCGCGCGATCTGGTGGTTCATCCTCAACCTGATCATCCTGCCGTTCCGCTCCGGCCAGTCGGCCAAGAAATATGCCTCGATCTGGACCCGCGAAGGTTCGCCGCTGCGCGTGCACACCGCCGCCCAGGCGCTGGGCCTGCATGCCGCCCTGGGCGAGCGCGGCCATGAAGACCTGACCGTCGCCATGGCCATGCGCTACGGCTCGCCCTCGCTGCCCGAGGTGCTGGCCAAGCTGAAAGCCGACGGCGCCGGCCGCATCCTGGTGCTGCCCGCCTACCCGCAATACTCCGGCACCACCACCGGCTCTATTTACGACGCCGTGTTCCAGCACTACGGCAGCGTGCGCAACATTCCCGAGCTGCGCTTCGTGCGTAATTACCACGACCACGAAGGCTATATCCGCGCCCTCAAGCAATCGGTGCTCAACCATTGGGACCAGCACGGCCGCCCGGAAAAACTGGTGATGAGCTTCCACGGCGTGCCCAAGCGCACCCTGATGCTGGGCGACCCCTACCACTGCGAATGCCTGAAGACCGCGCGCCTGCTGGCCACCGCCCTCAAGCTGACGCCGGAACAGTACGTGGTCACTTTCCAGTCGCGCTTCGGCAAGGCCGAATGGCTGCAGCCCTACACCGCGCCCACCGTGGCGCAGCTGGCGCGCGACGGCGTACGCCGCCTGGACGTGATTTGCCCCGGCTTCATCAGCGACTGCCTGGAAACGCTGGAAGAGATCAGCATGGAGGTGCGTCACGAATTTGAATCCAGCGGCGGCGGCCAAGGCGCCCGGTTCCACTACATCCCCTGCCTGAACGAATCCCCGGCCTGGATCGCCGCGCTGGCCGAAATTGCCGAGCAGCACATCATCGGCTGGCCGACCCAGCTTGGCCAGTCCGAGCGCGAGGCGCTGAAAAAAGACGCCGAAGTCGGCCGCGCCGCCGCCCTGCAACGCGGCACACCAGACTGAAAAGCAACATTCCGGCCCCCGCCACACCGTCAGCCGACAATCAGCACTTGCGGGTGACGAGTGCCAGCCTGTTAAAATAGCCGCCTGATAAGCTGTCCTGTGGTCGAAATGGCACGTTAAATAACCCTTGAAATCGTAGGTTATCGCCCCATTTGCTGACACAGTGGTAACACAAGTAATGTCAAACAAATACGATTGTAGGAGTCTCTAGATGCAAGATCAGGAAAACCAAGCCGTACCACCTAATCCAGAGGCGGCTGAAGCCGCTGCGTCGGCCCCGCCATCGACCCCGGAAACGGGCTTGCCATCGCTGGAGCAGCAACTGGCCGACACCGAAGCCAAGCTGGCCGAGATGCACGACGCCTTCATGCGCGCCAAGGCCGACGGTGAAAACATCCGCCGCCGCGCCCAGGAAGATGTTTCCAAAGCACACAAGTTCGCTGTGGAAAGCTTTGCCGAAGCGCTGGTGCCGGTCAAAGACAGCCTGGAAATGGCCCTGAAAGTCGAAGCGCCAACGCTGGAATCGCTGAAGGAAGGCGTCGAAATGACCCTCAAGCAGCTGTCCGCCGCCTTCGAACGCAACCGCCTGATCGCCATCGAACCGGCGCAGGGCGAAAAGCTGGATCCGAACAAGCACCAGGCCGTCGCCGTGGTGCCTGCCGACCAGGATGCCAACACGGTTGTTTCCGTGCTGCAAAAAGGCTACATGATTGCCGACCGCCTGCTGCGCCCTGCCATCGTCACCGCAGCGCAAGCAAAATAAATATCAAGCTCTTGAAAACACAGAGCTTTTCCACATATAAGCAGCATCTGAACTCTAGCAAATAAGGAAGAAAATCATGGGTAGAATTATCGGTATCGATCTGGGAACGACCAATTCCTGCGTTTCCGTGATGGAAAACGGTCAGCCAAAGGTAATCGAAAACGCCGAAGGCGCACGCACGACGCCATCGATCATTGCTTACCAAGAAGATGGTGAAATCCTGGTTGGCGCGCCGGCGAAACGCCAGGCGGTGACCAATCCGAAAAATACGCTGTACGCCGTCAAGCGCCTGATCGGTCGCAAGTTCGACGAGAAGGAAGTGCAGAAGGACATAGGCCTGATGCCTTACACCATCACCAAAGCCGACAACGGCGATGCCTGGATCGGCGTACGCGACAAGAAACTGGCACCGCCGCAAATCTCGGCGGAAGTCCTGCGCAAGATGAAGAAGACCGCGGAAGACTACCTGGGTGAAGAAGTCACCGAGGCCGTCATCACCGTACCGGCTTACTTCAACGACTCGCAGCGTCAGGCCACCAAAGACGCCGGCCGTATCGCTGGCCTGGACGTCAAGCGCATCATCAACGAACCCACCGCAGCCGCACTGGCTTTCGGCCTGGACAAGACTGAAAAGGGCGACCGCAAGATCGCCGTGTACGACTTGGGCGGCGGTACGTTCGACGTTTCGATCATTGAAATCGCGGACGTGGACGGCGAGAAGCAGTTCGAAGTGCTGTCGACCAACGGCGACACCTTCCTCGGCGGCGAAGACTTCGACCAGCGCATCATCGATTACATCATCGAAGAGTTCAAGAAGATCAACGGCCTGGACCTGAAAAAAGATCCGATCGCCCTGCAGCGCATCAAGGCTTCGGCCGAGCGCGCGAAGATCGAACTGTCGTCGTCGCAGCAGACCGAAATCAACGAGCCGTACATCGCCATGGCGAACGGCGCACCGGTCCACCTGACTCTGAAAATGACCCGCGCCAAGCTGGAATCGCTGGTGGAAGAGCTGATCATCGCGACCATCGAGCCATGCAAAACCGCCATCAAGGATGCCGGCGTGAAGGTTTCGGACATCGACGACATCATCCTGGTCGGCGGCATGACCCGTATGCCGAAGGTGCAGGAAAAAGTCAAAGAGTTCTTCGGCAAGGATCCACGCAAGGACGTCAACCCGGACGAAGCGGTTGCAGTCGGCGCGGCGATTCAAGGTTCGGTCCTGTCGGGCGAGCGCAAGGATTTGCTGCTGCTGGACGTGACGCCACTGTCGCTGGGTATCGAAACCCTGGGCGGCGTGATGACCAAGATGATCCACAAGAACACCACGATTCCTACCAAGTTCTCGCAAGTGTTCTCGACCGCCGACGACAACCAGCCTGCGGTGACCATCAAGGTCTACCAGGGTGAGCGCGAAATCGCGGCCGGCAACAAAGGCCTGGGCGAATTCAATCTGGAAGGCATCCCGCCGGCAGCACGCGGCACGCCACAGATCGAAGTGACTTTCGACATTGACGCCAACGGCATTTTGCACGTCGGCGCCAAAGACAAGGCCACCGGCAAAGAAAACAAGATCACGATCAAGGCCAACTCCGGCCTGACCGAAGCGGAAATCCAGAAGATGGTGAAGGATGCTGAAGTCAACGCCGAAGAAGACAAGAAAGTGAAAGAACTGGCCGAGTCGCGCAATCAAGCCGACGCGCTGGTGCACTCGACCCGCAAGTCGCTGACCGAATACGGCGACAAGCTGGAAGCCGGCGAGAAAGAGAAGATCGAAGCGGCGATCACCGACCTGGAAGCCTCGATCAAATCGGGCGACAAGGCCGAGATCGACGCCAAGGTGGCTTCGCTGTCGACCGCTTCGCAGAAGCTGGGCGAGAAGATGTACGCCGACATGCAGGCGCAGCAGGCTGCCGGCGGTGCTGAAGGCGCTGCTCCAGGCGCAGGCGCCGGTGCGGAACAGGCCAAGCCGCAGGACGACGTGGTCGACGCCGACTTTAAAGAAGTTAAAGACAGCAAGTAATCACGTCATTCCCGCGCAGGCGCGGAATCCATACTGAGCTTGATATGGACGTTCAGCATGGGTTCCCGCTTGCGCGGGAACGACGGATGCCGAGCCGCGTGGCCATGCCGCCGGCTCGGCTTTTTCGCATAAATCAGTACAGAAACTAAGCAAGGTCCCGACAATATGGCAAAGCGTGATTTCTACGAGATACTCGGTGTCGCAAAAAGCGCATCGGAAGACGAGATCAAGAAGGCCTATCGCAAACTGGCTATGAAGTACCATCCGGACCGCAATCCGGACAGCAAAGACGCGGAAGACAAATTCAAGGAAGTAAAAGAAGCCTACGAGATGCTGACCAACGCGGACAAGCGCGAAGCGTATGACCGCTATGGTCACGCCGGCGTCGATCCGAATGCGGGCGGCTTCGGCGGTGGCGGCGCGGGCGGCTTCGGCGACGCCTTCGGCGACATCTTCGGCGACATCTTCGGTGGCGGCGGCCGTGGCCGCGGCCAGGGTCCGCAGGTGTACCGTGGCGCCGACTTGCGCTACAACCTGGAAATCACCCTGGAACAGGCCGCGCACGGCTTCGACACCACCATCCGCGTGCCGTCGTGGGACAAGTGCGACACCTGCCACGGTTCCGGCGCCAAGCCGGGCACCTCGCCGGTGACTTGCTCGACCTGCGCCGGCCACGGCCAGGTGCGCATGCAGCAGGGCTTCTTCAGCATCCAGCAGACCTGCCCGAAATGCCACGGCACCGGCAAGATCATTCCCGAGCCATGCGCAGCGTGCGCCGGCCAGGGCCGCATCAAGCGCAACAAGACGCTGGAAGTGAAGATCCCGGTCGGCATCGACAACGGCATGCGCATCCGCTCGTCCGGCAACGGCGAACCGGGGACCAATGGCGGACCAGCGGGCGACCTGTATGTGGAAATCCACATCAAGCCGCACAGCGTGTTCCAGCGCGAAGGCGACGACCTGCACTGCGAAATGCCGATCTCCTTCGCCAAGGCGGCGCTGGGCGGCGAAATCGAGGTGCCGACTTTGTCTGGTAAAGTATCGTTCACGATTCCTGAAGGCACCCAGTCGGGCAAGACCTTCCGCCTCAAGGGCAAGGGCATCAAGGGCGTGCGTTCCGGCTTCGCGGGCGATCTGTTCTGCCACGTGGCGGTCGAGACGCCGGTCAAGCTGACCGACAAGCAGAAAGACTTGCTGCGCGACTTTGAAAAGTCGACCACCGAAGGCGGTTCCAAGCACAGCCCGCAGACGAAAACCTGGCGTGACAAGGTCAAAGACTTTTTTGAGTAATTCAGTTGAGTAACTGGTCAGTCACAGAGACTTGGTAATATCGGACCGCCGCGCTGCCCATTTCGGACAGACCGGCGGTCTTCTTATGTACGAGAGGAGCTATATGAACGATCTGGATAAGAGCACGTCCCCCCTGCGTCACCTGCTGGAGAACAACCGTAGCTGGGCGGCGTCTGAGGTCGAACGCGACCCCGACTTCTTCAACCGCCTGGCCACCCAGGCCGCGCCGGAGTACCTGTGGATCGGTTGCTCGGACAGCCGCGTGCCGGCGAATGAACTGCTGGGCCTGCTGCCTGGCGACGTCTTCGTCCATCGCAACATCGCCAACGTGGTGGTGCACTCGGACCTGAACTGCCTGTCGGTGCTGCAGTTCGCGATCGAGGTGCTGAAGGTCAAGCACGTGATCATTGTCGGCCACTACGGCTGCAAGGGCGTGCACGCCGCCATGACCGGCACCCGCGTCGGCCTGGTCGACAACTGGCTACGTCACGTGCAGGACGTGCACCAGAAGCACGAGCGCTATATGGGCACCGTGGTCAACGAACAGCGCCGCTCGGAGCGTCTGGTCGAGCTGAACGTGGTCGAGCAGGTGAGCAACGTCTGCGCCACCACCATCGTGCAGGACGCCTGGGAACGCGGCCAGGACCTGACCGTGCACGGCTGGGTTTACGGCATCAACGACGGCAAGTTGCAGGACATGGGGATTGCCGTCAACGCGCTCAACCAACTGGCGCCGGCGGTGCAGCAGCGCCTGGCGAAGTACGCCGAGGCGGCGTAAGACGTTTCAGGCGCCGGCCGACTTCGGTGGTGTTTGCCGTAGCCGCCGGGCCGCCTGCGCGGGCGGCGTGGCGCGCAACGGCAGCAATGCCGCCGTGCGCGCCAGTACCCGCACCAGCGTGGCCTCGCCCCGGCGCAGGCCGCGCCCTTGCAACTGCGGCAGCGAGCGCACCGGTTCCGGTGTGATCTGCACGGCGGCGCGCACCAGCAAGCGCTGCAACCAGCGCAACGGCGCCGGCAGGATGGGCGCTTCCTGCATGATGCGCAGGAAGTCGGCCAGTATCGCCGAACCTTCCAGTCCCGGCGCGGCGGCGGCCAGCGCCGCAGCCCAATCGTCCCAGCAGCGCGGCGTCCCGGTGGCGCCATACAATAAAGCGGATGCCTGGCCTTCGGCGAAGGCGGCGTCTTTGTCTGCGCGCGACAGCGGCCGCGCCATCAAGTCTTGTATCGCACTCAGCATGCAGCCAACTCCTCAGGCGGATAGGTAATAACGATATCGGATATGCTTCGTTTTCTAAATAAAGACTGCGGCATAAACTGTATCGCACAACTTTCTCAAGGTGTGTGCGATGGCTGCCGTTCTCCAGGATTCCTTTCAGGTTGAATTATTCGATGCGCCGCTGGGCGCGGAAATTCTCGGGCTGGACCTGAACCGCCTGCTGTCGCAGCGCGACTTCCAGCGCATCCATGAGGCGCATCTGGACCATCATCTGCTGGTGTTCCGCGACCAGCGTATCACGCCGCAGCAGCAGGTCGATTTCAGTCGGCGCTTCGGTCCGCTGCAAATCCATGTGCTGCGCAATTTCCAACTGCCGGCGCATCCGGAAGTGCTGATCATCTCCAACCTCATCGAGAACGGCCAGCCGCTCGGTCTCGGCGACGCCGGCCATTTCTGGCATTCCGATCTGTCGTACAAGGAAACGCCGAGCCTCGGCTCCATGCTGCACGCGCAGGAGCTGCCGCTCGAAGGCGGCGATACCCTGTTCGCCAATATGCACCTGGCCTGGGACACCTTGCCGGCCGCGCTGCGCCATGCGGTGCAAGGCGCGCGCGCCGAGCATAGTTATCTGGCGCAGTACGAGGAGCTGCGCCGCCGCAGTCCCTTCCGCCCGGCGCTGACGCAGGCGCAGATCGACGAGGTCAAGCCGGTGGTGCATCCGGTGGTGCGCACGCATCCCGAGACGGGCCGCAAGGCGCTGTTCGTCAGCGAACATTTCACCACCCGCATCGTCGGCCTGCCGGAGGACGAGAGCCGCGTGCTGCTGGCCGAGCTGTTCGCGCACAGCGTCAAGCCGGAGCATGTGTACCGGCATCGCTGGGCGCCGCACGACCTGGTGTTCTGGGATAACCGCTCGTTGATGCATCTGGCCGGCGGCACGCCGGACCATCTGCGCCGCAAGCTGTATCGCACCACCATCGAAGGCGATGTGCCTTGCTAATCTACCTAGGAAAACCATGTTCAGATTGACCGCCGCCGTTCTCGCCCTGAGCTTCGCCTTTGCCGCACCCGCTGCGCAGGCCGAAGGACGCATCCGCATCGCCGAGCAGTTCGGCGTGGTGTACCTGTTGCTGCATGTGGCGCAGGACCAGCAGTTGATCGAGAAGCAGGGCAAGAAGCTCGGCGTCGATATCACGGTGGAGCGCTTGCAGCTGTCCGGCGGCTCGGCCGTGAATGACGCGCTGCTGTCGGGCGCCATCGATATCGCCGGCGCCGGCGTCGGCCCGCTGCTGACCATCTGGGACCGCACCAACGGCAAGCAGAACGTGAAAGGCGTGGCGTCGCTGGGCAGCTTCCCTTACTACCTGGTGAGCACCAATCCGAAAGTGAAGACGATTGCCGACCTGACCGAGAAGGACCGCATCGCGCTGCCGGCGGTGACGGTGTCGGTGCAGTCGCGCATCCTGCAGTACGCGGCGGCCAAGCAGTGGGGCGACAAGGAGTTTGCTCGCCTCGATAAATTTACGCAGACGCTTCCGCACCCGGATGCGGCGGCCGCCGTCATTGCAGGCGGTACGGAGATCAACGGCCACTTTGGCAATCCGCCGTTCCAGGAACAGGAGCTGGCCGGCAATCCGAATGCCCACATCGTGCTCAATTCCTACGACGTGCTGGGTGGCCCGAGTTCGGCCACCGTGTTGTACGCCACCGAGAAGTTCCGCAACGAGAATCCGAAAACCTATCGCGCCTTTACCGCCGCGCTGGCGGAGGCGGCGCAGTACGTCGCCAGGAATCCCGAGGGCGCGGCAGACACCTATCTGCGCATCAGCAAGAGCAAGGTCGATCGCGCTCTGCTTTTGAAGATCATCAAGAACCCGCAGGTGAACTTCAGCGTGGCGCCGCAGAACACTTATGGCCTGGCGCAGTTCCTGCACCGCGTCGGCGCCATCAAGAAGCAGCCGGCCAGCTGGCGCGAATACTTCTTTGAAGACCCGGTGATCGCGAACGGATCATGAGCCTGCAGATCGTCAGTCCTACCGGCGGCATCGCGCCGCTGCTGCGCGCCGAAGGTGTGAGCCTCGAATACGGCGGCACGCGCGCCACGCACGATGTCAGCTTCGATGTATATCGCGGCGACCGCTTTGTGCTGCTGGGGCCTTCGGGCTGCGGCAAGTCTTCGCTGCTGAAGGCGGCGGCGGGATTCATCAAGCCGGCGGCGGGCAGCATCTCGATCAACGGCGCGCCGGTGCGCGGGCCGGGACCGGATCGGATTGTGGTGTTCCAGGAGTTCGACCAGCTGCCGCCATGGAAGACGGTGAAAGAGAATGTGATGTTCCCGCTGCTGATGACCAAACGCGTGAGCAGGCATGAAGCGGCCGAGCGGGCCATGCACTGGATCGCCAAGGTGGGCCTGGGCGGCTTTGAGAAGGCGCATCCGCACACGCTGTCGGGCGGCATGAAGCAGCGCGTGGCGATCGCCCGCGCGCTGGCCATGCAGCCGGCGGTGCTGTTGATGGACGAGCCGTTTGCCGCGCTCGATGCGCTCACGCGGCGCAAGATGCAGGAGGAGCTGGGACGCTTGTGGGAAGAGCTGCGCTTCACGCTGTTGTTCGTGACGCATTCGATTGAGGAGGCGCTGCTGGTGGGGAATCGAATACTGTTGTTGTCGCCGCATCCGGGGCAGGTGAGGGCGGAGTTGAATAGCCATCAGTTCGACCTGGCCAGCGCCGGCGGCGCGGAGTTTCAGGCGGCCACGCAGCGCATCCATGGTTTGTTGTTTCCTGACGCCGCCACTGCCACCATCACCGTCGCTCTCGCGCACGCGCGAGCCCATGCCCGGCATGCGGCCACGCGTCCTATGGGTCCCCGCTTGCGCGAGGACGACGCACCATGAGCCTGGTCCTCGATCCGCCGATTCGCCAGGAGCGCGAATACACCGTCTCACCGCCTACGCTGCGCGCCGCTGACCCGGCCCTGCCGCCGGCGCAGCGCGCATGGCAGCAAAGCTGGCTGCGCAAAACCATCATCCTGCTCGTGCTGGCCGTGCTGTGGCAAGCCGTGGCCCGTTGGCAGGACAACGACCTGCTGCTGCCGACCTTCCTGCAAACCGCCCAAGCCTTCGCACAAGGCATCCTCAGCGGCGAGCTGCTGGACCGCGTGGGCGTCTCGCTCAGCGTGCTGCTGCAAGGCTATCTGGCCGGTATCGCCGCCGCCTTCGCCCTGACCGCGCTGGCCGCCTCCACCCGCATCGGCCGCGACCTGCTGGAAACCCTGACCGCCATGTTCAATCCGCTGCCAGCCATCGCCCTGCTGCCGCTGGCGCTGCTGTGGTTCGGCCTGGGCAAGGCCAGCCTGCTGTTCGTGATCGTGCATGCGGTGCTGTGGCCGCTGGCGCTGGGCGCCTACGCCGGCTTCCAGTCGGTCCCCGAGACCTTGCGCATGGCCGGCCGCAACTACGGCCTGAACGGCCTGCGCTTGGTGCTGCACATCCTGGTGCCGGCCGCGCTGCCGTCCATCCTGTCCGGCCTGAAGATCGGCTGGGCCTTCGCCTGGCGCACCCTGATCGCGGCCGAACTGGTGTTCGGCACCACCGCCGGACAGGGCGGCCTCGGCTGGTACATCTTCCAGAACCGTAACGAGCTCTACACCGACAAGGTATTCGCCGGCCTGGCCGCCGTCATCCTGATCGGCCTGCTGGTGGAAAACGTGGTATTCCGACCACTGGAAACGTTCACCGTGCGGCGTTGGGGCATGCAACGCTGAGATGATGTCTGGCAGGATCGGGCCTTTGTGCCGTAGAATCTGCGCATGTCTATTCAAAATACTGGTTTGATTCTTGCTTGCAGCAAGGTCATAACCCACTCCCATGCGTAAGCCGGCCATGCCCAATCTGCGTATCGTCGTTGTCAACACCGTCATCCATGACGAGGATGACGAAGCGCTGCATGCCCAGGCCGAGCGTGCGCGGGTATTGCGTATCGGCCTACTGGAAGCCGGTTACGACATCGTCGCCTCGCTGCCGCCCGATATGTATCTGCCCGAGCGCATCGGCCAGCTGCAGCCGGACATGATCATCGTCGATGCCGAGTCCGACGCGCGCGACGTGTTGGAGCACATCGTCATCGCCACCCGCGATGAACGCCGCCCCATCGTCATGTTCACCGAGGACCAGGACCCGGAAAGCATGGAAGCGGCGGTGGAGGCGGGCGTGTCGGCCTACATCGTGGCCGGCCTGCAGGGCGAGCGCATCAAGCCGGTGCTGCAGGTGGCGTTGGCGCAGTTCAAGCGCGAGCAGAAGCTGCTGGAGGAGTTGAGCGACACCAAGAGCAAACTGGCCGAGCGCAAGGTCATCGAACGCGCCAAGGGCCTGCTGATGGAGCGCCAGCGCTTCACTGAGGAACAGGCCTACCAGAAGCTGCGCTCCATGGCCATGAGCAAGAACCTCAAGCTGTCCGAAGTGGCGCAGCGCATTCTGGACGTGGAAGACCTGCTGGGCTGAAAACGCCCACCCAAAATGATGCACCGCGCAATTGCGGTGCATTTTTTTTGGGCAAATCCCATCCCGCCACCACCCTTTCCCTCTGTAAAGCCGCTGGCACGGACATTGCATAGCTGTAGTCAAGCGCAAAGATGCGCGGCTGTGCCCTGCCAACGGCGGTAGGGCTCACCAGACAACGACGTCTACCCAATCATGAATGCTTTCGTGAGGGTAGGCGTTTTTTTTGGCCGATAGTTATTGACGACTACAAGAAGGGATAGCCATGAATTACAAGAAGCTTGATACGAAGAGCGCGCTGCCACCGAAGACGGAAGAGGTGAATGCCACGCGTAGAAAATTGATTCATGGTGCAGGTCTTGTAGCGGGAGGAAGCATGTTGGGTTTGTCGACGGGTGGCGTATGGGCAGCGGGTTCGGATAAGCCGGAGAAGGAAGAAATCAAGATCGGCTTCATCCCGCTGACCGACTGCGCTTCCGTGGTCATGGCCTCGGTACTGGGCTTCGACAAGAAGTACGGCGTCAAGTTCGTGCTGAGCAAGGAAGCCTCCTGGGCCGGCGTGCGCGACAAGCTGGCCAATGGCGATCTCGATGCGGCCCATGTGCTGTATGGCCTGCTGTACGGCGTGCAGATGGGCATCGGCGGCCAGAAGAAGGACATGGCCGTGCTGATGAGCCTCAATAACAACGGCCAGGCGATCACCCTGTCCAAGAAAGTGGCCGACAAGGGCGCGGTCGACGGCGCCTCGCTGGCCAAGCTGATGAACACCGACAAGCGCGAATACACCTTCGCGCAGACCTTCCCGACCGGCACCCACGCCATGTGGCTGTACTACTGGCTGGCCGCCAACGGCATCAACCCGATGAAGGACGCCAAGGTGATCACGGTGCCGCCGCCGCAGATGGTGGCCAATATGCGGGTCGGGAATATGGACGGCTTCTGCGTGGGCGAACCGTGGGGCCACCGCGCCATCATGGACGGCGTCGGCATCACCGCCACCACCACCCAGGACATCTGGAAGGATCACCCGGAAAAGGTGCTGGGCTCGACGCTGGAATTCGCCAGGAAGTATCCGAACACCTGCCGCGCCATGATGGCCGCCATCCTCGATGCCGGCAAATGGATCGACTCCTCGCTGGCCAACAAGAACAAGATGGCCGAAACCATCGCCGACAAGTCCTACGTCAACACCAGCAAGGACGTGATCGACCAGCGCATCATGGGCCGCTACCAGAATGGCCTGGGCAAGACCTGGGACGATCCAAACCACATGAAGTTCTACAACGATGGCGCGGTCAACTTCCCTTACCTGTCGGACGGCATGTGGTTCATGACCCAGCACCGCCGCTGGGGCTTGCTGAAGGAAGATCCAGACTATCTGGCCGTGGCGACCTCGGTCAACCAGATCGATTTGTACAAGGATGCGGCCACCATGACCAAGACGCCGGTGCCGAAGAGCCCTCTGCGCACGTCGAAACTGATGGATGGTTCCGTTTGGGACGGCAAGAACCCGAAAGCGTTCGCCGCCTCGTTCAAGATCAAAGCCTGATGACAGGAGGATGCCATGAACGCCATGCTTAAACCTGATAGTGCAGAACCGGTGACGGTTGCTGTCGCCGCCGCAGCCGAAGCCTCCGCAGCGCCGGCTGCATCGACGCGCCGTCCGCGCCGCCCCCTTGCCTCCAACGGCACGGCGCGCGTGCGCCAGCAAGTCTCCGCCACCGCCATGAAAATCGTCGCGCCGCTGGTGGGTGCCGCCTTGCTGGTGCTGGTGTGGCAGCTGATCACGGTGAACAACAGCTCCTTCCCGACGCCGCTGGTCACGCTGCAGGAAGCGGCCAAGCTGTTTGCCGATCCGTTCTACCGCAACAGCCCGAACGACCAGGGCATCGGCTGGAATTTGCTGGCGTCCTTGCAGCGCGTCGGCGTGGGCTTCGGTCTGGCCGCGCTGGTGGGCATTCCGCTGGGCTTCCTGATCGGCCGCGTGCAGTTCGTCGGCGCCATGTTCGGCCCGATCATCAGTTTGCTGAAACCGGTGTCGCCATTGGCCTGGCTGCCGATCGGCCTGCTGGTGTTCAAGTCGGCCAACCCGGCCGCCATCTGGTCGATCTTCATCTGCTCCATCTGGCCGATGATCATCAACACCGCCGTTGGCGTGCAGCGCGTGCCGCAGGATTATATGAACGTGGCGCGTGTGCTCAACCTGTCGGAGTGGAAGGTGCTGACCAAGATCCTGCTGCCATCGGCCCTGCCGTACATCCTGACCGGCGTGCGCCTGTCGATCGGCACCGCGTGGCTGGTGATCGTCGCGGCGGAAATGCTGACCGGCGGCGTGGGCATCGGCTTCTGGGTATGGGACGAGTGGAACAACCTGAATGTACCGCACATCATCATCGCCATCGTGGCCATCGGCCTGGTTGGCTTGCTGCTGGAGCAGGCGCTGATGGCGCTGGCCCGTGCATTCACCTACGAACAAGTGTCGAACTAAGGAGCGCGATCATGGACGAATCCAAATTCATCGATATCGAAGGCGTGGAGATGGTGTTCCATACCAAGAAGGGCATCTTCCACGCGCTGCGTGAAATCGATCTGACCGTGCGCAAGGGCGAATTCATCACGCTGATCGGCCACTCGGGCTGCGGCAAATCGACCCTGCTCAACCTGATCGCCGGCCTGCTGAAGCCTAGCGACGGCGTGCTGTTGTGCGCCAACCGCGAGATCGCCGGGCCGTCGCCGGAGCGTTCGGTGGTGTTCCAGAACCATTCACTGCTGCCATGGCTGACTTGCTACGAGAACGTGTATCTCGGCGTGGAACGCGTATTCGGCAAGCTTGAATCGAAGGCGCAGCTGAAGGAGCGCACCATGGCGGCGCTGGCGCTGGTGGGCCTGACGGCCGCCGAAGCCAAGCGTCCGCATGAAATTTCCGGCGGCATGAAACAGCGCGTCGGCATCGCCCGCGCATTGGCGATGGAGCCGAAAGTGCTGCTGATGGATGAACCCTTCGGCGCACTGGACGCGCTGACCCGCGCCCACTTGCAGGATGAACTGCTGAAGATCGTCGCCGCCACCAAATCCACCGTGGTGATGGTGACGCACGATGTCGACGAAGCAGTGCTGCTGTCGGACCGCATCGTCATGATGACCAACGGCCCGGCCGCCACCATCGGCGAAATCGTCGATGTGCAGCTGGAGCGACCGCGCGACCGCGTGGCGCTGGCGTCGGATGCGAAGTACATGGAATACCGCACGGCGGTGCTGGAGTTCCTGTACCGGAAACAGGCGCATCCCGCGAAGGCCGCTTAAATAAAGGAGAAACCACGATGCACATGCACGCGCCCATGCCACCAGCCGCCGGCTCCCATGCCGGCAAACCATTGCCGGGAGAAGTCTTCGGCGCCCTGATCAACTTGTCCGGGCGTCGCCGCTTCACCTCGCAGCGGCTGGTGCTGTACGCCGTGCTGGCATCGCAGCAGCAGGAAGGCGCGGCGGCGGTTGCGCAGGAGACGCTGACGCTGTTCCGCGGCGCGCACAAGTCGCTGCTGACCGACGGCGACGGCCTGCCGGGCGTGTTCTGCCCGGAGCTGGAGCAGGCCTACTTCGGCAAGCTGCAGGGCGACCGCGAGATCACCGCCTTCGCCGACCTGGCCGAGCGCACCCTGAGGGCCATCGCGCAGAATGCCCGCGACAGCGGCGAGCTGCTGGCGGAGCTGGTGCGCATCACCACGCCGACGCTGGCGATCCTGAACCAGATCACCGGCATCTACGAAGAGCAGTCCAAGTCGCACGCGCGCCTGATGAAGAAGCAGCTGCGCGGCGTGATTACGGATATCGAAACCATCAACCGCCAGGCGCGCATGGTGGCGTTCAACGCGCGCATCGTGGCGGCGCGGGCCGGGCAGGCCGGCAAAGAGTTCTCGGTGGTGGCGGGCGTTTTGTCTTCCATCAGCGGCGAGATTGACGAAATGGTGGCGGCCGCACTGGCCGCGGCGGGGGAAATATGGCTAGCGTAACCTTGGTGGGCGCCGGTCCCGGCGACCCGGAATTGTTGACCTTGAAGGCCGTGCGGGCCATCGAACGCGCGGACGTGGTGCTGATCGATGATCTGGTCAATCCTGAAGTATTGGCCTTCGCGCCAGCTAGCGCACGCGTGATTCAGGTTGGCAAGCGTGGCGGCTGTGCTTCCACGCCGCAGGAATTCATCGAACGGCTGATGATCGCCGAAGCGCGCGCCGGCAACCGCGTGGTGCGGCTGAAGGGCGGCGATCCCTATATGTTCGGCCGTGGCGGCGAGGAGCGCGCCTCCCTGCGCGCGCAAGGCATCGAAGTCGAGGTGGTGCCGGGCATCAGCAGCGGCCTCGCGGCGCCCACCAGCATCGGCATCCCGGTCACGCACCGCGCATGGAGCCAGGGCGCCACCTTCGTCACCGGCCATGGCAAGGACGAAGCGTCGGAGCCGAATTGGGCGGCCCTCGCGCAGAGCAAGCTGACATTGGTGATCTATATGGGTGTGGCCCGTGTGGACAGCATCCAGAGCGGCCTGCTGTCCGGCGGCGCCCCGGCCGACACGCCGGTGGCAGTGGTGCAGTCGGCCACTCGCGCCGACCAGCAGCAACTGATCACCACCTTGGGTCAGCTGCCGCAAGCCCTGCGCGATAGCGGCCTGGGTAGCCCCAGCATCATCATCGTTGGCGACGTGGTCCGCTGCGCCGACGCCTGGCAGGAACTGGCGGCGCCCATGCTTGCCAGCGAAGTGCCCACTGCGCCTCCATCGCTTGCAATAAATGCACCGGCCTGGCGCACCCATAGCGTGCATTATGCACCGCGATATCGCACCGCACCATAGCGTGCAACAGCCGCAAAACCGCGCTTCCCCCTGCACAAGCCGTTTTCAGCGGGTGGCACGGCTCTTGCAATACAGAGGCTAAGGGATCAACGGCGATCTCCCCGAAGTACACGAATTCATAGCTGGTCCAAAGACGGACTGGCAGGACAACGGCGTCCGCCCAACCCAGTCTTTGAGGCCTGGTTGCGCGGACGCCTTTTTGTTTTCTGAACGGGATAAAAAAATGGCCAGCAAAGCTACCAGCATCAAGCTCTTTTCGATTTCAACCCCTCAGATGCGGGCGTTCCACTTGACCTGGATGGCGTTCTTCGTCTGCTTCTTCGCATGGTTCGCCTGCGCGCCGCTGATGCCGGTGATTAAAGGCGAGTTTGGCCTGAGCGTCGCGCAGATCGCCAACATCAACATCGCGGCGGTTGCCGTCACCATCATCGTGCGCCTGATTATCGGCCCGCTGTGCGACCACTTCGGCCCGCGCAAAGCCTATACCGGCTTGCTGCTGCTGGGTTCCATTCCGGTGATCGGCGTGGCCTTCGCACAGAGCTACGAGAGCTTCCTGTTCTTCCGTTTGGCCATCGGCGCGGCCGGCGCCAGCTTCGTCATCACGCAGTACCACACCTCGGTGATGTTCGGCCCTAAAGTGGTGGGCACCGCCAATGCGGCCGCCGCAGGTTGGGGCAATGCCGGCGGCGGCGCCGCGCAGGCGGCCATGCCGCTGCTGATGGCCGCCATGGTGATGCTCGGCGTGGGCGAAGGCTACGGCTGGCGCGCAGCGCTGATCGTGCCGGGCGTGCTGATGATCGTCATGGCCTTTGTCTACTACCGCTTTACCCAGGATTGCCCGCAAGGGAACTTCACTGAACTGCGCGCCGCCGGCATGACGATCGAAGGCGGTAGCAAGGGCACTGCCCGAGCAGGTGGCTGGGATTCGTTCAAGCTGGCCGCGACCAACCACCGCGTATGGCTGCTGTTCATCACCTATGGCGCCTGCTTCGGCATCGAGATTTTCATCCACAACATCGCCGCCGTCTACTACGTCGACCACTTCAAGCTGACGCTGGCCCAAGCCGGCATGGCGGCCGGCAGTTTCGGCCTGCTGGCGCTGTTCGCCCGCGCACTGGGCGGCTGGGTGTCGGACAAGCTGGCCGTCAACGGCAACCTGAATAACCGCGTCGTCCTGCTGTTCGTGCTGATGCTGGGCGAAGGTGCCGGCCTGCTGATGTTCGCCAATGCCGGCAGCGCCGCACTGGCCATCGCCGCAATGCTGTTCTTCGGCCTGTTCACCCATATGGCTTGCGGCGCGACCTACGCCGTGGTGCCGTTCGTCGACAAGCGCGCCCTGGGCGGCGTGGCCGGCATCATCGGCGCCGGCGGCAACGTAGGCGCCGTCGCGGCAGGCTTCCTGATGAAAGGCACCGGCGACGTGCAGCAGACGCTGAGTATCCTCGGCGTGCTGGTCGCCATCTCCGCCCTGTGCGCACTGGCGGCGCGCTTCAGCGGCGCCGCAGTAGAAGAATCCGCAATCGCCACCAAGCTGGCAGCTTAAAAGGAAACGCATCATGAAAATTATCGTCATCGGCCACGGCATGGTTGGCCACAAATTCCTGGAAAGCCTGGCCAGCAGCAGCGCCGCCAAGCTGCAGGTGACGGTGCTGTGCGAAGAGCCGCGCCCGGCCTACGACCGCGTGCACCTGTCGGAATTCTTCTCCGGTAAAAAGGCTGAAGACCTATCGCTGGTGAAGCCTGGTTTCTTCGACCGCAAGGATTCGGAAATAAGCATGGTGCTGCGCCTGAACACCCGCGCCACCGCCATCGACACCAAGGGCAAGACCGTCACCATCGCCGACGGCAGTGTGCTGGACTACGACAAGCTGGTGATCGCCACCGGCTCGTTCCCCTTCGTGCCGCCGCTGCCGGGCAAAGAGCGCAAGGACTGCTTCGTCTACCGCACCATCGAAGACCTGGAAGCGATGCTCGAATGCGGCAACCGTTCGAAGACCGGCGTGGTGATCGGCGGCGGCCTGCTGGGCCTCGAGTGCGCCAAGGCCCTGCGCGACATGAAGCTGGAAACCCACGTGGTGGAATTCTCGCCGCGCCTGATGGCGGTGCAGGTGGACGATGGCGGCGGGCGCGTGTTGCGCCGTAAAATCGAAGAGCTGGGCGTCACCGTCCACACGGGCAAAAACACCACCGCCATCGTCGACGGCGTGGATGGCACCCACCGCATGGAGTTCGCCGACGGCGGCCACCTGGATGCCGACATGATCGTGTTCTCGGCCGGTATCCGCCCGCGCGACATGCTGGCCAAGGAAGCCGGCCTGACCATCGGCCCGCGCGGCGGCATCGAAATCAATAACAACTGCGTCACTTCCGACCCGGACGTGTATGCGATCGGCGAATGCGCGCTGTGGGGCGGCATGATCTTCGGCCTGGTCGCGCCGGGCTACGAAATGGCGCGCGTCGCCGTCAAGCACATGCTGGGCGAAGCGGGCGAGTTCTCCGGCGCCGACATGAGCACCAAGCTGAAACTGATGGGCGTGGACGTGGCGTCCATCGGCGATCCGCACGGCAAGGAAGAGGGCAGCCACTCCTACCAGTTCATCGACGAGCGCAAACAGATCTACAAGAAGATCGTGGTGTCCAGCTGCGGCAGGTACCTGCTGGGCGGCGTGATGGTGGGCGATGCCAGCGAGTATGGCACGCTGCTGCAGATGATGTTGAACAAAATCGAGCTGCCGGAATCGCCGGAGTTCCTGATCCTGCCGCAATCGGATGGCGCTGCCAAGCCGACGCTGGGCGTGGATGCGCTGCCGGACAGTGCGCAGATCTGCTCCTGCAACGACGTATCGAAAGGCACGTTGTGCGCGGCTGTGACCAACGGCGCGTGCACCATCGGTGAACTGAAAAGCTGCACCGGTGCCGGCACCGCTTGCGGCGGCTGCGTGCCGCTGGTGACGCAGGTGATGAAGGCCGAGATGAAGAAGCAGGGCATGGAGGTGAACAACCATGTCTGCGAACACTTCGCCTACGCGCGCCAGGAGCTGTTCCATCTGATCAAAGTCGGCCAGGTCAAGACCTTCCCGGAGCTGCTGCACAAGCACGGCAAAGGCCTCGGTTGCGACGTCTGCAAACCGCTGGCCGCCAGCATTCTGGCCACCGTCTACAACGACTTCGTGCTGAAGAAGGAACACGCCAGCCTGCAGGACACCAACGACTACTTCCTTGGCAATATCCAGAAGGACGGCACCTACTCGGTGGTGCCACGCATGCCGGCCGGTGAAGTCACGCCGGACGGCTTGATCGCGGTGGGCATGGTCGCCAAGAAGTACGGCCTGTACACCAAGATCACCGGCGGCGCCCGCGTCGACATGTTCGGCGCCCGCGTCGAGCAGCTGCCGCTGATCTGGGAAGAACTGATCGCCGCCGGCTTCGAATCCGGCCATGCCTACGGCAAGTCGCTGCGCACCGTGAAGTCCTGCGTCGGCTCGACCTGGTGCCGTTACGGCGTCGATGACTCCATCGGCCTGGCGGTCGAACTGGAGAACCGCTACAAAGGCTTGCGCACGCCGCACAAGATCAAGTTCGGCGTATCCGGCTGCACTCGCGAGTGCGCCGAAGCGCAGGGCAAGGACGTCGGCGTGATCGCCACCGAAAAAGGCTGGAACCTGTACGTGTCCGGCAACGGCGGCATGAAGCCGCGCCACGCCGAACTGCTGGCGACGGAACTCGACAAGGAAACGCTGATCAAATACATCGACCGCTTCCTGATGTTCTACAGCCGCACCGGCGACCGCCTGCAGCGCACCAGCACCTGGCGCGAGAACCTGGAAGGCGGCCTGGATTACCTGAAGGACGTCGTCGTCAAGGACAAGCTGGGCATCGCCGCCGAGTTGGAAGCCGACATGCAGCACGTGGTCAACACCTACGCTTGCGAGTGGAAGGAAGCGGTCGAGAATCCAGAGACCCGCAAGCGTTTCCGCCACTTCGTCAACAGCGACAAGGGCGACCAGAACGTGCTGTTCCTGGAGGAGCGCGGCCAGATCCGCCCGGCCACCATCGAAGAACGCAAGCGCGTTATCCCTATCGCAGTCAAGGCAGCTTGAGGAGAATTATATGCACCGTGATATTCAAACAGATAACTGGATCGCCGTCTGCAACCTGGACGACATCGTGCCCAACACAGGCGTGTGCGCTCTGCTGAACGACGCGCAGGTGGCCGTGTTCCACGTCGACGACGGCGAAGCGCGCGTGTTCGCCATCGATAACTATGATCCGAATTCGGAAGCCTCGGTGCTGTCGCGCGGCCTGGTCGGTTCGCTGGGCGAGCGCATCGTGGTGGCCTCGCCGATCTACAAGCAGCACTTCGACCTGCAGACCGGCGAATGCCTGGAAGCGCCGGAGCATTCGGTCGGCACCTATCCGGCACGCGTGGCCGACGGCAAAGTCTGGGTAGGCCTGTGAATTCCACCCCGTCATTCCCGCGAAGGCGGGAATCCATAGAACGCATGCTCAGCATGGATTCCCGCGTTCTCGGGAATGACGGAGCATAAGGTGACGATATGATGAAACCATCTCTGGTAGTCATTGGCAACGGCATGGCCGGCATGCGTACAGTTGAAGAACTGTACAAGCTGGCGCCGGACATGTACGACATCACCGTGTTCGGCGCCGAGCCGCACGGTAACTACAACCGCATCCTGCTGTCGCCGGTGCTGGCCGGCGAGAAGAGCATCGACGACATCATGCTCAACACGCGCGAATGGTACGTCCAGCACAACATCACGCTGCACGCGGGCGACCCGGTGGTGCACATCGACCGCCGCAACCGCATCGTGCGTGCGCAGTCCGGGCTGGAAGTACGCTACGACCGCTTGCTGATCGCCACCGGCTCCAAGCCTTTCATCATTCCCGTGCCGGGCCATCAGCTGAAAGGCGTGCTGGCCTTCCGCGATATTCAGGACGTGGAAACCATGCTGGCGATGGCGCGCAATCACCGCAACGCAGTCGTGATCGGCGGCGGCCTGCTTGGCCTGGAGGCCGCCAATGGCCTGCAACGCCAGGGCATGAGCGTGACCGTGGTGCACGTGACCGACGCGCTGATGAACCAGCAGCTCGACAAGCCGGCCGCACTGCTGCTGCAAAAAGCGCTGGAAGCGAAAGGCCTGAAGTTCATGATGTGCGCGCAGACCGAGGAAATTCTCGGCCCGGACCGCGTGACCGGCGTGCGCTTCAAGGACGGCACCGTGATTCCGGCCGACCTGGTGGTGATGACCGCCGGCGTGCGACCCAACATCGAGCTGGCCAAATCGGCCGGCCTGCATTGCGAGCGCGCCATCGTGGTGGACGATACGCTGCAAACCTACGATCCGCGCGTCTACGCCGTCGGCGAATGCGTGCAGCACCGCAGCGCCACTTTCGGCCTGGTGGCGCCGATCTGGGACCAGGCGCGCGTGTGCGGCGCCCACCTGGCCGGCGCCGGCGTGCGCCGCTACGTCCAGCAAACCTCGCCCACCCGCCTGAAAGTCACCGGCGTCGATCTGTATTCGGTGGGCGATTTCGTCGGCGGCGAAGGCAGTGAAGACCTGGTGTTGCGCGATGCGCGCCGGGGCGTCTATAAGCGCCTGGTGATCAAGGACGGCCGCGTCACCGGCGCTGTGCTGTATGGTGATGTGAAAGACGGCCCGTGGTATTTCGGTTTGATCCAGAACCGCGCCGATATTACGCCGATCCGGCAAACCCTGTTATTTGGCGAGGCCCTGTCCAACCGGGCCGCGTGATTTTAAAGCGAGAAGCATCTTGAACCTGTCCACCGACCATCTGGCTGTCCGTACCACTTGTGCATACTGCGGCGTAGGCTGCGGCGTGCAGGCCACGCCGCTGGCCGACGGCACGATCGCCATCGCCGGCGACAAGCAGCACCCGGCGAACAAGGGACGCCTGTGCGTCAAGGGTTCCGCGCTGGGCGAAACGGTAGGGCTGGAAGGTCGCCTGCTGTATCCGCAAATCCGCGAGGAAGACGGCCTTGGCCTGCGCCGCGCATCGTGGGACGAAGCGCTGGACAAAGTGGCCGGCGCCTGGAAGACCATCATCGCCGAACACGGTCCGGATGCGGTGGCGCTGTACGTCTCCGGCCAGCTGCTGACCGAAGACTACTACGTCGCCAACAAGCTGATGAAGGGCTACATCGGCAGCGCCAACATCGACACCAACTCGCGCCTGTGCATGTCGTCCGCCGTGGCTGGCTACAAGCGTGCCTTCGGCGAGGACCTGGTGCCGGTCTGCTACGACGACCTGGAACTGGCCGACATGGTGGTGCTGGTTGGCTCCAACACCGCGTGGTGCCATCCGATTCTGTTCCAGCGCATCCTCAAGGCCAAGGAAGCGCGGCCGGAGATGAAGCTGGTGGTCATCGATCCGCGCCGCACCGCCACCTGCGAGCTGGCCGACCTGCACCTGCCGGTCAAGGCCGGCACCGACGTCTGGCTGTTCAACGGTCTGCTGAGCTATCTGTCGCGCATCGGCGCGGTCGATCCGCGCTTCATCGCCCAGCACACCAACGGCTTCGACGCCGCGCTGCAAGTGGCCAACGTCGATTGCAGCGACCCTGCCGTGGTGGCCAAGATCTGCCGCATCGAGCTGCCGGTGCTGCTGGAGTTCTACGAACTGTTCGCCGCCACCCGCAAGACCATCACGGCCTACTCGATGGGCGTGAACCAATCGTCGGCCGGCACCGACAAGGCCAATGCCATCATCAACTGCCACCTGATCGGCGGCCGCATCGGCAAGCCGGGCATGGGGCCGTTCTCCATCACCGGCCAGCCGAATGCCATGGGCGGGCGCGAAGTGGGCGGCCTGGCCAACATGCTGGCCGCGCACATGGACCTGGAACGCGCCGAGCACCGCGAAGTGGCGCGGACATTCTGGGAGTCGCCGGCCATGGCCGACAAGGGCGGCCTGAAAGCGGTGGACCTGTTCAAAGCGATCGAAGACGGCAAGGTCAAGTCGGTATGGGTGATCGCCACCAATCCGGTGGTCAGCCTGCCGGACGCCGACCAGGCGCGTCGCGCGCTGGAAAAGTGCGAGCTGGTGATCTCCTCCGATATCATGCAGAACACCGATACCACCGCCTATGCCGATGTGCTGCTGCCGGCGCTGGGCTGGGGTGAGAAGGATGGCACGGTCACCAACTCCGAGCGCCGCATCTCGCGCCAGCGCGCCTTCCTGGCGGCGCCGGGCGAAGCCCTGCCGGACTGGAAGATCCTGTCGCTGTTCGCGCAGCGCATGGGCTACAGCGGTTTCGATTTCTGCGGCCCGCACGGCGTGTTCGATGAGCACGCGCGCCTGAGCGGCTTCCGCAACGCCGTGGGCGACGTGCCGCGTGCTTTCGATATGTCCGGCCTGGGCGGCTTGAACCAGCGCGAGTACGATGACCTGGAACCGATCCAGTGGCCGGTGCGCCGCACCGCTTCCGGCGAGCTGCAGGTGGAGGCGCGTCTCTTCAAAGACAACGTCTACGCGCATGCGGATGGCAAGGCGCGCTTCATCGCCACCGCGCCGCGTGCGCCGATGCACGCCGTCAGCGAAGACTATCCGCTGTCGCTCAACACCGGCCGTGTGCGCGACCAGTGGCATACCATGACGCGCACCGGCAAGTCCGCCACGCTGGCCGACCACATCGCCGAATCGTTCGTCGACATGCATCCACAGGATGCGTTGCTGAGCGGCGTGCGTGAAGGCGAGCTGGCACGCGTTAGCTCCGCATGGGGCGCGATGGTGGCGCGCGTGCAGCACGGCGGCGGCATTCCGCGCGGCGCCATTTTCATTCCGATTCACTGGAACGGCCAGACCGCATCCGACGCGCGGGTGGGCGCGGTGGTTAATCCGGTGGTCGATCCGGTGTCCGGCGAGCCTGAGTTCAAGCATACGCCGGTGCGGGTGGAGCAGTTCCGCGTCAACTGGCATGGCTTCATCCTGAGCCGCGCCGAAGTGGCGCTGGAGAGCGTGGCCCACTGGACCCGCATCCAGGGCCGCGAATTCGCGCGCTACGAACTGGCCGGCCGCAACACCATCAAGAGCCATGCCGAATGGGCGCGTGAGCTGTTGGGTGTGCAGGATCTGGATGCCGACTGGCTCGAATACGAGGACCGCACCGCCGGCGTGTATCGCGCGGTACACGTGGTGAACGACCGCATCGACCAGTGCATCTTCGTCTCGCCGCGCCAGGACATGCCGTCGCGCGCGTGGCTGGCCAGCCTGTTCGCCAAGGAGCAATTGAGCGAGATCGATCGCGTCGGCCTGCTGGTCGGCATGCCGGTGGAGAAGGGCGCCGACACCGGCCCTACCGTGTGCTCCTGCTTCGGCGTCGGCCGCAACACCATCTGCAATGCCATCATCGAGAAGGATCTGAAGACGGTGCCGGAAGTGACGGCCTGCCTGAAAGCCGGCGGCAATTGCGGCTCCTGCGTCCCGGAGATCAAGAAGATACTGGTACAAACGCGCGTGGAGGCAGCCGAAGCGCAGTAAGCAAGGTTGTGCTTATGGTAAGCTAGGCTTGTCGAACGCAACCTAGAGCGCACACATGTCTATCCGTGAAAATTTCTCCGATGCTGATATGGATCAGTGGCTCAACGAAAACCGAGTCACTGAAATCGAATGCCTGGTGCCCGACCTGACGGGCGTGGCGCGCGGGAAGATACTGCCGCGCGCCAAATTCACGCAGGAGCGCGGCATGCGCATCCCGGAAGCGGTGCTGGGCATGACCGTCACCGGCAACTACCCGATCGAGGACACGGCCTACGACCGCGCCATCTCCAACACCGACCGCGACATGATCCTGCGCGCGGACCCCGGCAGCATCACCGCCGTGCCGTGGGCCATCGACCCGACCGCGCAGGTGATTCACGATTGCTATTTCGCCGACGGCACGCTGGTCGACTTCGCGCCGCGCTCCGTGCTGCGTCGCGTGCTCAAACTGTATGCGGATCGCGGTTGGACGCCGGTGGTTGGCCCGGAACTGGAGTTCTATCTCACCGAAAAAAACATCGATCCCGACCTGCCGTTGAAGGCGCCGGTGGGCCGCAGCGGTCGGTCCGAAACCACGCGGCAGGTCTACAGCATCGATGCCGTCAATGAATTCGATCCGCTGTTCGAGGACATCTACGACTACTGCGCGCTGATGAAGCTCGACGTCGACACGCTGATCCACGAAACCGGCGCAGGCCAAATGGGTCTGAATTTCCAGCATGGCGATGCGATGGCGCTGGCCGACAATGTGTTCTATTTCAAGCGCACACTGCGCGAAGCGGCGCTCAAGCACAATATGTACGCCACCTTCATGGCCAAGCCGATGGCGGGCGAACCCGGATCGGCCATGCATGTGCACCAGAGCGTAAGCGATAGCGCCAGCGGCCGTAACATCTTTAATTCGCCCGATGGCTCGCCGTCGCCGCACTTCCGCCACTACATCGGCGGTCTGCAGCGCTACACGCCGGCGGCGATGGCCATCCTGGCGCCATATGTGAATTCCTACCGCCGCATCGTGCGCCATACGGCCGCGCCGATCAACATCCAGTGGGCCATGGACAACCGCACGGTGGGCTTCCGCATTCCGATTTCCGGCGTGGAGCAGCGCCGCGTCGAGAATCGCATCATCGGCGCGGACGCCAATCCGTATCTGGCGATGGCCGTGACGCTGGCGTGCGGCTACCTTGGCCTGATCGATCAATTGGAGCCGACGGCGATGTACACCGGCAGCGCCTACGGCCATGGCTACGAGCTGCCGCAAGGACTACCGCAGGCGCTGACCATGTTGCGGCAGGAGGACAGGCTGCGCGAAGTGTTGGGAGAACGCTTCATCGACGTCTACACCGCCATCAAGGAATTGGAGCATCAGGAGTTCATGACGGTCATTAGCCCGTGGGAGCGTGAACACTTATTGCTGCATGTGTGAGCGCTGCCTTTATAATCACGGGTTCGGCCAATATCTTTTTACCTTTCTAATAACATGAGCATAGAGCGCGCTGCTGAACCTTTCCTCCTGATTAAGAACCTTGTTAAGGAATTCGACGGCGTCCGCGCCGTCAATGACGTATCGGTGGCGATCAACAAGGGCGAAATCTTTGCACTGCTGGGTAGCTCGGGCTGCGGCAAGTCGACCCTGTTGCGCATGCTGGCTGGCTTTGAAACGCCAACCTCCGGCAGCATCACGCTGGCCGGGCAAGACATCGTCAACGTGCCGCCGTACCAGCGTCCCATCAACATGATGTTCCAGTCGTACGCCTTGTTCCCACACCTGTCGGTATGGGACAATATCGCTTTTGGCCTGCGCCGCGACGGCCTGCCGAAAGGCGACATCGCCGCGCGCGTGGAGAAAATGCTGTCGCTGGTGCAGTTGACCGAGTACGCCAAACGCAAGCCGCACCAGCTGTCCGGCGGCCAGCAGCAGCGCGTGGCGTTGGCGCGTTCGTTGGCCAAGCGTCCGCAGTTGCTGCTGCTGGATGAGCCGCTCGGCGCACTGGATAAGAAGCTGCGCGAGCGCACGCAAATGGAACTGGTCAGCATCATCGAAGAAGTAGGCGTGACCTGCGTGATGGTCACCCACGATCAAGATGAAGCCATGAGCATGGCGACCCGCATCGCAGTGATGAGCGCGGGCCGCATTCTGCAAGTGGGCGCCCCGGCCGAAATTTACGAGACTCCGAACTGCCGCTTCGTGGCCGATTTTATCGGTAGCGTTAATCTGTTCAACGGCAGTGTCGAAGTGGATGAGCCGGACCACGTCATCATCGATACGCCGCAGGGCAAGCATTACGTCACCCACGGCATTACCGGCACCATGGGCATGTCGGTTTCCGTAGCGGTGCGTCCGGAGAAGATCGCGGTGCAAGCGGAAGCGCCGACGCAGGAGCAGCGCGCCAAGGCCGAGGAGCATGGCTACAACTGTGTGCAGGGTACCATCACCGGCATCTCCTACTTCGGCAATGAGACCAGCTACCATGTCACGCTCGATAGCGGCATGGTGCTGAAAGTCTCGCGCACCAATGTGGCCCGTCACGATGAATCGGCGCTCAAGCGCGAGCAGCGCGTGTTTGCATGGTGGGACGGCGCCGACGTCGTCGTGCTGACCCGCTAAGGCAGGACCAGTATGAACTTCCTCAAGAACCTGTTCAAGCAACCGGGACGCAACGCGGTGATCGCCGTGCCGTTCCTGTGGCTGACCTTTGCTTTCCTGATCCCATTCCTGATCGTGCTGCGCATCAGTTTTGCCGACCTGGACTCCGGCGACGGCGGTCCGTTCGGCACGCTGCTGACGGTAGCCGATGGCATACTCACGCTGAAAATAAAATTTGCTAATTACCTGTTCATCGCGCAGGACGAGCTGTATGCGATCACCTATCTGAACTCGATCAAGTTCGCCGCGATTACGGCGGCCCTGTGCCTGACCATCGGCTACCCGTTTGCCTACTTCATGGCGCGCGCCAAGCCGGCCATGCGTCCGGTGCTGCTGATGCTGGTGATGATGCCGTTCTGGACCTCCTTCCTGTTGCGTATCTACGCGTGGAAGGGCATCCTTGCCAACAACGGCATCCTGAATAGCTTCCTGCTCAATCTCGGCGTGATCTCCGAGCCGCTGCATTTGATGAACACGCAGTTCTCGTTGATCATCGGCATGGTGTATGCCTACCTGCCGTTCATGATTTTGCCGCTGTATGCCAATCTGGTGAAGATGGATGTGCGCTTCATCGAGGCGGCCGCCGACTTGGGCGCGACGCCGTGGCAGACCTTCTGGCGCATCACCGTGCCGCTGTCGAAGTCGGGCATCATCGCCGGCACCATGCTGGTGTTTATTCCGGCGGTGGGCGAGTACGTGATTCCAGAACTGCTGGGCGGCCCGGAAACGCTGATGATCGGCCGCCAGTTGTGGGACGAATTCTTTACCAATAACGATTGGCCGCTGGCGTCTTCGGTGACGGTGGTGGTGATCTTGCTGATTCTTGTGCCGATGGCGATCTTCAATAAATATCAGGCGGAACAGGAGGCCCGCAAATGACCCGGTTCCTGCATCGTTGGTTCGGGCGTGGCTGGCTGTCGCTCGGTTACCTATTCCTCTACATCCCGATTGTGGTGTTGGTGGTGTTCTCGTTTAACAGCTCGCGCCAGGACATGGTATGGAGCGGCTTCTCGCTGCAATGGTATGCAGCGCTGCTGAACGACCAGGAGATCCTCAGCGGCTTCGGTCTGTCGCTGCGCATAGCGCTGTTGACGGCTTGCGGTTCGGTGGTGCTCGGGACGTTTGCCGCGTTTGTGCTGGATCGCTATCAGCGCTTCACCGGCCGCACGCTGTTCACCGGCATGGTCAGCGCTCCGCTGGTGATGCCGGAGGTGATTATCGGTTTGTCGCTGCTGCTGATGCTGGTGTCGGTGCAAAAGATGTTCGGTTTCCCGGAGCGCGGTCTGGTCACCATCTGGCTAGGCCACACCCTGCTGGGCATGGCCTATGCGACGGTGGTGGTGCAATCGCGGTTGCAGGAGATGAATAAATCGCTGGAAGAAGCAGCGATGGATTTGGGCTGCCGCCCGTTCCAGGTGTTTTTCCTCGTGACGCTGCCGAACATCAAGCAGGCCCTGGGGTCCGCGTGGCTGCTGACGTTCACGCTGTCGCTGGATGACGTGGTGCTGTCGGCCTTCCTGTCCGGCCCCGGCTCATCGACCATGCCGATCGTGATCTTCTCGCGTGCACGGCTGGGTCTCGATCCACGCGTGAATGCGGTAGCGGCGCTGACCATCTTGGTGGTGTCGATCGGCGTCATCGCATCAAGCCTGTATATCGCCCGCGTCGAGCGGCTGCGTTCCAAGCAGCTCGCTGCCGCCGCCAAGGGCTGATTAACGCGAGTTTTTGGCCACTTGGCCGCACAAGTAAGTCCACACAAACGTGGACGCTGCGTTGGAAGTGAGCTCCGCATGATCATAAGGCGGCGCCACTTCCACGCAATCCATCCCGCACCAATTGAGATCGGCCAGTTCTTCGATGATAGACAGCACCTGTGCCGAGGTCATGCCACCCGGTTCAGGAGTGCCGGTACCCGGTGCAAAAGCCGGATCCAGGCAGTCGATATCGAGCGTCAGGTACACGGGCGGATTACCTGCTGCCGCCATGCGCTCGCGGATTTCTTTGAGTACTCCGGCTAACTGCTGTGGACTTTCCAGGCCGCGCAGTTCGCGCGCGGTGAAGACGCGGCCGCCGACCGTGTTGACGTACTCGCGTGCTGCGCGCTCGCCGGATGACCGTATGCCCATCTGAACCGATGCCTGCGGTATCAATAAGCCTTCTTCCATCGCCTCGTACACCCAAGTGCCGTGGCCTGATGGTTCGCCGAAGTGATTGGTCCAGGTATCGCAGTGGGCGTCGAAGTGCAGCATGGCGACTGGGCCGCCGTGAACTTGATTTAGTGCGCGCAGCAGCGGTAGCGTCACGGAATGGTCGCCGCCCAGCCACACCATGTGGTATTGACGCAGTAGCGCGACGGCTTGCGGCATCAGTGCCTCGCGCATCGCTTCGATGCCGGTATTGGGCAGCAGCAGGTCGCCGCAGTCGGATAATTGCGATAGCGGCGAGGTGTCGAAGTGCGGGTGAATGGCGTCGCACAGCATCTGCGAAGCGAGGCGAATCGCCTGCGGCCCGAGGCGCGCGCCGGGGCGATTGCTGACCGCGCCATCAAACGCTAGCCCGGCGATGCAATACGGAGTATCGCGTTCGCCGCGTTCGAGGTTGAGATAAGTGCCGCTGGAGCGGAAGGCGAATTCGTGATGCGCCATGCTTAAACACCTCCCATGCAGATGTATTTGATGACCAGATAGTCGTCGATGCCGTAGCTTGATCCCTCGCGTCCGAGGCCCGACTGCTTGACCCCGCCGAACGGCGCAATCTCGTTGGAAATCAAGCCGGTATTAACGCCCACCATGCCGCTCTCCAGTCCTTCCGCCACGCGCCAGATACGGCCTATGTCGCGCGAGTAAAAGTAGGCGGCCAGTCCAAACTCGGTGTCATTGGCCAGCGCCAGCACTTCCTCGTCGCTATGGAAGCGGAACAGCGGCGCCAATGGACCAAAGGTTTCTTCGCTGGCGACCAGCATGTCGGCGCTGACGTCGGCGATGACGGTGGGCTGGAAAAAGCCGTGACCGAGCGCGTGGCGCTGGCCGCCCGCCAGCAGGCGGCCGCCCTTGGACAGGGCGTCGGCAATATGCTGCTCCACTTTGAGCACGGCCTTTTCTTCGATCAGCGGGCCTTGCGTGACGCCTGCTTCAACGCCGTCGCCTACCTTGAGCTTTGCCACTGCCGCCACCAGTTTGGCGGCAAATGCTTCATACACGCCATCCTGCACATACAGCCGGTTGGCGCAGACGCAGGTTTGGCCGGCGTTGCGGTACTTGGAAGCGATGGCGCCTTCCACCGCGGCATCCAGATCGGCGTCGTCGAACACGATGAAGGGGGCGTTGCCGCCCAGTTCCAGCGACAGCTTCTTGATGGTTGGTGCGCACTGTTGCATCAGTGTGCGGCCGACCGCCGTGGAACCGGTGAAACTCAGCTTGCGTACCGTGGGGTTGGCGGTCATCTCGCCACCGATGGCGCGCGCGTCGCCGGTCAGCACATTGAACACACCGGCCGGGATGCCGGCGCGTTCAGCCAGTACCGCCAGCGCCAGCGCGGAGAGCGGTGTCAATTCCGCCGGCTTCACCACGATCGGGCAGCCAGCTGCCAGCGCCGGCCCGACCTTGCGGGTGATCATCGCCGCCGGGAAGTTCCACGGCGTGATGGCGGCACAGACGCCGATCGGCTCTTTCACGACCACGATGCGCCGATCCGGCCATGGCGAGGCCAGGGTGTCACCGGCCACACGTTTTCCCTCCTCGGCAAACCATTCGATGAAGGAGGCGGCGTAGGCGATTTCGCCTTTGGCTTCGGCCAGCGGCTTGCCTTGTTCCGCCGTCATGATCAGCGCCAGGTCGTCGGCGTTCTCTAACATCAGGTTATGCCACTTGCGCAGCAAGGCGGCGCGCTCCTTGGCGCTGCGCTTGCGCCACGCCGGCCAGGCCGCATTGGCGGCGGCGATGGCGTCCGCGGTTTCGGCGGCGCCCATGCGCGGTACGCTGCCCAGCTGCGCGCCGTTGGCTGGGTTGGTGACGGCGATGCTGCCGCCATTGGCGGCGTTGTGCCAGCCGCCGTTGATGTAGCACTGCTGGCGCAGCAGGGATGGATCTTTTAAGTTCAGCATGGCCGTTCCTTAAACTGGAGCCGCAGCCGCAGCCGCGGCGCTGCTGCGCAATACCGCCTCGAGTATATCGAGCGCTTCGTCCATTACCGCATCCTGGATGGTCAGCGGGAACAGGAAGCGGATGACGTTACCGTGTACGCCGCAGGTCAGCAGCAGCAAGCCCTGTTGCAGCGCGGCGGCTTGTACCTGCTTGGTAAACACCGCATCCGGCTCGCCGCTGGCGGCGTGGTGGAATTCCACCGCGACCATGGCGCCCAGTCCGCGCACTTCGGCGATTTGCGGCACTGCGCGGCGCAGGCCATGCACGCGCTCCTTGAGACGGTCCCCCAGCAGCGTAGCACGTTGGCACAGCTGTTCCTCGTCGATCACGTCGATCACCGCGTGGGCGGCGGCGATGGCCAGCGGATTGCCGGCGTAGGTGCCGCCCAGTCCACCCGGCGCCGGCGCATCCATGATTTCGGCGCGGCCGCACACGGCGGACAGCGGCATGCCGCCGGCCAGACTTTTTGCGATGGTCATCAGATCCGGCACCACGTCGTAGTGCTGCATGGCGAACAGCTTGCCGGTGCGGGCAAAGCCGGTTTGGATTTCATCGGCGATCAGCAAGATGCCATGCTGGTCGCATAGCGCGCGCAGCGCTTGCATGAAGGCCGGCGGCGCCGCATAGAAGCCGCCTTCGCCCTGCACCGGCTCAAGGATGATGGCCGCCACCCGTTGCGGATCGACGTCGGCCTTAAATAGCGTGTGGACTGCATTCAGCGCATCTTCGGTGCTGACACCATGCAGCGGCAGCGGGAACGGCGCGTGGTAAATCTCGGCCGGGAACGGGCCGAAGCCGATCTTGTAGGGCGCCACCTTGCCGGTCAGCGCCATGCCCATCATGGTGCGGCCGTGGAAGCCGCCGGCGAAAGCGATGACCGCGCTGCGACCGGTGGCGGCGCGCGCGATCTTGATGGCGTTTTCCACTGCCTCGGCACCGCTCGAGAAGAAGGCGGTCTTCTTGGCGTGGCTGCCCGGCGTCAGCGCGTTGATGCGCTCCGCCAGTTCGACGTAACTCGCATACGGCACAACCTGATAGCAGGTGTGGGTAAATTTGCCCAGCTGCTGCTCGATCGCCGCCATGATTTTTGGATGACGGTGGCCGGTATTGAGTACCGCGATGCCGGCCGCGAAATCGATATAGCGGCGGCCCTCGACATCCCAAATTTCGGCGTTGAGGGCGCGTTCGGCGTAGAACTGGCACATTACGCCGACGCCGCGTGGCGTGGCTGCATCTTTACGTTGTTGGAGTTCTGCATTGTTCATGGTGAGTCCGGATCCGG
This sequence comes from Duganella sp. BuS-21, assembly GCA_041874725.1. Taxonomy (GTDB): domain Bacteria; phylum Pseudomonadota; class Gammaproteobacteria; order Burkholderiales; family Burkholderiaceae_D; genus Rugamonas. Next base: position 6,178,460 of record CP097466.1, on the reverse strand, counting down.
CGAGTTAATCGCAAATGAGTGGCAAATTATGGATAAAGCGCGATCGAGTCTACACGCCAGAACGGAGCCATGAATAGGGCCACAATTGCGATATCGATAGGACCACTAATCAGCCCACGTAGCCCTGGCGATATTCCCACCAGGCGCTTGCCACGAAGATGGCGGCGCCGCACCACAACACCGCCGGTAGCGCATTGATGCCGACGTTTTGCATCAGCACCCCGCCCAGCAAGGGGCCGCCGCTGCTGGCGACACCCCAACTGGCGTTGACCACGGCGCTGGCGGCGACCAAGGACTGGCCCTGGAAACGCGCGCCGCACGCCACCAGCGACAACATGTAGATGGCGCCGGCGCAGGCGCCCAGCAGCAGCAGCAGCGTCCACCACAGCCATGCGATGCCGGCGGCAAACGGCAGCAGCGGCAGTAGCAGGCAGACCGCGATGCCGCAGCCGGTGTGCACCTTGCGCCGTCCGACGCGGTCGGCCAGCCAGCCGAACACGAATTGCAGCGCGGTGTCGCCGATCAGCACCACACTGGCCGACAGCAGCGCCAGTTCGGCCAGCATGCCCTGACGCAGCGCGTACACCGGCAGCAGGCTGAGTGCCAGCGTATCGAACAAGGCGAAGAAAGCGGCGCCCATCACGATCATCGGCATGCGTGGCAGCACCTGCTGCCATGCCACGTGCGGCTGGTCGTCGTCGGCATGGCGGCTGTCGGCAATCAATGCCATGCCGGGTAGCGCCAACAGGAACAAGGCGCCGCAGGCGGCGAACGGCCACGCCACTTTGCTTTCCATGGCGGCCACCAGCGCCGGGCCGATCAGCTGGAACAGGGTGAAACTGGTGGTATACATGGCCACCACCCGTCCGCGTGCAGCGGCCGGCGCCAGCCGGTTGACCCAGGCCTCGCCGATGGTGAATAGCACGCCCATGGCGGCGCCGAAGATGAAGCGCAGCAGGCCCCATAGCAGCAGGGAGTCGGTGGCCTCCATCAAGGCGGTCGACAGGGCACCGGCGAGGATGGCGGCGACCATGCTGGCGCGCGGTCCATGGCTGGCCACCCAGCGCGATACAAAGGGCGCCGCCGCCAGAATGCCGAAGGCGCTGGCGGCGGTGATCAGGCCGATGATGTCGGCGCCGATGCCGCGCCGGTCCAGCGTCAGCGCGGTCAGCGGAATGGTCGCGCCCAGTCCCAGTCCCACCACGCCGATGCTGGCCACCAGTGCGCTGAAGTCGCGCCATGCCATGGTTTTCATCAGCGTACTCCCGACTGGATCACCGCCGCCAGCAGCCGGCCGTAATAGCTGATCTTCTCGGGGGTACAGTAGGCGTAGCCGACCAGCAGGCCTTTTCTGGTGGGCGGTGCCAGGTAGTAGCGCGACAGCGCCTTGACCTGGATGCCGGATTCGGCGGCCAGCTTTTCCAGCGCCACGTCGTCCACCCGGTCGGGCAGTTCCACCACCAGGTGCAGGCCGGATTCCTCGCTGGAGATGGTCACGGTCTGGTTCAGCTGCGGGCCCAATTGCTGCACCAGCGTGCGGCGCAGCAGTTCGCGGCGGGCGCCGTAGGTTTGGCGTATCTTGCGGATGTGGGTGGTGAAATGACCGAGCGCGATGAAGTCCGCCAGCGCCGCCTGCACCATCAACTGGCCGGGGCGCTGCAAGTCGTACAGGGCGCTTTTAAAGCCATCGATCAGCGCCGGCGGCACTACCAGATATCCGATCTTGATGCCGGGGTAGAGCACCTTCGAGAAGGTGCCCATGTAGAGCACGCGGTCGTCGTGGTCCAAGCCCTGCAGCGCTGCCAGCGGCCGGCCGGTGTAGCGGAATTCGCTATCGTAATCATCCTCCATGATCCAGGCCCCCTTGCGCACGGCGACATCGAGCAATTCGCGGCGCCGCGCCAGGCTCATGACCGCGCCGGTGGGATACTGATGCGATGGGGTGACGTAGATCAGGCGCGGCGTGGTGGCCAGATCGGCCTCCTCCAGCGCCATGCCGTCGCTATCGACGGTAATCGGATGCAGCTTCAGTTCCCGGGCCTGAAATACGCGGCGCGCGCCCCAGTAGCAGGGATCTTCGACCCAGGCCGTGTCGCCTACGTCGGCCAGCAACTGGGCGCACAAGTCGAGCGACTGCTGGGTGCCGCTGGTGATCATCACCTGTTCCACTTGCACCTTGACCGAGCGCGAGATGCGCAGGTATTCGGTGATGGCCTGACGCAGCGGCAGATAGCCGCCGGACTGGCCGTAGTCCAGCAGGTCGGCGCGGGCTTCGCGCCAGACGCGGTTTTGTAGCCGCTGCCACAGCTTGAAGGGAAATGACGAAAAGTCCGCATCGCCCGGCGCGAAAGGCTGGATCTCGTAGCGCGGGCCGGCGGCAAAGGCTGTCAGCTCCTGACCGCGACGCGACAACGGTGCGGTGGGCTGCGCCGGGACGGCGTTGCGTGGCGTCGGCCTGGCGTTGTGTGGCGCCGAACCAACACCGCGCATACTGGCGCTGTGGGCCTGCAGGTCGGCGACGAACGTGCCGCTGCCCAGCGTGCTGGTGACATAACCTTCCGCCGCCAGCTGCTCGAACGCCGCAATGACGGTGTTGCGGGCTATCCCCAGATCCCGCGCCAGATCACGGCTGGACGGCAGTTTGCTGCCCGCGCCGAGCAGCTGCTGGTAGATCGCTTCTTTGGCGGCCTCGTACAGGCGGCGCTGTTGCGGCAGGCGCGGATGGAAGTCGGGCTGCGCCAGTGCGTGAGCCAAAAGGTCGGAAATCGGCGACATAGATGTAAGTGGTTCTATCAAACTTCAATAAGTGGAGCTGACAATGATACCAAATTGCGCATATGATTGATTGAAATTCATGCTTACCCCGGTGCCCATGCCGAGAATTTGCTGCAGTATCGCTGGCTTCTGGCGAGCCTGCTGCGCCGGGCGGGCGCTGGTGTCATGCAACCGTCACAGAGTGGTGCCAAATAAACGTTATGAAAACTAAAAAACGTAATCCAATCGTTCTGGTTCCCGCTTGTATCAACCAGATCGGCGCCCACCCGTATCACACGGCGCAAATGAAATATGTGGCCGCCGTCGCCGACGGCGCCCACTGCACACCCTTGATTGTGCCGGCGCTCGGCGCGGCCACCGATTTCGCCGCGTTGCTGGCGCTGGCAGATGGTGTGATGCTGACCGGCTCTCCCTCCAATGTGCACGCCGGCCTGTATGGCGAAGACGTGCTTGATACGTCGCTGCCGCAGGATGCTGCGCGTGACGCCACCACGCTGCCGTTGATACGCGCTGCGCTGGAGCGCGGCCTGCCTTTGCTGGCGATCTGCCGCGGCTTTCAGGAAGTGAACGTCGCGCTGGGGGGGACGCTGCATCAGGCGGTGCATGCGCTCGACGGCATGGCCGACCATCGCGAGCGCAAAGAACAAACGCTGGACCAGCAATACGCCGTCGCCCACCGCGTGCTGCTGGATCCCGGGGGGCGCCTGACCCACATCCTCGGCGGCGCCGCCGAGATCATGGTGAATTCGCTGCATGGGCAGGGCATCAATCGCCTGGCACCGGGACTCGCGGTAGAAGCGCGCGCCGACGACGGCCTGGTAGAAGCCTATCGCGTCGACGCCGCCGCCGGATTTACGCTTGCCGTGCAGTGGCATCCGGAGTGGAAGTTGCAAGACAATCCGGACTCCATGAAAATATTCGCGGCCTTTGGCGAGGCCTGCAACACCTATCACCACCACCGATAAAACAACGAGAGCATCTCATGGCAATTCGCGAAAACTTTACTTACACCGACATGGACCTGTGGCTGAACGAGAAGCACGTCACCGAGATCGAATGTCTGGTGCCCGATCTGACCGGCGTAGCGCGCGGAAAAATCCTCCCGCGCGGAAAATTCACGCAGGAGCGCGGCATGCGCATCCCCGAAGCGGTGCTGGGCATGACGGTAACCGGCAACTACCCGACCGAGGACGCCGGCTATGACCGCGCCATCTCCAGCACCGACCGCGATATGGTGCTGAAGGCCGACCCCACCACCATTACCATGGTGCCTTGGGCTTCCGACCCGACCGCGCAGGTGATTCACGACTGTTATTTTGCCGATGGACGGCTGGTGGATTTTGCGCCGCGTTCAGTGCTGCGCCGCGTCCTCAAGCTGTATGCCGACAAGGGCTGGAAGCCAGTGGTGGCGCCGGAACTTGAGTTCTATCTGACGGCGAAAAACGTCGACCCCGACTTGCCGCTGAAGCCACCAGTGGGCCGCAGCGGCCGTGCTGAAACCAGCCGCCAGGTCTACAGCATCGATGCGGTCAATGAATTCGACCCGCTGTTCGAGGACATCTACGACTACTGCGATTTAATGAATCTCGACGTCGATACGCTGATCCACGAAATCGGCGCCGGTCAGATGGAGATCAACTTCCTGCATGGCGACCCGCTGGGTCTGGCCGACAAGGTGTTCTTCTTCAAGCGCACCCTGCGCGAGGCGGCGCTCAAGCATGATATGTACGCCACCTTCATGGCCAAGCCGATGGCGGGCGAGCCGGGTTCGGCGATGCATGTGCACCAGAGTGTGGTGGACATCAAGACCGGCCAGAATATTTTCAGCGCCGCAGACGGTTCGGCTTCGCCGCTATTCAAGCACTACATCGGCGGCTTGCAACGCTACATGCCGTCGGCCATGGCGATCGTCGCGCCATACGTCAACTCGTATCGCCGCCTGGTCCGTCATACCGCCGCGCCGATCAACATCCAGTGGGGCATGGACAACCGCACCGTTGGCTTCCGCGTGCCGGAATCGGGCGTCAACGACCGCCGCGTGGAAAACCGCATCATCGGCGCCGATGCCAATCCTTATCTTGCGCTGGCGGTGACGCTGGCCTGCGGCTATCTCGGCATGACTGAGCAGCAGGAGCCGACCCCGATGACGGTCGATAGCGCCTACGACATGCAGGTTGAACTGCCGCAGGGCTTGCCCGAGGCGCTGCAGCTGCTGCGCGGCGAGGACAAGCTGCGCGCCGTGCTGGGTGATCGCTTCATCGATGTGTACTCCGCCATCAAGGATCTGGAGCACCAGGAATTCATGACCGTGATTAGTCCGTGGGAGCGCGAGCACCTGCTGCTGCACGTCTGATCTTTTACTCTTTTCGAGCAAGGAAGCATCATGTCTAACCACACCCTGGCGCCCAGCGCCGCATTAGTCGCGTCGGTCAGCCGCGCGGCACCGGCGCAACTCTACGATACCGCCGCGATTCAGGCGCTCGATACGGCCCACTACATGCATCCCTTCACCGACCACAAGGCGCTCGGCGAGAAGGGCGCGCGCGTGATGGTGCGCGGCGACGGCATCTATCTGTGGGATTCGCAAGGCAAGAAAATATTGGACGGCATGTCCGGCCTGTGGTGCGTCAACGTCGGCTACGGCCGCACCTCGATTTCGGAGGCGGTGTACCGGCAGATGGAGACGCTGCCTTTTTATAACAGCTTCTTCAATACCACCAACCTGCCGGCAGTGCAGTTGGCGACCAAGCTGGCGCAGATCTCGCCGCCGCAGTTCAACCATGTGTACTTCACCGGTTCCGGCTCGGAAGGCAACGACACCAATCTGCGTATGGTGCGCCGCTATTGGGACGTACTCGGTTACAAGGAGCGCCATACCATCATCAGCCGCCATAACGCCTATCATGGCAGCACCGTGGCGGGCGCCTCGCTGGGCGGGATGGACGGTATGCACGCGCAGGGCGGTTTGCCGATTCCGGGTGTGGTGCATATCGGCCAGCCGAATTATCTGGAAGCGGGACGCGGCATGAGCGAGGATGAATTCGGCATCGAAGCGGCATCGTGGCTGGAGAAAAAAATCCTTGAAGTCGGCGCCGATAAGGTCGCCGCATTTATCGGCGAACCAGTGCAAGGCGCGGGCGGCGTGATCATTCCACCGGCGACCTACTGGCCGGAGATCCAGCGCATCTGCGACAAGTACGGCATCTTGCTGATTGCCGACGAAGTCATCTGCGGCTTTGGGCGGCTGGGAAAATGGTTTGCGTCTGAGCTGTTCGGCATCAAGCCTGACCTCATCACTTTTGCCAAGGGCGTGACCTCCGGCTATGTGCCGCTGGGCGGCGTGCTGGTAGGCGACCGGGTCGCCAAGGTGCTGATTGAACAGGGCGGCGAGTTCAATCACGGCTTTACCTATTCGGGGCATCCGGTGGCCTGCGCCGCAGCGCTGGAAAACATCCGCATCCTCGAAGAAGAAAAGCTGGTCGAGCGCGTAGCAAATGAAACCGGGCCTTATCTGAAAAGGCGCTTTGCCGAATTGGCCGATCATCCTCTGGTCGGTTATGCGGATAGCTGCGGCTTTGTCGCAGGCCTCAATCTGGTGCGCAGCAAGGGTGCAACCGTGCACGATAACGTGGCGTTCGACGACAGCCTGGCAGTCGGCATGGTGTGCCGTGGCTATATGTTCAACAACGGCATGATCATGCGCGCGGTGGGGGACCGCATGATTATCGCGCCGCCGCTGGTGATGACGGTGGCGCAGGTCGATGAAATGGTGGCGTTGATACGCCATTGCCTGGATCTGACTTACGCCGATCTGCAGCAGCGCGGCTGGGTATGAATTTTGCTGAAGGTTGAGCTAGAAGTTTTGTAAGACGTTTTTCTGCACACATTCTCAATGGCCTGAAAGAGGAAAATAATAATGCTACCGAATCCAGTTTTGAATCACCGAATGCAGCGCAGCCTGGCCGCGCTGGCGTCAGCAGTAGCCCTTACCGTAGCAGCTGCGCTTCCTGCCTCGGCGCAGCAAGAAGAAAAAGTCCTCAACATCTACAACTGGTCGGACTACATCGCCGAGGACACCATCAAGAACTTCGAAAAAGAGACGGGCATCAAAGTTCGCTACGATCTGTTCGACAGCAACGAAGTACTGCATGCCAAACTGGCCGCCGGCAAGACTGGCTACGACATCGTCGTACCTTCTTCCAACTGGGCGCGTTTGCAAATCGATGGCGGCTTGCTGCGCGAACTGGACAAGAGCAAGCTACCCAACCTGGCCAATATGGATCCGCAGCTGCAAGCCTTGATAGCGCGGCTCGATCCGGGCAACAAGCATCTGGTGACGTGGTTGTGGGGCTATACCACCTTGGGCATCAATGTCGAGAAGGTCAAGGCTGCGTTGGGGGCGATGCCGATGCCCGATAACGCCTGGGATCTGTTCTTCGATCCGAAGTATGTCTCCAAGCTGAAGTCCTGCGGGGTGTCGGTGCTCGATTCGCCATCGGAAATTTTGCCGCCGGCGCTACAGTACATCAACAAACCTGGATTCTCCAAGAACGCATCGGACTACCAGGATGCCGGCCGCCTGCTGCAATCGATCCGCCCTTACGTGACCTTGTTCTCTTCCTCCGGCTACATCAACGATCTGGCGAATGGCTCGCTGTGCTTGTCGCTCGGCTGGTCGGGCGACATCAACATCGCGCGCCAGCGCGCCATCGACGCCAAGAACGGCAACAACATCGTCGCGCTGGTGCCCAAGACCAGCGCCACACTGCTGTTCGATACCATGGCAATTCCGACCGATGCGCCGCATCCGAACAATGCGCACCTGTGGATCAACTACATCATGCGTCCCGAGGTGCATGCCGGCCTGACCAACAAGGTGTTCTACGCCAATCCGAACGCCGCCGCGCTCAAGCTGGTCAAGAAAGAGCTGGCAGAGAACAAGACCATCTACCTCAGCGACGAAGACAAGAAGCGCATGACCGTACCTGAGCCCTACAGCTCCGATACGCGCCGCGTCATGACCCGCGTCTACACCAAGTTCAAAACCGGCCTGTAAGTCCTTGATTTACGCACCCGGCAGTGCCGGGTGTGGCCGCCGCATGTCCGTTTGATTTTCATTTTGACTGATTCGCCATGAATAATGCCTCTCACGCCACGCCTGCCGGCGACACCGGCCAGCCGTTTCTGCAAATCCGTAACCTGGTCAAGTCGTTTGACGGCGTCCGCGCCGTCAACGATATCTCGGTCGGCATCAACAAGGGCGAGATCTTTGCGCTGCTGGGCAGTTCGGGCTGTGGCAAGTCGACCCTGCTGCGCATGCTGGCCGGTTTCGAGACGCCAACCGCAGGCAGCATTACCCTGGCCGGCGCCGACATCGTCAACGTGCCGCCCTATCAGCGGCCGATCAATATGATGTTCCAATCGTATGCGCTGTTCCCGCACCTGTCGGTGTGGGACAACATTGCGTTCGGCCTGCGCCGGGACGGCTTGCCGGCCGACGAAGTGGCGGTGCGCGTTGCGCAGATGCTGTCGCTGGTGCAGTTGGAGGCTTACGGCAAGCGCAAGCCGCACCAGCTGTCCGGCGGCCAGCAGCAGCGCGTGGCGCTGGCGCGCAGCTTGGCCAAGCGCCCGCAGTTGCTGCTGCTCGACGAGCCGCTCGGTGCGCTGGACAAGAAGCTACGCGAGCGCACGCAGATGGAGCTGACCGCCATCATCGAGGAAGTCGGCGTCACGTGCGTGATGGTGACCCACGACCAGGATGAGGCGATGAGCATGGCGACCCGCATCGCCGTGATGAGCGAGGGCCGCATCCTGCAAGTCGGCGCCCCCGGCGACATCTACGAGACACCGAACTGCCGCTTCGTGGCCGACTTTATCGGCAGCGTCAACCTGTTCAAGGGCCGGGTGGTGGTGGACGAGCCGGATCATGTGGTCATCGATACACCGGAGGGCCGGCATTACGTCAGCCACGGCATCACCGGCACCATGGGGATGGCGGTCTCGGTGGCGGTGCGGCCGGAAAAAATCTGCATCCAGCTGGAAGCGCCCGATGCAACGCAGCGCGCCAGCGCGGCAGAGCAGGGCTATAACCAGGCCGCCGGCGTGATTACGGCGGTGGCTTACTTCGGCAACGAAACGCGCTACCACGTGCGGCTCGACAGCGGCATGGAGTTGCGCGTATCGCGCACCAACGCGGCCCGCCGCGAAGGCATCAGTCTGGCCCGCGACCAGCGCGTGCATGCCTGGTGGGACGGCGCCGACATCGTGGTTCTGACCAACTGAGGGCGGCCATGAAGCGATCCCTCATGCACTTTCTCAGCCTGCGCTGGCTGACCGGACGCCGGCTGGTGATCGGCCTGCCTTTCGCCTGGCTGACCTTCGCTTTTCTGGTGCCGTTCCTGATTGTGATGCGCATCAGCTTTACCGAATCGGATGGCGGCAATCCCTTCGGCACGCTGATGACCATGGCCGATGGCGTGATCACCTTGAAGGTGAAAATCTCCAACTACCTGTTCATCGCCCAGGATGACCTGTATGTGCTGACCTATCTGAGTTCGATCAAGTTTGCCGCCATCACCACGCTGCTTTGCCTCATCGTCGGCTACCCGTTCGCCTATTTCATGGCACGTTCGCGGCCGGCGCTGCGGCCGATGTTGATGATGATGGTGATGCTGCCGTTCTGGACTTCCTTCCTGCTGCGCATCTACGCGTGGAAGGGCATCTTGGCCAACAACGGCATTTTGAACCATGCGCTGCTGACGCTGGGCCTGATCGAGACCCCGCTGCACATGATGAACACGCAGTTCTCGCTGATGATCGGCATGGTCTACGCCTATCTGCCGTTCATGATTTTGCCGCTGTACGCCAACCTGGTAAAGATGGACGTGCGCTTCCTGGAAGCGGCGGCCGACCTCGGCGCCACCCCGCTGCAGACCTTCTGGCGCATTACGGTGCCCTTGTCGAAGTCGGGGATTATCGCCGGCGCCATGCTGGTGTTCATTCCGGCGGTGGGCGAATACGTGATCCCGGAACTGCTGGGCGGTCCGGAAACGCTGATGATCGGTCATGTGTTGTGGGACGAATTCTTCACCAATAACGACTGGCCGATGGCCTCCTCGGTGACGGTGGTGGTGATCTTGCTGATTCTGGTGCCGATGGCGATCTTTAACAAATACAAGGCCGAACAAGGGAGCCGCCTATGAAACCGATGAATCTTGTGCAGCGCTGGTTTGGGCGCGGCTGGCTGTCGATGGGTTACCTGTTTCTCTACCTGCCGATCATTGTGCTGGTGGTGTTTTCGTTTAACAGTTCGCGCCAGGACATGGTGTGGAGCGGCTTTACCACCCAGTGGTACGCCGCCCTGATGAACGACAGCGAGATCATTAGCGGCCTTGGGCTGTCGCTGCGCATCGCGGTGATGACCGCCTGCGCCTCGGTGGTGCTGGGGACTTTTGCCGCTTTTGTGCTGAACCGCTACCAGCGCTTTGCCGGCCGCACGCTGTTTTCCGGCATGGTCAGCGCGCCGCTGGTGATGCCGGAAGTGATTATCGGCCTGTCGCTGCTGCTGATGCTGGTCTCGGTGCAGAAGGTGTTCGGTTTTCCCGAGCGCGGCATGCTGACCATCTGGCTCGGCCACACTTTGCTGGGCATGGCGTATGCGGCGGTGGTGGTGCAGTCACGCCTGCAAGAGATGAGCAAGTCGCTGGAGGAGGCGGCCATGGATCTGGGCTGCAAGCCGCACCAGGTGTTCTTCCTGGTGACGCTGCCGAATATCACGCAGGCGCTGGGTTCGGCCTGGCTGCTGACCTTCACGCTGTCGCTCGACGACGTGGTGCTGTCGGCCTTTCTGTCCGGCCCCGGCTCATCGACCATGCCGATCGTGATCTTCTCGCGCGCCCGGCTGGGACTCGATCCGCGCGTGAATGCGGTCGCTGCGCTGACGATCCTGGTGGTGTCGATCGGCGTGATTACCTCCAGCTTGTATATGGCGCGCGCCGAGCGGCTGCGCCAGAAGCAGATTTCCGCTGCCTTCAAGGCAGATACCGAGTAAGGCCTACAACAATCATAAGGAGTTGACATGCAGGTGCTGAAAAAAGTGGTTCTGGCCATCGCCATCGCGTATCCGGCATTCGCCGGCGCGCAAACCAATCAAGAGTTGAAATCCGAACTGGATGCCTTGAAAAGCCAGGTCAAGCGGCTCGAAGCGTTGATCGAGAAGGCCAGCGTGCAAGCGCAGGAGGCCAGCACCAAGGTGGCGCAGGCCAGCGAGAATGCGGTCGATCCGGCCGAATTCAACCGGATCCGCATCAAGACCGAGGCCATGGAAGATAGCCAGGAAGCGAGCGGCTTCAAAGGCCTGAAGATTTCCGGCTACGTCGATCCGACCTATATCGCCAACCGCAACGCCAAGACGTCCAGCGTGGTCTTCCTGAACAATAACAGTGCGGTCAGCGGCTCGCCCGAGACGTTTGGCTATGACAATACCTTCTTCGGCAGCGCCATGCTGAATGTCGAAAAAGAACTCGAAGGCGGCACCAAGCTCAAACTCAGCCTGATGCCGAGCAAGAGCGCCGGCGCCGGCTATAACTTCGGCAATCTGGTGCATGAAGCCACGGTGGTGGTGCCGCTCGGTGACCTCAACACGCGCCTGATCGCCGGCCAGTGGGCCGACTGGACCGGCTATGAAATGATCCCGTCCACGCAGAATAAGCTGATTACCCACAACCTGTTGTTCGACTTCTCGGCCGCCAACTTCTACACCGGCGCCGGCATGGAATTCATCGACGGCAAATGGGATGTCAAAGTATTGCTGGGTAACCTGAACCGCGCGCGGGTGGACACGGCGCGCCAGCGCACGCCGGGTCTGTTCTATCGGGTCGATTACGCCAAGGGCGAGTTCAATGGCTTCGGCTTCTCCGGCATCCACGCCGGCTTCGGCGATCATGCCGAATTCGGTCGCACCGATCTGGTCGAAGTCGATGGCTACTTTACGCGCGGCGATTGGAATCTGCAGGGCCAGCTGTCCTATGGTCGTCAAAAGGCCACGCCGTTCAACGGCTATAGCGGCGAGCGCTCGCACTGGTGGGGCCTGTCGACGCTGGGCTCATACAAGATCACCCCGCGGCTGGAAAGCATCGCCCGTTTCGATTACATTAACAACAAGAGCAATGGCGGCGGCGTGTTCGGCTCAACCTTTGGCGGCACCTGCCTGGATACCACCGGCGCCGATGCCAATTGCCCGGATGGCCGCAACGGCTTTGGCTCCGGCATGATCTATGACGGCAGCAACTGGGTGGTGGCCGATCCGAGCCAGGGCAGCAATCGCTACGCGCTGTCCTTGGGCCTGAATTATGCGCTGATGCCGGGTGTGAACCTGAAGGGCGAATACCGCTATGATCGCTCGAGCGGCAAGGTGTTCAAGACCGCAGACGAGCAGTACCGCCGCGACAATCACGTGCTGGGCGTGTCGACCGTGGTTAGTTTCTAAATGTGATAGAAGTGGAGTCGAGAATGACAACAACATCGTGGCATGAGCGGGCTGCGGCCTTGCAGATCGATGGCCGCGCCGTGATCGGCGGCCAGCGCGTATGGGCGCAATCGGGACAGCAGTTTGAGAAGCTGTCGCCGGTCGATGGCCGCAAGCTGGGCATGGTGGCGCGCTGCAACGACGCTGATGTCGACGCGGCGGTGGCCTGCGCGCGTGCAGCGTTTGAGGACCGCCGCTGGGCCGGCCAGTCGCCGGCCCAGCGCAAGCGCGTGCTGATCAAGTTTGCCGACCTGGTACAGCAGCACGGCGCCGAACTGGCCCTGCTGGAAACGCTGGACATGGGCAAACCGATCAAATACAGCCAGAGCGTGGACGTCAGCGCCACCGCCAACTGCCTGCGCTGGTACGGCGAGGCGATCGACAAGATTTACGACGAAATTGCGCCCACCGCCGAGCACAGTCTGGCATTGATCACGCGCGAGCCGGTCGGCGTGGTGGCGGCCATCGTGCCGTGGAACTATCCGATGATCATGGCGGCGTGGAAGATCGCGCCGGCGCTGGCGGCCGGCAACAGCGTGCTGCTCAAACCGTCCGAAAAATCGCCGCTGACGGCGCTGCGGCTGGCCGATATCGCGCTGGAGGCCGGCCTGCCGCCCGGCGTGTTCAATGTGCTGCCCGGTTTTGGTCACGAAGCCGGCGTGGCGCTGGCGCTGCACATGGATATCGATTGCATCGGTTTTACCGGCTCGACCCGGGTCGGCAAGCAGATCCTGCAGATGGCCGGCCAGTCGAACCTGAAGCGGGCGTGGACTGAATTGGGCGGCAAGTCGGCCAACATCGTGTGCGCCGATTGCCCTGACCTGGATGCGGCGGTGGCAGCCGCCATCGGCTCGATCTATTTCAATCAGGGCGAGAGTTGCAATGCGCCCTCGCGCTTGTTTGTCGAGGCCTCCATCAAGGAGCGCTTCATCGAGAAGGCGCTGGCGATGATGCCGGCCTTCCAGCCCGGCGATCCACTCGACGAGCATACCGTGATGGGAGCCATCGTCGATGCCACCCAGCTCAGCACCGTGATGGGTTACATCGCCGCCGGCCAGTCGGGCGGCGCCCGTTTGCTGTCCGGTGGACGCCAGGTGCGCGGTGACAGCGGCGGCTACTATGTCGAGCCGACCTTGTTCGATCAGGTCGACAGCAGCATGACCATTGCCCGCGAAGAGATTTTCGGGCCGGTGTTGTCGGTGTTCAGCTTTACCGATGTGAAGCAGGCCATCGCGCAGGCCAACGCCTCCCCGTATGGCTTGCAGGCCGCCGTCTGGACCGCAGATCTCAGCAAGGCAATCCAGAGTGCGCGGGCGCTGCGCGCCGGCACCGTCCACGTCAACCAGTACGACGGCGACGACATCACCGTGCCGTTCGGCGGCTACAAGCAATCCGGCAATGGCCGCGACAAGTCGCTGCACGCTTTCGATAAATATACCGAACTGAAAACCACATGGATACACATCGGCTAAGCGCCACGGCGCCGCGCGCGGTCGCCGAATACCAGCATGGCTTGGCGGCGCAGGGCGTGCGCTACGTGTTTGCCCAGTTCACCGACATCCACGGCGTGGCCAAAGGCAAGTTGATACCGTTGGCCCACCTGAGCGATATCGTGGCCCCGGGCGCGGGATTTTCCGGGCCGTCGATCTGGGGTACCGGCTTGCCGCGCCACGGCGCGCGCTCCGAGTACTATGGCCGCGCCGATCTCTCGACCCTGCAGACCATGCCTTGGCTGCCCGGCTACGCGCGGGTGGTGTTGGACGGCCATGTGGCAGGGCAGCCGTTCCAGGCATGTCCGCGCCAGCTGCTGCGCAAGCAGGTGGCGCGGCTGGCGGCGCATGGCTGGACCCTGAACGCCGGACTGGAGCCGGAATTCTTCCTGCTGCAGAAGACCGCCGCCGGCTATGAGGCAGAAGCCGGCGACCGTTTGGAAAAGCCATCCTACGACAGCAAAAGCCTGCTGCGCCAACGGGCTTTTCTTGAGCAATTGACGCTGTCGCTGGACCAGTGCGGACTGGGGGTATTTCAGATCGACCATGAAGATGCGAGCGGCCAGTTCGAGGTCAACTACAAGTATGCGGACGCACTCAAGGCGGCCGACAATTTCATGCTGTTCAAGATGGCTGCCCATCACATCGCGGAAGAGCATGGCATGCTGTTCTCGATGATGCCCAAGCCGTTTGCCGACCGTCCCGGCAGCGGCTTGCATTTCCATTTGTCGCTGGCCGATGCCGAGGGCAAGCCGCTATTCGCGCAGGACCAGAATGCGGATGCCGGGGCGCCTGACGATGCGTTGGGCCTGTCGCCGCTCGCCTTGCAGTTTATGGCCGGCCTGCTGCGCCATGCGCCAGCCTTGACCGCCTTGTGCGCGCCGACGGTGAATTCTTATAAGCGCTTGATGTGTGCTACATCCCTGTCTGGCACCAGCTGGGCCCCGGCCTTCATCGGCTATGGCGACAATAACCGCACGCTGGCGGCGCGCGTGGTGTATCAGCGGATTGAGTGGCGGGTTCCCGATAGTTCGGCCAATCCCTACCTGGCGCTGGCTGGCGTGATTGCCGCCGGACTGGATGGCATCGACAATCAGCTGACGGCGCCGGCGCCGGTCAATCTAGACGTCTACGCCATGACGGACCTGCAGCGCGCGGAGCTGGGGCTAAAGCTGCTGCCGCAGAATCTAGGCCAAGCCGTTGCCGCGTTGGAGGACGATAGCCAACTGGGTGCCGCGCTGGGGCAGGCTTTCGTCAGTGAATTCGTCGCCCTGAAACGCGCCGAGTGGAACGAATACAGCCAGCATGTGAGCGCCTGGGAAACGGCGCAATATCTGGACCGGTTCTGACATGCTGCTCAAACGCGAAACCTTGCTGACGCAGAATTCCTATTACGAAGCCAGCGTTATCCGTCCTGAGGCCAGTGCACCACTGGCGCAAGGTATCAGTGCCGACGTCTGTGTGATCGGCGGCGGCCTGGCCGGATTATCGGCGGCGTTGGAGCTGCGCGCGCGCGGCTTGTCGGTCGCGCTGCTGGAAGCCAAAACCGTGGGGTGGGGCGCATCGGGCCGCAACGGTGGCCAGGCCATCGTCGGCTATGCCAGCGACCAGGCAATTGAGCAGCAACTCGATGCAGCCGATGCTCGCGCGGCATGGCAGGTCACGGTGGACGCGCTGGATCTGCTGCGTCAGCGCATCGCGCAATACCGGATCGACTGCGATTTCGTCCCTGGCTATATCAGCCTTGCCGTGAATGCGCGCAAGGCGCGCGCGCTGCTGCAGTCGACTGCGGAGCTGGAGCGCCGCTACGGCTATCGCATGCAGACCATCGCACCGGCGCATGTGCGCGACTGGATCGGCAGCGAACGTTTTCATTCCGGCGTCTACGACCCGCAGTCCGGTCACCTGCACCCCTTGAAGTATTGTCTCGGTCTTGCCGCCGCCGCACGCGCTGCCGGCGTGCAGATGTATGAGAACACGCCGGTGGTCGGGGTCGCGCGCGGCGTTAAACCGCGCGTCGGAAGTGCCCAAGGCAGCGTGACGTGCGACTTCGTGGTCATGGCAGGTAATGTGTACCTCAACGAGTACGCCAGGATAGCACCCGAGATTGGCCCCCGAATTATGCCGGTGGGGACGTACATCATTGCCACCGAGCCGATGGCGGAAGCGCGCGCTGCGGCGCTGATACGCCACCGGGCCGCAGTCTGCGACACCAACTTTGCGCTCGATTACTTCCGGCCGACGGCCGATCACCGCATGCTGTTCGGCGGCCGTGTGAGTTATAGCGGTGCCACGCCGATGAATCTTGCGGCGAGCATGCGCCAGCGCATGCTGAAGGTATTTCCCCAACTGGCCGACCTCGCCGTGCCGCATGCGTGGGGTGGTTTTGTGGATATTACGATGAACCGCGCACCGGATTTTGGCCGGGTCGACAAAAATATATACTACCTGCAGGGATTCTCGGGGCACGGTCTGGCGCTGACCGGCATGGCGGGGCAACTGGCGGCGCAGGCCATCGCCGGTCAGGCTGGGCGCTTCGATCTTTTGGCACGCTTGCGGCACCGTGCTTTTCCCGGTGGTTCGGCGATGCGTACGCCGGCGCTGGTACTGGGCATGCTGTATCACCGTCTCAGAGATTTGTTGTAACGACAGGGGAACGACCATGAGCCAAGTCATGAAAGACTTTCTGCGCGAACGGAATATACACGAAGTGGAATGCGTCATCGCCGATATGACCGGCATCGCGCGCGGCAAAATTCTGCCCAAAGACTTATTCTTGAACGAGGGCGAAATGCGTCTGCCCAAGAGCGTCTTGCTTAATACCGTCAACGGCGAGCAGCCCAACAACTTGCCTTACGTCGGCGCGACGGATCCCGACATGATCTGCGTACCGGACCTTGCCACGCTGCGGCAAGTGCCGTGGGCCGCCGAGAACGTGGCACTGGTCATCCACGACTGCCAGAACTTTGACGGCACGCCGGTGGGCCTGTCGCCGCGCGCCGTGCTGCGCAAGGTGCTGCGGCTGTATGAGGATCGCGGCTGGCAGCCGGTGGTGGCGCCGGAGATGGAGTTCTATCTGGTGGCCCGCAGCAGCGATCCGCACCAGCCGCTGACGCCGCCGCTGGGCCGCAGCGGCAAGCCGGAGTCGGGCCGGCAGTCCTATTCCATCGACGCGGTGAACGACTTCGATCCCTTCTTCCTTGAGCTATCGGCTTTCTGTAAGCAGCACGACCTTGGCGTCGAGACGCTGATCCACGAAGCCGGTGCCGGGCAAATGGAAATCAATTTCGCGCACGGCGAGGCATTGGAGCTGGCCGACCGCGTATTCCTGTTCAAGCGCGCGGTGCGCGAGACGGCGCTACGGCACGGCATCTTCGCCACCTTCATGGCCAAGCCTATGGAGACCGAGCCAGGTAGCGCAATGCATATCCACCAAAGTGTGCTTGATACCAGCAGCGGCAAAAATATCTTCTCGCGCGCGGAGGGTGATGCCAGCGATCTATTCTTCAGCTATATCGCCGGACTGGAACAGTACATCGCACCGGCCACGCTGCTGTTTGCGCCGCATGTGAATTCCTATCGCCGCCTGTCGCGCTTTATGTCGGCGCCAACCAATGTGCACTGGGGCTATGACAACCGCACCTGCGGCATTCGCATTCCCAATTCCGCGCCGGCCAATCGCCGCGTGGAAAACCGCGTGCCCGGTGTGGACGTTAATCCCTACCTGGCCATGGCGGCCACGCTGGCCTGCGGTTATCTCGGCATGACGCAAGGCCTGAAGCCGTCGGCGCCGACGCCGGGTGGCGCGGAGCATGTACACGACCAATTGCCGCGCAATTTGGAAGACGCGATCCAGCGCCTGCGCGAGTGCAAGCCCTTGAGCGAGATACTCGGTGAATTATTCGTACAGGCGTTCTGCGAGGTGAAGGAATTAGAGTTCGCCACCTACAGCCGCGTTATCAGCTCGTGGGAACGCGAGCATCTGATGCTGCTGGTATGAACACGCGCACTGGTCTGAATTGGCAGCGCGTGCAAGCGCTGGTTGCTGCCGAACGCGCCAGCTACATCGTGCGCAACCCGCAATCTGCAAGGTTGGCGGAGCAGGCCGCACAGCACCTGCTGTTCGGCGTGCCGATGCATTGGATGAACGACTGGTCGACGCCATTCCCGCTGACGGTGCGCGAAGCATCCGGCGCGCGCTTCCGCGATGCGGACGGTAATGCGTACGTGGACTTCTGCCTCGGCGACACCGGCGCCATGTTCGGTCATGCACCGCAGCCGGTTGCGCAAGCCATCGCCCGCCAGTCCGCGCGCGGCTACACGTCCATGCTGCCATCGGAAGACGCCGGCCCGGTCGCCGCAGAGCTGGCGCGCCGTTTCGGCCTGCCCTACTGGCAGTTCGCACTATCCGCTTCCGACGCCAATCGATTCGTATTGCGTTGGCTGCGCGCTGCTACAGGACGCAGCAAGGTGCTGGTCTTTAATGGCTGCTATCACGGCACGGTGGATGACGTATTCGTCGATTTGATTGGCGGCATGCCAATGCAGCGCGACAGCCTGCTAGGCCAGGTGCACAAGCTAACGGATCATACGGCAGTAGTGGAGTTCAACGATTTGCCTGCATTGGAAGCGGCATTACGGCAAGGCGACATCGCCTGCGTGCTTGCCGAACCAGTGATGACCAATGTCGGCATGGTGTTGCCGCAACTGGGCTATTGGGAGGCCGCGCAGCAGCTGATCAGGCAGTACGGCACGCTGCTGGTGATCGACGAAACGCACACCATCAGCAGCGGCGTCGGCGGCTACGCCCGCGCCCACGCCATGCAGCCGGATGCGCTGGTGGTCGGCAAACCAATCGGCGGCGGCATCCCGTGCGCAGTGTATGGATTTACCGAAGAACTGGCGCGCCGCGTAGAACACGCCAAGCGCAGCGCACCGGCAGGCCACTCCGGCGTTGGCACCACCTTGAGCGCCAACATGTTCGCCATGGCCGCCATGCGCGCCAACCTTGAAGAAGTGATGACCGAATCAGCCTACCAGCATATGTTCACGCTGGCGGCCCAATTGGCGGAGGGGCTGCGCGACATCATCGCGCGTCACGAGCTGCCATGGTGCGTCACCCAAATCGGCGCCCGCACCGAATTCCAGTTCGCCGCAAGCGCCCCGCGCAACGGTACCGAGGCCCAGGCAGCAATGGACTGCGAACTGGAACGAGCCATCCACCTCTACCTCCTCAATCGCGGCCTGCTGATCACACCCTTCCACAACATGCTGCTGGTCTGCCCGGCGACCAAAGTGGAAGATGTGCAGCATATGCTAGCCGCGTTCGAGAGCTGCGTTGCGCAGATGATTTAGAAGCAGTGCTCCAGTGCCGGGAAGCTGCCGTCTTTGACGGCGGTGACGTAGGCGGTGATGGCGGCGTCGATGCTGGTCTGGCCTTCCATGAAGTTTTTCACGAAGCGCGCTTTGCGGCCCGGGAAGACGCCCAGCAGGTCGTGCATCACCAGCACCTGGCCCGAGCAGTCCGGACCGGCGCCGATGCCGATGGTCGGCACCGACAGCAGTTCGGTCACTTCCTTGCCCAACTGCGCAGGGATGGCTTCCAGCAGCACCATGGCGGCGCCGGCCGCTTGCATCTTCAGCGCGTCGGACTTCAGCAGGTCGGCGCTTTCGGTGGTTTTGCCTTGCACCTTGTAGCCGCCCAGCTGGTGCACCGATTGCGGCGTCAGGCCCAGGTGCGCGCAGACGGGAATCGCGCGGTCGGTCAGGAAGCGCACGGTGTCGGCCAGCCATGCGCCGCCTTCGATCTTGATCATGTGCGCACCGGCCTGCATCGCCTGCACAGCGTTGGCGTAGGCGGTTTCCGGCGTGCCGTAGGCGCCGAACGGCAGGTCTGCCACGATCATCGCGGACTTGGCGCCACGCGCCACGGAGGCGGTGTGGTAGACGATGTCGGCGACGGTGACCGGCAGCGTCGATTGGTGGCCGGCGCAGACCATGCCCAGCGAATCACCGATCAGCAGGATCTCTACGCCGCAGCGGTCCATCAGCGAGGCGAAGCTGGCGTCGTAGCAGGTCAGCATGGTGATCTTTTCGCCGGCCGCGCGCAGCGTCGCCAGCGTGTTGACGGTGACTGCTTTGGTGACGGCCGCTTTGGCCGCTGCAGGTGCGTTGGCGCCGGCGGGCTTTTGGCTCGCTGCCAGTTCGGTTCCTTGCAGGTATCCAGACATGATAAATCCTTTGGTTTAGAGAGGGCTGACGCCCTGGTCGGCCACGCCGGCGGCATAATGCGCCGCCGCGCCGTGACCTGGAATATGGATGGCCGGCGCCAGTTCCAACAGCGGCACCAGCACGAAGGCGCGTTCAGTCATGCGCGGATGCGGCACGGTCAGCGTGGCGCTGTCGATCACCGCGTCGCCGTACAGCAGCAGGTCGAGATCCAGCGTGCGCGGGGCGTTGCGGTAGGGCCGTTCGCGGCCGTGTGCCTGCTCGATGGCTTGCAGCGCCTGCAGCAGCGTTTCCGCGCCCAGCGTGGTGGCGATGCGCGCCACGGCGTTGATGTAGTCGTCGCCGCTGGAGTCGATCGGCGCGGTGCGGTACAGGCCCGATGCCGCCATCAGCGTGCAGCCGGGCTGGCGCTGCAGCCGGTCGAGCGCGTCCAGCACGTTGGCGCGGGCGTCGCCCAGGTTGGCGCCGATGCCGATGTAGGCGATGGTGAAGCCAAACGGCGCCTGCTCATCCTTGAGGCTTGCAGGCCCGAGGCCTGCGGTGGTGACGGTATGCATGATGCGGTGACGGCAGCTTAGTCGCCGCCACTGCGGCCGCCGCCTTCTTGGCCGCCGCCTTCGCCGCCGCCGTCGGCGCCTTCGCCACGGCCGCTGCGGCTACGGCCGCCGCGACGCGGGCCGCGTTTGCGTTTTGCGCCGCCAGCGCCGCCAGCACCACCGGCACCACCGGCATCACCGCTGCGGCCAGCTGGCTGGTTGGCGGTGACGATCAGGTCTTCACGCGAGCCTTCGTCGCTTTCGTAGAAGGCGGTCCACCATTCGCCGATTTCGGCGTCGATCTCGCCCGAGGCGCAGCGCAGCAGCAGGAAGTCGTAGCCGGCGCGGAAGCGCTGGTGTTCCAGCAGCTTGTGCGGCGACTTGCCGGTGCGGCGCTCGAAGCGCGGCTGCATGGCCCAGATGTCGCGCATGTCGGAACCGATCTTGCGCTGCAAGGCCAGCTTCTCGGTCTGCGAATCGAGCACGTCGTCGGCCGCCAGGTGCAGCGCTGGTATGGTCTGCTCGCCCGCCGCGCGGTAGGCTTCCCACTTCTCCAGCACCTGATGCCACAGCAGCGAGGCAAACAGGAAGCCCGGCGAGACGGTCTTGCCGGCGTGGATGCGGCTGTCGGTCGATTCCAGCGCCAGCGTCACGAACTTGAAGCCCATCGGCTGTTCCAGCACCACGTCCAGCAGCGGCAGCAGGCCGTGATGCAGGCCTTCCTTGCGCAGTTGCTGCAGGCAGGCCAGCGCGTGGCCGCTCATCAGCAGCTTGAGCATTTCATCGAACACGCGCGCTGCCGGTACGTTGTTGATCAACGGCGCCATGACCTTGATCGGCGCGCCGGTGTGCGGCTCGATCGAGAATTTCAGCTTGGCGGCGAAGCGCACCACGCGCAGCATGCGCACCGGGTCTTCGCGGTAGCGCTCTTCCGGCACGCCGATGATGCGCAAGGTCTTGGCGCGGATGTCTTCGATGCCGCCGTGGTAGTCCAGCACCTGCTGGGTGGCCGGGTTGTAGTACATGGCGTTGATGGTGAAGTCGCGGCGTTCCGCGTCTTCCGCCTGCGAGCCGAAGGTGTTGTCGCGCAAAACGCGGCCGTGTTCATCCTTCGGCGCGCTGGCCAGCGTGGTGCCGCGGAAGGTGGTCACCTCCAGCAGGTCCTGGCCGAACATCACGTGCACGATCTGGAAGCGCTTGCCGATGATGAAGGCGCGGCGGAACAGGCGCTTGACCTGCTCCGGCGTGGCGTTGGTGGCGATGTCGAAGTCTTTCGGCTTCACACCCAGCAGCAGGTCGCGCACGGCGCCGCCGACGACGAAGGCTTCGAAGCCGGCTTCCTGCAGCGCGCTGGTGACGCGCACGGCGTTGTTCGACAACAGGTGCGGATCGATGCCGTGGGCTTCGGACCCCAGCACCATGGGCGTGTTGGTGTCGCGTGCCGCTTTACTCTTGGTGCCGAGGATTTTGCGGATCAGTTTCTTAATCATTGAATAGGTCAATTAATGGCCAGCCATTCGCGGCGGCGTGCGTTTTCAGTTTTTCGTTGGGGTTGGTCGCCACCGGATGGCTGACGATGGACATCAGCGGCAGGTCGTTGTGCGAATCGCTGTAGAAGTGGACGGTGTCAAAGTCTTCCAGCGTCTTGCCCATTTTTTCCAGCCAGGCCTTGGTGTGCACGATCTTGCCCGCGCCCTGCGTCGGCGTGCCAAGCAGCTTGCCGGTCAGGTTGCCCTCGGCGTCCGTTTCCGGCATGGCCGCGATCAGGTGCTCCACGCCCAGCGCCCTGGCGATCGGCGCGGTGACGAAGTGGTTGGTGGCGGTGACGATGGCCACCAGGTCGCCGGCGTCGAGATGCTTCTTCAGCAGCGCGCGCGCCGCCGGATGCAGCGCCGGCGTGACCACTTCGGCCATGTACTGCGCGTGCATTGCGTCCAGTTTGGCGCGCGGGAAGGCGGCCAGGGTGCCCAGCGTGAACTCCAGGTATTCTACCGGATCGAGCGTGCCGGCCTGGTATTGGGCGAAGAAGGCGCGGTTGCGGCGGTCGTATTCGACGGCGTCGACGGCGCCGGTACGCACCAGAAACTGGCCCCATTCGAAGTCGGAGTCGATCGGCAGCAGGGTGTGGTCCAGGTCAAACAGTGCCAGGTTCATTCGATTCATCATTCTTTCGCTTCCGCCTGCAGCCACTCGCGCAGCAGCGGCAGAGTGATGGGGCGTTGGGTTTCAAGGGAATACCGGTCCAGCGAATCGAGTATGGTCGACAGCGACCGCATGTCGCGCTGGAAGTGGGACAGCAGGTAGGGTATCACGCCGGCCGACAGCGTCAAGCCGCGCGCGGCGGCGGCGGCGGCCAGGGCCGCGCTCTTTTCCTCGTCGGTCAGGCCGTGGATACGGTAGATCAGACCCCAGCCCATGCGTGTGCGCAGGTCCTCGCGCACCGGCAACACGGCCGGCGCGACGTTGCCGCTGCAGACCATCCAGGCCTTGTTGGCGCGGATTTCGTTGAACAGGGCGAAGGCGTCGATCTGCGCCAGCGGCGACAGTTTTTCACAGTCGTCCAGCAGGTACAGGTCCACCTCCGGCGAATACACGAACTCCGATTCGATGGAAAACGGCGAAATATAGCGGGCGCGCGCCTGCTCGGCCTCGGAGCCGCTGCTGGCCAGGGCCTTGAGCAGGTGCGATTTGCCGACGCCGACGGCGCCCCACAGGTAGGCGAAATGCTCGCGCGACGTGCGGCTGGCGAATTGCTTCATCAGCGCTGCCGCTTCGGCATTCTGTCCTACCTCGAAGGAGGCGAGGCTGTGCGTGGGTTCGGCCCCTAAATCGAGCACCAGTTGTTTCATGGCGTTCGCCTTGTGGTCTTTTGCATAACGTTTTCGTGATTCACATCATGCATTATAAAAGCTGCTGCGCAGATAGTGGCGACGCAAGTGATTAAAGGCCACCATCAGCACCGCCGAAGCGGGCAAGGCCAGCAGCACGCCGACGAAGCCGAACAGCTGGCCAAAGGCCAGCAGCGCGAAGATGACGGCCAGCGGATGCAGGCCGATGCGCTCGCCCACCAGGCGCGGCGTCAGGAAAAAGCCTTCCAGCACCTGGCCGACGCCGTAGATCACGGCCACCGCGATCACGCCGCTCCAGTCGGCAAACTGCAGCACGGCCGAGATCAGCGCCAGGATCAGGCCCAGGCCGAAGCCGAGGTAGGGGATGAACACCAGCAGGCCGGTGAGGATGCCGACCGGCAGGGCGACGTCGAAGCCGGCGATGGCCAGCGCCACCGAGTAGTACACGGCCAGCACCACCATCACCAGCAGCTGGCCGCGCAGGTATTGCGCCAGCAGCACATCGACTTCGCGCGCCATGGCCATGGTCGGGCCGATGTAGCGGCGCGGCACGCAGCCGGCCACGCGGCCCAGCATCGCCGGCCAGTCCAGCAGCAGGTAGAACAGCACCACCGGCACCAGGGTCAGGGTGGCCAGCCAGCCCAGCACGGCGGTGCCGCCGACGCGCACCGAGTTGATCACGGCGCTCCAGATGGCGTCGCCGCTGGCGGCCAGTTGTTCGGAGGCCAGTTGCTTGATGCCGGCGCTGTCGAGCCGCACCTTGACGCCCATCTCCTGCAGCTTGGGCGCCAGCATGTCGTTGGCCTTGGCCAGGAAGGCCGGGATCTGCGCCTGCAGCAGCGGGATTTCCTTTTGCAGCACCGGCACCACGATCAGCACCATGGCGATCAGGGCGGCGAAGAACAGCGTGACCACCAGGGCGACCGAGGCCGCGCGCGGCATGCCGAAACGGCGGCCGAAGCGGATGCGGTCGAGCCGGTCGACGCCGGGATTGAGCGCATAAGCGAAGATTGCCGCCGCCAGGAAGGGCGTCAGGATAGGCCCGAGCGTAATCAGCAGGAAGATAAATGCCGCCCATACCGCCAACCAGAATGCCGTTTGCTTTTGCTCTACCGTGAGGGGAAATGGCATGGAGGATGAATTCGATGGTTAAAAAGGCGGTTGGACGGGGCAACTTTGATAAAATAGCGGATTGACCGGGTTGTTGCGCTGGTTTCTGCGCTTTTTGTGCCATTTAGTTGACTAAACTGCACGAAATAGGTCTCCGCCTTCTATTTTACCGCCTCCGCTGCCAAATACACCATGAGCCAAACTTCTAATGTTTCCCTGTCCTACCGTGACGCCGGCGTCGATATCGACGCCGGTGACGCCTTAGTCGAAGCGATCAAGCCTTACGCCAAGCGCACCCTGCGCGAAGGCGTGCTGGGCGGCTTGGGCGGTTTCGGCGCCATGTTCGAGATCAGCAAAAAGTACCAGGAGCCGGTGCTGGTGTCGGGTACCGACGGCGTGGGCACCAAGCTGAAGCTGGCGTTTGAGCTGAACCGTCACGACACGGTCGGCATCGACCTGGTGGCGATGAGCGTCAACGACATCCTGGTGCAGGGCGCCGAGCCGCTGTTCTTCCTCGACTACTTCGCCTGCGGCAAGCTGAACGTGGCGACCGCGACCGACGTCATCAAGGGCATCGCCCAGGGTTGCGAACAGGCCGGTTGCGCACTGATCGGCGGCGAAACCGCTGAAATGCCATCGATGTATCCGGACGGCGAGTACGACCTGGCCGGTTTCGCGGTGGGCGCGGTGGAAAAATCGAAGATCATCGACGGCACCAAGATCGCTGCGGGCGACGTGGTGCTGGGCCTGGCCTCGTCGGGCGTGCACTCGAACGGTTACTCGCTGGTGCGCAAGATCATTGAAGTCTCGAAGCCGGACCTGGAAGGCGACTTCCACGGCCGCAAGCTGGCCGACGTGCTGATGCAGCCGACCCGCATCTACGTCAAGCCGCTGCTGGCGCTGATGGCATCGATGGAAGTCAAAGGCATGGTGCACATCACCGGCGGCGGTCTGGTGGAAAACATCCCACGCGTGCTGCAGCCCGGCCTGGTGGCCGAGCTGGACGCGGCATCCTGGACCATGCCGCCGCTGTTCCAGTGGCTGCAACAGCACGGTGGCGTGGCCGATGCGGAAATGCACCGCGTATTCAACTGCGGCATCGGCATGACCGTGATCGTGTCGGCCGACAACGCCGCAGCGGCCAAGGCCCAGCTGGAAGCGGCCGGCGAAACCGTCTACACCATCGGCAAGATCCGCGCCCGCGTGGGTGACGAGCACCAGACCCTCGTCGTGTAAGCTGTAGCTTCACGCCGAAAAAAGCGGACCACGCCACCGGCGTCGTCCGCTTTTTTTATTGGAGGAGGCCATGGACAGGCAAGAGTTGGTTGCAACGCTGAGGCAGCGCTTGCCGGGTTTGCTGGCGGTGTATGTGTTCGGCAGCCGCGCAGGTGAGGCTGCGCGCGCGGAGAGCGATCTTGATCTGGCCGTGCTGGTAGACGTGAAGCTGGCGCCGCTGGCCACCTGGGATCTGGCGCAATCGCTGGCGGCGCTGACCGGATGCGATGTGGATCTGCTCGACCTGCGTGCGGCATCGACCGTGATGCAGCACCAGGTCATCACCACTGGCACGCGCCTGTGGCATAAAGATGCACAGGCGCAGCTCTACGAATGCCTGATCCTGCGCGAGAAAATGGACCTGGACTATGCACGCGCCGGCCTGCTGGAAGACATCGAGCGCGAAGGGCGGATATATGGCAGATGATGTCATCATTAACAAAGCCGCATCCATCGAGCGCTGCGTGATGCGCGCCCGCGAGGAATACTTCAAGGATCCCGCAACCTTTGGCGACGACCTGACCCGCCAGGATGCTGCGATTCTGAATATCCAGCGGGCATGCGAGGCGGCACTGGATATCGGTCATTATTTGATTCGCCGGGAGCGCCCCGGCTTGCCGCAGAGCGCACGCGACGTATTTGACCTGCTGGCCCAGACCTCCTGGATAGACGCAGCGTTGGCGGACTCGCTCAAACGCATGGTAGGCTTTCGCAACGTCGCGGTGCACAACTATCAGGCATTGCAACTGCCGATTACCATCGCCATCATTGAAAAACACCTGGATGACTTCCTGAGCTACTGCCAGAAAATCATCCAGCACGATGTTTAGTTGCGTGGCGGCGGCGGAGGTCGGCCGCCTTCAGGCCAGGCGGCCAGGGCGTCGCCCATTTTCTTGCAGGTGGCTTTGACGGTTTCGTTATTGCGGCCCTTGAACTCGACCTTGGCGCCTTCTGCCTTGCCTTTGCAGGCGGCGACGGCTTCCGGCGGTGGACCGGGCGGTCGCCCGTCTGGTGGTGGACTGTTCTGTGCCGACGCGCTCAGCATGCCGCCGGCCAGCGCCGCGCATACCATCCAGTGCTTGATAACTTTCATGAAAACTCCTGATCACAATGAACCATCATTGTCCGGCGGCGCGGCGTTAGCTGCAATCAAGACGCTGTAAAGCCCGGTAAAGGTTCAGCGCTTGAGGATTTTTTCCACCGGCGCCGGACGCAGGCGGAAGGCGTCGGGCATGCCGGAGCCGAGCAGGGGACGCAGGTACATGCGGAAGGCGTCGGTGACGTCGGTGCCGCTGGCGCTGATGAACTCGTCCTCCATCACGCGCGTCTTGCCGGCCACGTCGCTCAGGGCCATCAGTTCGTAGTCGACCGAGTAGAAGCCGGTGCGCTTGATCGCCACCGAGCCGTCGCGCCCGCCCCACATGGCGAACTGCACCGCCTTTTCGCCGACTTCGCGCGCCTCGCGCTGGTCGACGTCCGAGACGCAGCCGATGAAGGAGCGCTGCAGATAGCCGAAGGTGTCGCCGCGCACGCGCTTGATGCCGAGCTTGGCCTTGATTTCGTCGCACAGCAAATCGGCCAGGGCGCCGGTGCCGGACAGTTGCACATTGCCGTGCGCGTCGCGCTCGACTTCCTTGGCCAGCAGGGCGGCGATGGCCTCGCCCGAGGCGTCGTGGATGCCTTCGGACACCGCGATCACGCAGCGGCCGTAGCGTTCATAGGTGGCCTTCACATCGGCCAGGAAGCGCTCCAGCGAGAACACGCGCTCGGGCAGGTAGATCAGGTGCGGGCCGTCGTCCTGGAACTTCTTGCCCAAGGCCGCGGCGGCGGTGAGGAAGCCGGCGTGCCGGCCCATCACCACGCCCACGTACACGCCCGGCAGCGCCGCGTTGTCGAGGTTGGCGCCGGCGAAGGCCTGGGCCACGAAGCGCGCGGCCGAGGGGAAGCCCGGCGTGTGGTCGTTGCCGACCAAATCATTGTCGATGGTTTTGGGGATGTGCAGGCAGCGCAGCGCGTAGTGGGCGGCCTGCGCCTGCTCGCTGACGATGCGCACCGTGTCGGACGAGTCGTTGCCGCCGATGTAGTAGAACTGCTCGATCTGATGCGCCTGCAGCACCTTGAAGATCTCCTTGCAGTAAGCTTCGTCCGGCTTGTCGCGGGTGGAGCCGAGTGCGGACGAGGGCGTGGCCGCCACCAGTTCCAGGTTGTGGCTGGTTTCGCGCGTGAGGTCGACCAGGTCTTCATTGACGATGCCGCGCACACCGTGCATGGCGCCGTAGACCCGGGTGACCTCGCGGAAGCGGCGCGCTTCCAGCACCACGCCCGCCAGCGACTGGTTGATGACGGCGGTGGGCCCGCCTCCCTGTGCGACCAGAATTTTTCCCGACGACATGCTCGCTCCTCCGTGGTGGTTGAAAGGCTTGCTGCTGCACCGAGACTATAGCGCGATCTTCAGGGCTTGCCGATATTCTTGTCGAGGAAACGCTCGACCCGGCCCCAGAAGTCGATGCGGTTCTTCGGCAGTGTCCAGCCGTGACCTTCTTCGCTGTACTCGATCCACTCGACGTTCGGGTTGCCGGGCTTGACCGCGTCGCGCAGCTTGAGGCCGTGGTTG
Source organism: Duganella sp. BuS-21 (assembly GCA_041874725.1). Classification (GTDB taxonomy): domain Bacteria; phylum Pseudomonadota; class Gammaproteobacteria; order Burkholderiales; family Burkholderiaceae_D; genus Rugamonas. The sequence continues at coordinate 6,150,057 of CP097466.1, read as the reverse complement.
AGCGGCACGCGCTGGTCGGCGCCGCCGTAGGCCAACAGCAGCGGCTGCTTGATGCGGGCCGCCTGCAGCAGCGGCGAGGTGGCTTTCAGCTGATCGGCATCCTGGACCGGGTCGCCGATCAGCAGCGGCATGCCGTACTGCTTCCAATCGCTGCTGAGGTCGGAGGTGTAGAACCAGCCGCCGTCGTACATCAGGTTGATGTCGCTGACGCCGACCCAGTTGATGCCGCATTTGTACAGGTCCGCATCCTTGATCAGCCCCATCAGTGTTGCGTAGCCGCCGTAGCTGGCGCCGGCGATGCAGACGCGCTGGTTGTCGGCATGGCCTTCGGCGATGGCCCAGCGGGCGCCGTCGGCGATATCGTCCTGCATCTTCAGGCCCCATTGCTTCCAGCCGGCCTGGAAATGCCGCCAGCCGTAGCCGGTGCTGCCACGGAATTCCGGTTCCAGCACCACGTAGCCGCGTGACGCCAGGAACTCCGCCTCGGCATTCCAACGCCAACTGCCGCCGCGTACCCACGGGCCGCCGTGTACCAGCACCACCATCGGGCGGTTCTTTTGCGGTGCGCCGGGCGGCAGGGTCAGCCACGCGGGGATCTGCATGCCGTCGCGCGCCTTGTAGTAGACCAGCTCGCGCGGGCCCATGTCGCTGGTCTTGATCTGCGGCGCGGTGCGGCCCACTTCGCTCAGGCGTTGGCTCTCGGTGTTGTACACCAAGGTGCGCTGCGGCTGCTTGTCGGAGTGCGACTGCACCAGCACCCACGCGGTTTCCGGCCGGGTGGGCGGCGTGATCAGGTTGACGTTGCCCGGCAGGCGCTGGTCGATTTGCGTCTGCAACGCTTGCATGGCCGGGTCGAACCAGACGGTGCCGTCCGCATCGGCATGGATGCGCACGCCAAGCAGGCGCTGCTTGCTGAAGATTAGCTCACCCTTGAAATCGAAGCCGTCCAGCTCGATCAGATGCTGCGCCGGCAGCTTGTTGTTTTTCAGGTCGTAGCGGTACAGCGCGCTGGTATCGCGGCCGGCGTTGCTGACCACGTACAGCGCGCCGTCCGGGCCGAAGGCCAGCGGCGCAAAGCCGCCTTTGCCGGTGTAGGCGTTGAAGGTGTCCAGCGTGCGCCACTGGCCGCTCGCCGGTTCGCGGTAGTACAGGCTGGCGATATCCTTGTCCAGCGTGCGCACCAGGCGCGGTTCGCCGTCCTGGTCCAGCAGCCAGCTGCGCGCGCGGCCGGGGTGATCGACCGGATCGGCCTTGCCGTTGCGCGTGTTCAGGCGCAGCAGGTCTTCCGTGGTGCCCCAGTCTTTGCTGAAGCCGGCGTCGATGACGTAGACGAAGTCGCTGTTCTGCGCGCCCACCTCGTCCAGCATGAAGGTGTGCCACGGCAGCAGGTCGCGCTGGTCGTCGCTGCTGCGCAGGAACTCGTTGCGGCGCAGCGCCAACTGGCGGTATTGCTTGCCGTCGCGGTTCACCACGTACAGGCCGGGGGCGTAGCGCAGGTCGCGCTGGCCGCGCGCCTTGTCGGCGGTGCTGAACATCAGGCGCTCATTGTTGACCCATTGCGCCTTGCCGATGTCGGTGTCGGTGAACTGCGCCACCATGGTGGCTTTCAGGGTGTCGAGTTCGACCACGGCCAGGCCGTCGCGCTGCTCGTTGGCGCCGATGAAGGCGGCCAGGTAACGGCCGTCGGGCGAGAGCATGGCGCCGTTGAAGGCGGAGTTGTCGAAGAAGGCGGCGATGGGCGGCGGTGTTGCGGCGTGCGCTTGCGCGGCCGCCAGCAACAGCGCCGCCAGTACTTGACGGGAAAACTTCAAGGTGCTGCTCCAATGTGCTGGTCCAGGAATTTTTCGACGCGGTTCCAGAAATCGATGCGATTCTGCGGCAGGCGCCAGCCGTGTCCTTCTTTTTCGTACATGATCCACTCGACGTTCGGGTTGCCCGCCTTGACGGCGGCCAGGAATTTTTCGCCGTGGTAGAGCGGCACGCGGCGGTCGTCGCCGCCGTAGGCCAGCAGCAGCGGCTGCTTGATGCGGGCCGCCTGCGTCAGCGGCGAGGTGGCGCTCAGTTGCGCAGCGTCGCGTTGCGGGTCGCCCACCAGCAGCGGTGCACCGTAGGTCAGCCAGCGCTCGCTCATGTCCGACACCGCGCTCCAGGCGCCGTTGTAGAGCAGCTTGATGTCGGTGACGCCGGCCCAGTTGACGCCGCACTGGTACAAGGCGGGATCGTTCACCAGTCCCATCAGGGTGGCGTAGCCGCCATAGCTGGCGCCGGCGATGCAGACCCGTTTGCCGTCGGCATGGCCCTGGGCGATGGCCCAGCGCGTGCCGTCGGCGATGTCATCCTGCATCTTCAGGCCCCACTGCTTCCAGCCGGCGTGGAAGTGCTGCCAGCCGTAGCCGGTGCTGCCGCGATAGGCCGGCTCCAGCACCATGTAGCCGCGCGAGGCGAGGAACTGGGCGTCCGCATTCCAGCCCCAGTCGCTGCCGTGCACATACGGGCCGCCGTGCACCAGCACTACCAGCGGCAGGTTTTTCTTCACCGCGCCGCGCGGCCAGGTGATCAGCGCCGGGATGCTCAGGCCGTCGCGCGCTGCATAGCGCACCAGCTCCTGGCGGCCCATCTGCTCGGGACGGATGGCGTCGTGGCTGGCGCCGACCTTGATCAACTTGCCGCTCTCGGTGTTGTACACCACGTACACCAGCGGCTGCACGTCCGAGTAGCTGGCCACCAGCACCCACGGCGCCTGCGGGCGGCGCGGCAGGCTGATCACGTTCACCAGGCCGGGCAGTAGCTGGTCGATTTTTTCTTGCAGGGCCTTGCCTTTGGCGTCCAGCCAGGCCACGCCTTCGACGTCGGCGCTGTAGCGCACACCGACCAGCTTGTTGTCGCGCACGATCAGGGTATCGTCGCCGGAGGGCGAGAAGTCGGGCTGGAAATCGTAGTCGGCCATCTCCACCAGCGCGTCGGCGGCGGTGTGCCGCTTGGCCGTGTCGTAGCGGTACAGGGCGTTCTTGTCGCTGTCGCGGCGGGCCGAGACGTACAGCGCGCCGTCCGGGCCGAAGCCGACCGGGCTGAAGGTGTTGGTGCCATAGGCCTCGGTTTCCAGCAGCTTGTTCCAGCCCTCGCCCTCGCGCAGGTAGACCACGTGCTGCTTGCCGATGTCGTTGATGGCCAGGCGCGGTTCGCCCTGCTGGTCAAGCAGCCATTCGCTGGCCTGGCCGGGGCCGGCGACGGCGCTGGTGCGGCCGGTGACCGTGTTCAGCCGCAGCAGCGCATGGTTGGTGACCTCGGTGTAGACCGGATTGAATTGCGGCCGGGTCACGTAGACCTCGTCGCTATCCTGCTTGCCGGGCTGGCCCAGCAGGAAGTGGTTCCAGTCCAGCAGGCGGTCCTTGATGACGCTGCCGATTTCCGCGCTGTCGCCCTGGCGGTAGTCGGTCTTGCTCAGCTGCTTGTAGCCGCTGCCGTCGCGGTTGACGGCGAACAGCCCGGGCGCGTGGCGGTCGTCACTGTAGGTGAGGCGGCGGTCGAAGCCGTTGAACACCAGGCGGTTGTCGTTGACCCATTCGAAAAAGGCGACGTCGGCATCGGCGAACATGGCCACCACCTTGACGCTCATGTCGTCCAGGTTGAGCACCGACAGGCGGTCGCGTTCGCCCGGCCGCGAGACCCGCGCGGCCAGGTAGCGGCCGCTTGGGGAGAGCTGCGGCACGGCGAAGCGGCTGTTCTCAAAGAAGGCGCTCGCCGGTGGTGGGTCGGCCGCCTGCGACTGCGCCAGCGGCCAGCTGCAGGCCGCCAGCAGCAGGGCCGCCTTGAACCAGGAAGAGGTATTCATCGCGACGCTCCGCTGTGGTGGTCGAAGTGGCCAGCATAAAATGTCCCTTTCGCGCCAGTATTGCTTTTCCTCATGGCATTACTGCGCGGCGCCGATGTTTTTATTGAGGAATTTTTCGACGCGGCCCCAGAAGTCGATGCGGTTCTGCGGCAGCCGCCAGCCGTGGCCTTCGTCTTCGTACTCGATCCATTCGACGTTCGGATTGGTTTGCTTGACGGCCTTGTAGAACTTGGTGCCGTGCGGCAGCGGCACGCGCAGGTCGGCGCCGCCGTAGGCCAGCAGCAGCGGTTGCGTGACGCGGGCCGCCTGCACCAGCGGCGAGGTGGCCTTGAATTGATCGGCGTCCTTGACCTGGTCGCCGATCAGCTGCGGCATGCCGTACTGCTTGTAGTTCTCCGGCATGTCGGAGCTGAAGTTCCAGCTGCCGTCGTACAGCAGGTTGATGTCGGTGACACCGACCCAGTTGACGCCGCATTGGTACAAGTCTGGATCGTTGATCAGGCCCATCAGGGTGGCGTAGCCGCCGTAGCTGGCGCCGGCGATGCAGATGCGCTTGGCGTCGGCATAACCTTGCGCAATGGCCCAGCGCGTGCCGTCGGCGATGTCGTCCTGCATCTTCAGGCCCCATTGCTTCCAGCCGGCGACGAAGTGCTTGACGCCGAAGCCGGTGCTGCCGCGAAACTCGGGCTGCAGCACGGCGTAGCCGCGCGAAGCCAGGAACTGCGCGTCCGGACTCCAGCCCCAGCTGTCGCCGCGCACATACGGGCCGCCGTGCACCAGCACCACCATCGGCAGGTTCTTGCCGTCGCCTTGCGGCAGCGTCAGCCAGGCCGGGATGGTCAGGCCGTCGCGCGCTTTGTAGTGCACCAGTTGTTCGCGCGCCATCTCGTTGGGCTTGATGGCCGGGTAGGTTGCGCCCACCAGGGTCAGTTTTTGCGTTTCGCTGTTGTACAGCATGGTGCGTTTGGGCCAGATGTCGGCGTAGGCGGTCACCACCACCCACGGCGATTCCGGCCGCTTCGGCAGAGTCAGCAGGTTGATGGTGTTGGGCAGCATGGCGTCGACTTTTTCCTGCATGGCCTGCATGGCCGGATCGAGCCAGGTGGTGCCCATGGCGTCGGTCAGGTGGTGGACGCCGACCAACTTGTTGTTGCGCATGATGAGCTGGCCGTGGAAGTCGTAGCCGGCGAGCTTGACCAGCGGCTGGTCCGACAGCTTGCCGGCCGCCAGGTCGTAGGTGTAGACGGCGGTGACGTCGCCCTGGTAGGTGGAGGTGACGTACAGCGTGCCGTCCGGACCGAAGGCCAGCGGGCGGAAGCGCGCGCCCTTGCCGGTGTAGCTGTCAAAGTCGCCCAGCTTGCGCCAGGCCTTGGTGGCCGGCTCGCGGTAGTAGATGCTGCTGGTGCCCTTGTCGGCGGTGATGGTCAAACGCGGCTCGCCCTGGTAGTCGAGCAGCCAGCTGTGGCTGTCGCCCGGACGGTCCACCACCGAGGCGACGCGGCCGGTGACCGTGTTCAGCCGCACCAGGTTGACGTGGTTGAGCTGGCCCGGTCCGCTGAGGTTGCGGTCCTGCACGTAGATGTAGTCGGAGTCCTGGGCGCCTTCATCGTTGAGCAGATAGGTGTGCCAAGGCAGCAGGTCGCGGGTGCCGAGCGCGCTGCTGGTGGTGATGAAGGCTTTGCCGTTGCGCATGGCCAGCTGGCGGAAGCCGCTGCCGTCGCGGTTGATGGCGTACAGGCCGGGCGCGTAGCGGATGTCGCCCTGCGCCAGGTCCTTGTCGGTGGCGGTGAACACCAGGCGCTGGTCGTTGACCCAGGCGTAGCGGCCGATGTCGGCGTCGCTGAAATTGCCCACCACCTTGACCGCGTTGGTCGCCAGTTCCACCACGCCCAGCATGTCGCGCTTGGTCTTGCTGCCGAGGCGCACCGCCAGGTATTTGCCGCTCGGCGAGAGCACGGCCTCGCTGAATTCCGGGTTGTTGAAGAAGTCGGCGATGGGCGGCGGCGGCTTGCCGGCTGCGGCCGCCATGGCGGAGCTGCACAGCAGGGCGCCGGCCCAGGCGACGGCACGCAGGAAGTGATGGAGGCGCATAAGTCTAATTGTGAAATTGGTAACCTGGGCACAATAGCACCAAGTTATCAAATCCGCCACATGGCATATGTATTTCTATGTATTTTATTGTGTCGGTTGACCGATCTGCTTGTCGAGGAATTGCTCCACCCGCTGCCAGAAGTCGATGCGGTTTTTCGGCAGGCTCCAGCCGTGACCCTCGTCTTCGTATTCGACCCACTCGACGTTGGGGTTGGTCTCCTTGACCGCGCTGTAAAATTTGCTGCCATGCTTGAGCGGCACGCGCTTGTCTTCGCCACCATAGGCCATCAGCAGCGGCTGTTTGAGACGTGCCGCGTGCTCCAGCGGCGAGGTGGCTTTCAGCTGCTCCGCATCTTTTTCCGGGTCGCCGATCATCACCGGCATGTTGTACTGCCTGCTTTCCTCGCTGGTGTCCGTGACGGTGAACCAGCCGGGGGAGTACATCAGGTTGATGTCGGTCATGCCCATCCAGTCGACCCCGCACTTGTACAGCTCGGGATCCTTGATCAGCCCCATCAGCGTGGCGTAGCCGCCATAGCTGGCGCCGGCGATGCAGATGCGCTTGGAATCGGCATAGCCTTGCGCAACCGCCCAGCGCGCGCCGTCGGCGATATCGTCCTGCATCTTCAAGCCCCATTGCTTGATGCCGGCGTTGAAATGCCGCAGGCCGAAGCCGGTGCTGCCGCGGAATTCGGGTTGCAGCACGGCGTAGCCGCGTGAGGCCAGGAACTGCGATTCGGCGTCCCAGCTCCAGTCGCCACCGCGCAAGTAGGGACCGCCATGTACCAGCACCACCAGCGGCAGGTTCTTGCCCGCGCCTTGCGGCACGGTCAGCCAGGCCGGGATCTCCAGGCCGTCGCGTGCCGTGTAGCGCACCATTTTCTTATGCGCCATCTGCGACTGCTTGATCTTCGGATGGCTGGTGCCGATGGTGGTCAGCTGCTTGGTGATGCGGTGGTAGAGGATGGTGCGCAGCGGCAGCAGGTCGGAATACGCTTCCACCAGCACCCACGCCGAGTCGCGGTTGGCGGGCAAGGTGATCAGATTGATGGTCCGTGGCAGCATCTGGTCGAGCTGGGCCTGCAAGGCTTGCATGTCCTGGTCGAACCAGACGGTGTCGCGCGATTCGCTCCAGTGGCGGACGCCGAGCAGCTTGCCTTTGCCCATGATGAGTTCGCCGGAAAAGTCATAGCCCTGCAACTGCACTACCGCTTGGTCGGACAGCTTGCCGGTGGCGCGGTCGACGCTGTACACGGCCGAGGTGTCGCGGCCGGCATTGGCGCTTGCATACAGCGTTCCATCCGGGCCGAAGGCCAGCGGCAAGAAGGTATTGCTGCCCTTGCCGGTCGTGTTGTTGAATTGCGAGAGCGCCTGCCAGGTCTTGCTGCCGGGCGCCTGATACAGCACGGTGCGCACGTCGCCGGCGATGGTGGTGGCGACACGCGGCATGCCCTTTTCATCGAGCAGCCATTTACGCACGGCGGGCGGATGGCCGACGATGGCGTATTGGCCGGTGACGGTGTTCAGCAGGCCGAGCTCCATGTGGTCGAAGGCGCGCCGGTGGTCGAAGATAGGACGTGTGACAAACACATTGTCGCTGTCCTGCGCGGTGGGCTGCCCCAGCAGGACCGTATTCGACGGCAGGAGCGGCTGGCCACGGTACACGGCCAGCCCCGGCGTGCGGCTGGCCAGCATGGTGACGCGGCCGCCGTCGCGGTCGACCGCAAAGATGCCGGCCCCGAAGCGCTGGTTGCCCTGAGCCAGAGTGCTGTCGGTGGTGGTGAAGGCGAGGCGCTGGTCGTTGACCCATTCGAAGTAGCTGACGTCGGCATCGCGGAAGCTGCCCACGATTTTCGCCGACTGGTCGCTCAGGGTGAGCACGGCCAGGCGGTCGCGCTGGCCTTTGGCGCCGACGCGCACGGCCAGGTAGTCGCCGCTGGGCGACAGTTTGGCGCCGTTGAATTCCGGATTTTCAAAAAAGTCGGCAATCGCCGGGCGCGCGGCGTCGGCGGCCGACGCGGCCTGCGGCAAATGCAGCAAGGCGGCGAACAGCAAGAAAGCTGGAAAACGCATATTGGTATATTTCCCCCGGGTTGATTGTTATTGTTCTGGTGCGCGGATGTAGTCTACCAGCGCCGCCGTCTGCGGCCCCGGCGCGCGCGTCATCAGGCTGACCGCGATGATGGTCAGCAGGCCGGCCGGCACGCCGAAGATGCCGGCCGAGATCGGCGCGATGTGGAACCATTGGTGGTCGGCGCTGCCGCCCAGTACCGGGTTGGTGTGCAGCATGTAGTAGATGCAAACCAGGAAGCCGACCGTCATGCCGGCGATGGCGCCCTGGTGGTTGGCGCGCTTCCAGAACACGCCCAGCACCAGCGCCGGGAACAAGGTCGAGCCGGCCAGCGAAAAGGCCGCGCCCACCAGCGACAGGATGTCGCCCGGCTTGGTCGAGGCGGCGTAGGCGGCGATGAAGGCCACCGCCAGCAATAGCAGCTTGGAGATGGTGACGCGCTTTTGGGTCGAGGCGCCGCGGTCGACCAGCTTGTAGTAGACGTCGTGCGACAGCGCGTTGGAGATCGCCAGCAGCAGGCCGTCGGCGGTCGACAACGCGGCGGCCAGGCCGCCGGCCGCCACCAGGCCGGAGATCACATAGGGCAGGCCGGCGATTTCCGGCGTGGCCAGCACCAGCACGTCGGCGTCGATGGCGATCTCGGCCAGTTGCACCACGCCGTCGCGGTTGATGTCGCTGATGCTGAACAACGGATTGAGCTTGTCGATGTTGGCCCAGTACGAAACCCAGTTGGGCAAATGCGCGTAGTCGATGCCGACCAGCGAGTTGTAGATGTCGTACTTGACCAGCACCGCCAGCGCCGGAATGGTCAGGTAGATCAGCAGGATGAAGAACAGCGTCCACAGCACCGAGACGCGGGTATCGTGCACCGACGGCGTGGTGTAGGAACGCATCAGGATGTGCGGCAACGCGGCCGTGCCCAGCATCAGGCAGAACACCAGCGCCAGGAAGTTGTTGCGCTTGATGTCGGAGGTGGCCGGATCGCCCGGGTAGGGCGTGGCGTGCGGCGTGATCGGCTCGGCGCGCTGCAGGTTCTGCTCGCGCGCCTCGCGCCACAGGCGCTCGGCCTCGTCGGCATTTTTCGGATAGGCCACCAGCTCGCGTTCGGCGCTGCGGATTTCCAGCAGCGAGGCGTTGCGCGCCTTTACGCTGTCGAGCTTGCGCTGCAGGTCGATGCGGCCGGCTTCCCAGGATGCGGGCAGGGTCTTCAGGCGCGCTGCGTCATTGGCGGCGCGCTGGCGGAAGATGGCGCGCACTTCGGCTTCCTTGGGATCTTCCTGCAACACGTGCTCGCGCGCGCTCAGCTGCGGCAGCAGCTTGCCGTAGGCCACCTGCGGGATCGGGTTGCCGCTGTGCTTGGCCGACAGCCACATGGCCGGGATCAGGAAGGCCACCAGGATGATGATGTATTGCGCCACCTGGGTCCAGGTGATGGCGCGCATGCCGCCCAGGAAGGAGCACACCAGAATGCTGGCCAGGCCGAGGAAGATGCCGACCGAGAAATCGACGCCGGTGAAGCGCGAGGCGATCAGACCGACCGCGTAGATCTGCGCCACCACGTAGGTGAAGGAGACCGAGATGGTGGCGACCACGGCCAGGATGCGCACGGTGCGGGCGCCCTGGCCGGCCTGGCCGGTCTGGTCGGCGCCGCCGTAGCGTTCGGCCAGGAAGTCGGGGATGGTGTACTGGGCGAACTTGCGCAGGTAGGGCGCGATCAGCAGCGCCACCAGGCAGTAGCCGCCGGTCCAGCCCATGATGTAGGCCAGGCCGTCGAAGCCGTGCAGGTAAAGCCCGCCCGCCAGGCTGATGAAACTGGCGGCCGAGATCCAGTCGGCGGCGGTGGCCATGCCGTTGAACATGGCCGGCACGCGCCGCCCGGCCACATAGTATTCGAGCACGTTGGAGGTGCGGCTGATGACGCCGATCAGTGCGTACAGCACGATGGTGGCCAGCATGAACAGGTAGCCGATCCAGACGCGCGGCATGCCTTCCTGCTCCAGCACGGCCAGCGAGATCAGGAAGCCGGCAAAGCCGATGGTGAACAGGCTGTAGTAATAGCGCAGGCGCTGGAAGAAGGTGCGGGCGGGTTTCACGCGGCGTCCTTGTCGAGCTTGCGCATGCGCCAGGCGTAGAAGGCGAGGATGGCCAGGTAGACCAGCGAAGCGCCCTGCGCCGCCAGGTAGAACGACAGCGGCCAGCCGAACACGCTGAGGCCGGCCAGCTCGCGCGCAAAGAAAGCGGCGCAAAAGGTGGTGAGCAGCCACAGCAGCAGGAGCAGGGCGCTCAGGCGGCGCGTCCGGCGCCAGTGTCGCATGCGCGCGGATTTATCCATAGTGCGGCGGCTCCAGGTCTGGTTCCGCCGCCGTCGCCGGCAGCGGGAAGCTGAGGCGGAACAGCGCGCCCGGTTGCTTGGGCGGGGCCGCGCGCGGATTGTTGAAGAGGTCGACCACGGCGCCGTGCTGTTGGGCGATCTCGCGCACAATGGCCAGCCCCAGGCCGCTGCCCTCGGCGCTGTTGCCGAGGATGCGGTAGAAGCGCTCGAACACGCGCTCGCGCTCGGCCGGGGCGATGCCGGGGCCGGTATCCTCGACTTCCAGGCAAACGTACTCGGGTTCCTGGCGCACGCGCACGGTGACGCTGCCGCCGGTTGGCGTGTAGCGCAGCGCGTTGTCGATCAGGTTGGACAGCAATTCGCGCAGCATGGTCGGGTTGCCGGTGATCCGCAGCGATTCCTGCGGGGCTTCGAAACCGAGGTCGATGCGGTGGGCGAACGAGGCCTGCACCCAGTCCTGCACCACGGTGCGGGCCAGCTCGGCCAGGTCGAGCGGCTGCATGGCGCTGCCGGTCTGCGGCTGGTTCTCGGCGCGCGCCAGGGCCAGCAATTGGTTGACCAGGCGCGTCGCCGCTTCCGAACTCTTGGCCAGCTGTTCCAGCGAGCGGTGGATTTCGCCGCGGTCGGTCTGGCGCAGCGCCAGCTCGGACTGCATGCGCATGCCGGCCAGCGGCGTGCGCATCTGGTGCGCGGCGTCGGCGATGAAGCGCTTTTGCATGTCGATGGTCAGCGACAGGCGCGACAGCATTTCGTTGAGCGAACGCACCAGCGGCGAGATTTCCTCCGGCACCTGGTTGGAGGCGATCGGGCTCAGGTCTTCCGAGCTGCGTGCGCGGATGCGTTCTTGCAGCTGCGCCAGCGGCGACAGTCCGCGCGCCAGGGCAAACCAAACTAAAGCAAGCACGATCGGCAGCACGATGAACTGCGGCAGGATCACGCCCTTGATGATGGCGTTGGCCAGCTGGGCGCGCTTTTCCAGCGTTTCCGCCACCTGCACCAGCGCCAGTTGCGGCGTGCTGCCGTCGCTGCGTTCCAGCTGCACGTAGGCGAAGGCGATGCGCACCGAGGTGCCGTGCATGCTGTCGTTGCGGAAGCGCACGCCGCCGGAGCTGGTCTTGTCTTCGTCGTCGAGGATGGGCTGCGGCATGTCGCGGTCGCCGTCGATGTGCTCGCCGCGCGGGCCCTGGATCTGGAAGTAGACGTTGTCGATATCGTCGGCGCGCAGGATGTCGCGCGCCGAGCCGGACAGGCTCTTGATGATCTTGCCGTCGACCGCGCGCACCTGCTGGGCCAGCACGGTGACGCTGTCCTCCAGCGCGTGGTCGAAGGGCTGGTTGGCGATCGACTTGGCGACCAGGTAGGTGATGGCGATGCTCATCGGCCACAGCAGCAGCAGCGGGGCCAGCATCCAGTCGAGGATTTCACCGAACAGCGAGTGCTGGATATCCTCGTCGGCCTCGGGCGGCGGCGGTTGATATTCGAGTTCGGTGGCGTCCGGTGGCGTCACTTGCTGGCATCCCCGGCCTCGGTGCTGGCGCGCGCCGCTTCGTTGAATTTCTCCAGGCAGTAGCCGAGCCCGCGCACGGTGACGATGCGCACGCCGCCCACTTCGATCTTCTTGCGCAGGCGGTGCACATAGACTTCGATGGCGTTGTTGCTGACTTCCTCGCCCCATTCGCACAGGTGGTCGACCAGTTGTTCCTTCGAGACCAGGCGGCCGCTGCGGGCCAGCAGGATTTCCAGCAGACCCAGCTCGCGGGCCGACAGGTCCAGCATTTGTTCGTTGATGTAGGCGCTGCGGCCGACCTGGTCGTAGCTCAGCGGGCCGTGCTTGATGACGGTGGCGCCGCCGCCGGCGCCGCGCCGCACCAGGGCGCGCACCCGCGCCTCCAGCTCGGACAGGGCGAAAGGCTTGGCCATGTAATCGTCGGCGCCCAGGTCGAGGCCGTTGACCCGTTGTTCGATGGAATCGGCGGCGGTCAGAATCAGCACCGGCAGCAGCGAGCCGCGCGAACGCAGGCGGCGCAGCACTTCCAGCCCGGACAGCCTGGGCAGGCCCAGGTCCAGGATCAGCAGGTCGAATTCCTGGGTCGAGAGGGCGGTGTCGGCCTCCTGGCCGTTGCTGACGCAATCGATGGCATAGCCGGATTGTCGCAATGAGCGGGTCAGGCCGTCGGCCAGCACGCCATCGTCTTCGGCAAGTAAAATACGCATATAAAACGTCTCCGGCTGCACAAGCCGCTATTCTGGCGACTTTTTGTGTTTTCGCAAAGAATTCAAAGAAATACCAAATCCCGCTTGCATTAAGCACTGTTTTTTTATACAGTGCTACCTGTACTGAACAACCCACTGGCTGAAAGCACATTATGGACGATAAAAAAGGCGTAGTACCTGCATCTGAAAAAGCCAAGGCGCTGGCAGCGGCGCTGGCCCAGATCGAGAAGCAATTCGGTAAAGGCTCCGTCATGCGCATGGACGCCAGTGCTCCTATCGAAGAAGTGCAGGTCGTGTCGACCGGCTCGCTGGGTTTGGACGTGGCGCTGGGCGTCGGCGGCCTGCCGCGCGGCCGCGTGGTGGAAATCTACGGTCCTGAATCGTCGGGCAAAACCACGCTGACCCTGCAAACCATCGCGGAAATGCAGAAACTGGGCGGCACCTGCGCCTTTATCGACGCCGAGCACGCGCTGGACGTCGGCTATGCGCAGAAACTGGGTGTCAACCTGCACGAACTGCTGATCTCGCAGCCGGACACCGGCGAACAAGCGCTGGAAATCTGCGACGCGCTGGTGCGTTCCGGTTCCGTCGACATGGTGGTGATCGACTCGGTCGCCGCACTGACCCCGCGTGCCGAGATCGAAGGCGACATGGGCGATTCCCTGCCGGGCCTGCAAGCGCGCCTGATGTCGCAAGCGCTGCGCAAGCTGACCGGCTCGATCAACCGCACCAATACCCTGGTGATCTTCATCAACCAGATCCGCATGAAGATCGGTGTGATGTTCGGTTCGCCGGAAACCACCACCGGCGGCAACGCGCTGAAGTTCTACGCCTCCGTGCGCCTGGATATCCGCCGCACCGGCTCGATCAAATCGGGCGACGAGGTGATCGGCAACGAAACCAAGGTCAAGGTCGTCAAGAACAAGATTGCACCACCGTTCAAGGAAGCGCACTTCGACATCCTGTATGGCGCCGGCACCTCGCGCGAAGGCGAGATCCTGGATCTGGGTGTGGAAGCGAAGATCGTCGAGAAATCGGGCTCGTGGTATAGCTACAACGGCGAACGCGTCGGCCAAGGCAAGGACAACGCCCGCCTCTTCTTGCAGGAACGCCCGGAACTGGCGTGGGAAATCGAAAACAAGGTGCGCGAATCGCTGGGCGTGCGCACGCTGCCGCCGCTGGCCAACAGCACGGTCGTCAAGCTGAAGTCGGTCGACAAGGCTGATAAGGCCGACAAGGCCGACAAGGCCGACGCCGCCTAACGAGCTCCATGGCTGCGCCGCAACTTAGCCTGAAAGCGCGGGCCTTGCGCTTTCTGTCCATGCGCGAGCACAGCAGGCTGGAGCTTGGCCGCAAGCTGTCCAAGTATGCGCAGGAGGGCGACGACATCGACGCCCTGCTCGACTTCCTGGAAAAGAACAACTGGCTGTCGCAGGAACGCTTTTCCGAATCGCTGATCCACCGGCGTGCCGCCCGCTACGGCAACAGCCGCATCGTAGCCGAGCTGCAAAGTCACGGCGTGCAGGGCGAGGCGCTGCAGGAACTCAAGTCCGGCCTGGCCGACACCGAAATCGAGCGTGCCAACGAAGTCTGGCAGCGCAAGTTCGGCACCGTCGCCACCGATCCGCAGGAACGCAACAAGCAAATGCGCTTCCTGTTGCAACGTGGCTTCTCCCAGCGCGCCGTACTCAGGGCGCTCAAGGGCGCCGACTTTGACGACTAGCCGCCCGCGCGATCTGTTCAAGGCGCTGGCGCTGGCAGCCTGGCTGTGGCTGCCCACTCTCGCGGTATTCAACACCGATCATTTGCGCGGCGTAGGCTTTGCCCCGGCGCTGCTATCCTTGACACTGCTATCTCTGGCGCTAATGGCCGCGCCCCTGGTGGCGATACCGAATCTGCGCCGCCACTTCCTGCTGTGTTCTCCGCTGGCCCTGCTGGTGCTGCCCTATGTTTATCTGACGCTGCTCTACGGCAGCGTGCCGGGCGACGCCTTGCTGGCTTCGGCCTTGCACACCAGCCCCGTGCTCAGCTGGCAAGTGCTGTCCGCGTTCGGCTGGCGCCTTGCACTTGTTCCGCTCGCCTTGCTTATATATGTGCTGCTGGCGCGCTCCATTCCGCGCGACTGGACCTTGACCGGGCCGGCGCGTAAGCGTCTGTTGGCGGCGCTGCTGCTGTATGTGATGCTGGCGCTGGTGGGCCGGCAAACGCTGGCGCAGCAATGGCGCTGGCCGCCGCTGCTGGAACAATCGACCCTCAATCTCGCTTTCCCTAGCGGCCTGGCGATGTCGCTGCTGCGCCTGGCGCAGCAGGAGCAGGGCGGCAGCGAGTTCGCCAGCGTGCATGGCCGCTCTGCCGATGCCGGCGCCGACAAGGCTGTGCTGGTGGTGCTGGTGATCGGCGAAAGCCTGCGCGCCGATCACCTCGGCCTTAACGGCTACGCGCGCAACACCACGCCACAGCTGGCGGCGCTCGGCGATGAGCTGCTGTCCTTTCCCGACGTGGCCGCCACCGCCAACTGGACCCATCAAGCCGTGCCCGGCATCGTCGCCTGGCGGACCGGTGCCGGTGCCAGTCGCGCCAGCCTGCCGCACACCTTCGCCGAAGCCGGCTTCCGTACCGCCTGGCTCTCCAACCAGGAACCGATACCGTACAGCCGCAGCCTCGACGTGGTCGAGCACGCGACCAGCGCACAGGACACCCACCTGCGCACCGACGACAACCTGCTGCCGCTGTTCACCTCCTTCGTGCGCCAGGCCGGCCCGCGCCAGTTCGTGGTGCTGCATATGATCGGCAGCCACATTCCCTATGAGGAGCGTTACAGCGCCGCCTCGCGCATCTACACCCCAACGCTGCGCGACCTCGGCATCGAGCAGCCGCTGGCGCAGCACAAGCAGGCCGCCATTAATTCCTACGACAACACGGTGGTCGAGACCGACCGCTTCCTGGCCCGCGTGATCGCGGTACTGCGCACCGAGCGCCGCCCGGCCATACTGCTGTTCACCTCCGACCACGGCGAAAACCTGTTCGACGACGAACGCGGCCTGTTCATGCACGCGCAAACCGGCCCGACCCGCCACGACATTCACGTGCCTCTGCTGGCGTGGATGAACGCGGCCTACCGCGCCGCCCATCCCGCCGCCGTGCCAGCGTTGCGCGCCAACCACCTAAAGAAAATCAGCCACGTCGATATTTTTGCATCGCTATTGGAGGCCGGCGGCGTGCAGTGGAACGGCCGCGATGGGCGCCGCAGTTTGCTGTCGTCCTCCTATGAAGAGCAGGCGCGCGAGGTGATGGTCAACCTGCAAACGACCACGCCATACGACGCCCTGCGCTAGCCATGGCGCGCATAAAGATATGCGATGAGTTGGCATTGGGCACATGCCAAGACGGTCTTGGGTGTGCTACACTTTGCAGGTTTTTGCAGCACCGCGGGTGCGGTGGTTGTCCGTAGAAGCTGCGGCAACGTGCGTTTTTAATAAGAGAAACGCGCCAGGCTGCTAACTAATTACATGCCGCGAGAGCGGTATCGATCTTATGTCTCTGTTAACTCCAGTCATCCGACGTGCGCTACGGCCCACGCGCGCTATTGCCGTCCCAAGCAAGGATGGCTCGCGGGATATTGGCGGCACCCCTCTGCATCAAACACCATTTCGACCCCAATTTCAAGTCCTGTGCCGCATACGCGGCGCAGCGGCCAAGTTTTACCCGCGCTGGGTGGACAAAGCAGCACCGGGTAGCGCGTAGCAATATTATCTGCTTAATCATTCAACCGATTTATACACATCAGCATCAGAAGGGAAGCCAGCATGAAAATCCATGAGTATCAGGGCAAAGAAATCCTCCGAAAATACGGAGTGACGGTACCGCGCGGCATTCCGTGCCTGTCCGTTGAAGAAGCAGTGAAAGCTGCTGAAACCTTGGGCGGCCCAGTCTGGGTTGTAAAAGCGCAAATCCACGCCGGTGGCCGTGGCAAAGGCGGCGGCGTGAAAGTTGCCAAGTCGCTCGAACAAGTCAAAGAATACGCAGACCAGATCCTGGGCATGCAGCTGATCACCCATCAGACCGGCCCTGAAGGCCAAAAAGTACGTCGCCTGCTGATCGAAGAAGGCGCGGACATCAAGCAGGAACTGTACGTTTCGCTGGTGACCGACCGTGTAAGCCAGCGCGTTGTGCTGATGGCTTCGTCGGAAGGCGGCATGGACATCGAAGAAGTTGCTGAGTCCCACCCAGAAAAAATCCACTCGATCGCTATCGATCCAGTGGTCGGTCTGACCGATGCGGAAGCCGCTGACATCGCCGCCAAAATCGGCGTACCGGAAGGCTCGATCGCCGACGCCGTCACCAACCTGCAAGGCCTGTACAAAGCCTACTGGGAAACCGACTCGTCGCTGGCCGAAATCAACCCACTGATCGTGACCGGTTCGGGCAAGATCATCGCGCTGGACGCCAAGTTCAACTTCGACGCCAACGCACTGTACCGTCAACCAGAAATCGTCGCTTACCGCGACATCGACGAAGAAGATCCAGCTGAAGTTGAAGCATCGAAATTCGACCTGGCTTACATCTCGCTGGACGGCAACATCGGCTGCCTGGTGAACGGCGCCGGCCTGGCCATGGCCACCATGGACACCATCAAGCTGTTCGGCGGCGAGCCTGCCAACTTCCTGGACGTCGGCGGTGGCGCCACGGCTGAGAAAGTGACCGAAGCCTTCAAGATCATGTTGAAAAACCCAGGCCTGAAAGCCATCCTGGTCAACATCTTCGGCGGCATCATGCGTTGCGACGTGATCGCCGAAGGCGTGATCACGGCATCGAAAGCCGTTTCGCTGCAAGTACCGCTGGTCGTGCGCATGAAGGGCACCAACGAAGATCTGGGCAAGAAGATGCTGGCTGACTCCGGCCTGCCGATCATCGCCGCCGACACGATGGAAGATGCAGCGAAGAGCGTTGTCGCCGCCGCTGCTGGTAAATAATTAAGGAACCGATATGTCTATTCTGATCAACAAAGACACCAAAGTCATCACCCAGGGTATCACCGGCAAAACCGGTCAGTTCCACACCCGCATGTGCCGCGAATACGCGAACGGCAAAAATGCCTTCGTCGCTGGCGTGAACCCGAAGAAAGCCGGCGAAGATTTCGAAGGCATTCCAATTTTCGGTTCGGTGAAAGAAGCTGCATCGAACACCGGCGCCACCGTGTCGGTGATCTACGTGCCGCCAGCCGGCGCCGCCGCCGCGATCTGGGAAGCTGTTGAAGCCGAACTGGAACTGGCGATTTGCATCACCGAAGGCATTCCAGTCCGCGACATGATGGCCCTGAAGGACCGCATGGCCAAAGCCGGCTCGAAAACCCTGCTGCTGGGGCCTAACTGCCCAGGCCTGATCACCCCTGACGAAATCAAGATCGGCATCATGCCAGGTCACATCCATCGCAAGGGCCGTATCGGCGTGGTGTCGCGTTCGGGCACCCTGACCTACGAAGCAGTCGGTCAGCTGACCGCACTGGGCCTGGGCCAATCGTCGGCAGTTGGTATCGGCGGCGACCCGATCAACGGTCTGAAGCACATCGACGTGATGCGCATGTTCAACGAAGATCCTGAGACCGATGCGGTCATCATGATCGGCGAAATCGGCGGTCCGGACGAAGCCAATGCCGCACGTTGGGTCAAAGACAATATGAAGAAACCGGTGGTGGGCTTCATCGCCGGCGTTACCGCTCCTCCAGGCAAGCGCATGGGCCACGCCGGCGCGCTGATCTCGGGCGGCGCGGACACCGCACAAGCCAAGCTGGACATCATGGAAGAGTGCGGCATCAAAGCCACCAAGAACCCGTCGGAAATGGCGCGTCTGCTGAAAGCCATGCTGTAATTTAACAGCTGCTGGAATGTGGAATAATAAAGGGGAGCCTCGTGCTCCCCTTTATCTTTTGGAGACCGCCGATTGGCCAAGCTCATCATCTCGCGCAATGGACAGCTAGAGCAGCAAATACAACTGAGCAAAGAGCGCATGACGCTCGGCCGCCACCCGCGCAATGACATCGTGCTAGCGCACCCGGCCGTCAGCGGCGAACATGCGGCCATCGTCACCATCCTCGACGACTCCTTCCTGGAAGACCTGCACAGCACCAACGGTACCTTCGTGAACAGCCACCGCATCGGCAAACACTTCCTGCAGCATCAGGATGTGATCAAAATGGCCAAGTTCCAGCTGGAGTTCGTGGCCGACGGCATCCGTCCGCTGGCCGCCGCGCAGCCGGTGCTGGCCGAGATCTCCATCCTGAACGGCAACAACGCCGGCAAGCACGTCGCCCTGACCAAGCCGCAGACGACGCTGGGCCGGGCCGGCGTGCAGGTGGTGGTCATCCACCGCCACCCGGAGTTCTACACCATCACCCATACCGAAGGCGAACTTGCGCCGCTGCTCAACGGCACGGCGCTGGACCCGCAGGCGGCCGAGCGTCTCAGCCATGGCGATGTGATCGACCTCGGCGGCACCCAGATGGCGTTCCGTATTGCCTGACAATAATTGTCAGTTGCGACAGGGATGACAAATAGTGGCGGTCCCGACTGACAAAAATCGGCAGTTTCTCGCAGGTTTTGCTGAAAATTTGGGCGAAAACGGGCTGGCACACCAATTGCACTATGGTAGGTGTACCACCCAACAACGTGTTTAACCCAAGGAGTCGCAAAATGAAATCCATGAAAATGATGAAGAAACAGGCACAGGCTGGTTTCACCCTGATCGAACTGATGATCGTCGTAGCGATTATCGGTATCCTGGCCGCTGTGGCGATTCCTGCGTACAGCGACTACACCGCCAAGGCCAAAGCGGCCAACGCGATGTCGGCGGTTGACTCGCTGAAAACCGCCGTGGCGCTGTGCGCCCAGGAAGCTGGCGGCGACGCCACGGCTTGCGCCAACGGCGCCGGCGGCATCCCAGCGGCCAACGCCTTTACCGCCACCAAGGAAGTTGCCAGCGCTGCCGTCGCAGCAGGCGGCGTGATCACCGCCACCCTGGCCACCGGCGTCGGCTCCGGCATGGACGGCAAGACCATCACCTACACCCCGAAAGTGGCAGCCGGCGCATCGTCCATCACCTGGACCATCGCCACCACGGTCACCAACACGGCCGCCGCTGCCGCCATCACCAAGAACAGCGTGCCTTGATGTAGCGACCGCATAAGTCTGTATGAAAAAAAGCCCGGCGGGTCACCCCGCCGGGCTTTTTTGCATCATCAAGGCCTGAACTTAAACGATCTTCTGGCGGTCGGCGATCAGGGCTTCGTAGGTCAGGTTTTGCAGCATCGTGTAGTGGACCGGATCGAGATCGACGAACTGCACGCCGTAGGTGAACACCTGCGGCTTGTCGCCGGTGGCCGGCGTGACCACGTTGATGTTGCGGATGGTGGCGTTCGGATTGACGCGCACCTGGCGGTTGCCGGGCTGGGCGATCAGGTAGAAGGACAGGCCCACCTGGTCATCGCCGGCGGTCAACTGCTTGGGCGACTCGATCAGGGCGCCGGACACGCTCAGGTTGACCAGGAACACCGAGGTGCTGGTGCCGGAGGCCGAAGTCACCTGCGCCGGGATATCGACCTTGACGCGCATCGCCGTGCGCAGGCTGGTGCCCTGGATGGAAACCGGGAAACTCAGGTGGGCATAGAACAAGGGACGCGGGAACACGCGCTGCACCATGCAGGAGAACGAGCACACGTTCACACCGGAGAACACACGGATCGTCAGCTTATCGCCTTCATTGAGGGCGATCGGCGCGTTGTTCTCAAACGGCACCTTGACGATCATGTACTCATCCTTGACCCAGCCGATCAGGGTCGAGAAGTGCTGGATCGGCTTCATGGTCCGGTGCGTGATGAACTGAATTCTGCCGCCTACTTGCAGATTCATCTGCTCGAACTCGTACTCCTGAGTCTTGGCTTCGCTTGGCGG
This sequence comes from Duganella sp. BuS-21, assembly GCA_041874725.1. GTDB lineage: Bacteria > Pseudomonadota > Gammaproteobacteria > Burkholderiales > Burkholderiaceae_D > Rugamonas. The sequence continues at coordinate 6,129,571 of CP097466.1, read as the reverse complement.
AGGGTTGCTACTCATTCAACTCTTTCTCGATGTGCGCAAGGTGGCCCCGGAAAACAAGACCGTCAAAAAAATTGTTCCTGCGACATTAATTATATACCCGCCAAGTTTGGGTAACAATCAGGCAATACAACAGATTGCGGATTGGTCATTTTTTGCTATCGCCATCAGCGCCCCCGGATCGGGGTCAGCTCTGTCATTTGGACAGCGAAAGGCGATCTTTGATCTTTATCAATACGCGAAAATGCCTGAATTAACGTATTGAGATCGATCAAACAATCGGGTTGGCTGTCCGAATGACAGAGCTGACCCCGAATTGCTGAATTGCCGGATCGATGGAACTTAGCTCGTTTCGCTCCAGTCGCCGCTCTTGCCGCCGTGTTTTTCGGTGACGCGGATATTGGTCATGACCATGCCCCGGTCCACGGCTTTGCACATGTCGTACACGGTCAGCAGGCCGACCTGGACGGCGGTGAGGGCTTCCATTTCCACGCCGGTCTTGCCGTAGGTTTCCACCTGCGCCTTGCAGTGGATGCTGGCATTCTCGACGTCGGTTTCGAAGTCCACCGCCACCCGCGTCAGCGCCAGCGGATGGCACAGCGGCACCAGGTCGCTGGTGCGCTTGGAGGCCATGATGGCGGCGATGCGGGCGATGCCCAGCACGTCGCCTTTCTTGGCCGTGCCGCCCATGATGATGGCCAGGGTTTCCGGCTTCATGCGGATCGAGCCGCTGGCAAGCGCGATGCGGTGGGTTTCCGCTTTGGCGCCGACATCCACCATGTGGGCTAGGCCGGTGGCGTCGAAATGGGTCAGGTGGTCGGTGGTCATGGCAATATGGCAATGGCGGAAAATGATTCATAATGTGGCGCTATGCTGTAGCGCCCGAGTTGCGGGTATCATATCACCGTGAAAGCAAATCGCTCCTCCTACTCCGGCCGCATGCGCGCCGTCGCCACCGCCCTGCTGCTCGCCATGCCGATGGCGATGGCGCAGAACGTGCTCGCGCCTGCCAAGATCCCCAATCTGCCGGCGTTGGGCGGTACCGAGAACCAGGATTTGTCCCCGCTGATGGAGCGCAAGATCGGCGAGGAAATCATGCGCGACATCCGCCGCGACCGCGATTATCTCGACGATGGCCCCATCCTCGAGTACATGAATACCTTCGGCAACGCGCTGGTCGAAGCCCGTCCGGGCGCGCGCGGCGACGCCAATTACAATTACTTCTTCTTCGTGGTGCGCGATCCGCAACTGAATGCGTTCGCGCTGCCGGGCGGCTTTATCGCGGTCCACTCCGGGCTGCTGCTGCAGGCGCAGACCGAGTCCGAGCTGGCCTCGGTGCTGGGCCACGAAATCGGCCACGTGGTGCAGCGTCACATCGCCCGTTCCATCGGCCAGCAAAAGCAGGATGCGCTGATTCCGCTGGCGGCCATGATCCTGGCCGCGCTGGCGTCGCGCCAGGGTGGCGACGCCGCCATCGGCGTGTTCCTCGGCGGCCAGGGCCTGGCGATCCAGCGACAGCTGAACTTCGGCCGCGACGCCGAGCGCGAGGCCGACCGCATCGGTTTCCAGATCATGGGCGAGGCCGGTTTCGATACCTCGGGCATGGTGGCCTTCTTCCAGCAAATGCAGGCTTCCACGCGCAATTACAGCGACCTGGTTCCGGCCTGGCTGTTGACACACCCGCTGCCGGCCGAGCGTATCGCCGACATCCAGGCGCGCATCCGCGAGCAGCCGTACAAGCAGCGTTCCGACAGCCTGGATTTTTATCTGGTACGCTCGCGCGCCCGCGTGCTGCAGGATCAGACGTCGAGCGGCTACAACGAGACCAAGCTGTTCTTCCAGGGCCAGATTCTGCAGGATAGCTGGCAGCAGAAGGCCTCCGGCCAGTACGGCCTGGCTTTCCTGAACATGAAGCAGGGCGAGGCGGTGGCGGCCCAAAGCTGGCTGGAGAAGGCGCGCGAAACCGTCAACCGCCCGCCGCCGGCCGGGGTGTTCGGCGCGTCGCCGCGCAGCAAGGCCGAGGCGATCTTCGCCGCCACCTCGATCGAGCTCAAGCTGGCGCAGACGGACAACAAGGCGGTGCTGGCCAAGGCCGTGCAAGAGGCGGACTCCGCGCGCCAGACCTTCCCGCTGTCGCGCGGCATTGCCCACCAGTATGGCGAGGCATTGCTGGCGGCCGAGAAACTGGAAGAGGCCGCCGTTTATTTGCGCGAACAGGTGCAGTTGTACCGTGAAGACATTGAGTGCTACGACATTCTGGCGCGCGTCTACGCCAAGCAGGGCAAGCTGGCCTTGCAGCATATCGCGCTGGCGGAGTCGTATGCCTTGCAGGGCGGCACGCTGTCGGCGCTCGATCAGCTGGGACTGGCGCGCAAGTCGCCCGATGCCTCGTTCTACGACCAGTCGCTGATCGACGCCCGCGAGCGCGAATGGCAGGCCCGTCGCCGCGAGGAGATGGGCGACAAGGGCAAGAAGGATCTGGCGGAGTCGCGCCCGGCCTTCAAGGCCGAGCTCAAGTCACGCAGCGAGACCGACAGCGACAACCGCCTCAACCCCTACACCAGCCCGCTGGATCGCCTGCGCAAGAGCACCGATCCTATGCAGCAGGGGCCGACGCTACGCTGACGTAGCCGAAGTGCGCCGGCAGCTCGCCGGCGCCGATGCGCCGCACGGTCGTGCCGTCGAGCGTCAGGTCGCCTTCCGCGCGGCCTTCCAGCCAGGCCAGCAGAATTTCATCTTCCACCGCTTCCTTGTTCATGCGCAGCTGCGGCAGTACCTGCGCGAAGTCGCGGTCGTCCAGTTGCGCCACCACGGCGCCGCTGCGCAGCACCAGTGCGCCGGCGTCGGTCAGCCATGCCGCTTCCAGCGGACCCAGCGGTGCGCCCGTGTGCAGCAGCCAGCCGGCCGATGGATCGGTGCGCACGATGTAAGGCGTCGCCTCCAGTTCCACATACACGCGCTGCGGACCGTTCTGGAAAAACCAGCAGCCGCGCTCATCCACCGTGTAGTTGCGCGTGATGAAGCCGACCAGCGCGGCGTTGGTCAGCTTGTCGCCCGGCAGCTTCAGGTGCTGGGCGCGCTCGTCGCGCATGCGCCAGTTGCCGCGCGCATCGAGCGCCAGCCAGCCGTAGCAGTGCGGCACGTTGGGCCATTTGGCCAAGGCTTGTTTGACGATGTCATCCATGTTGTTCGAGGAAGTGGATCAGGCGTTGCGGCAGCCAGTTGATGCTGCCCGGAATGTGACCGACGGCAAAGCCGACATGGCCGCCCTGCTCAGGATAATCCAATACCACGCGCGGGGCCGCACGTTGGGGCAGGTGGCGGCCGGGCAGGAAGGGATCGTTCTTCGCATTCAGCACCAGGGTGGGCACGGTGATGTCGGTCAGCACGTGCTTGGCGCTGGCGCGGTGCCAGTAGTCTTCCGTGTCGCGGTAACCGTGCAAGGGTGCAGTGACGATGTTGTCGAAGGCGTACAGGTCGCGCGCGGCGTGCAGGGCGTCGAGGTCGAACAGGCCGGGAAATTGCTGTAGTTTGGCTACGCATTTTGGCTTCAGCGTTTGCAGGAACATGCGGGTGTAGACCATGTTGAAGCCGCTCGACAGCGAGGCGCCGCCCTGCGCCAGGTCCAGCGGCGCGGAGACGGCGCAGGCGGCGTCCACGAACTCGGCCCGGTGCTGGGATTCGCCCAGCCAGCGCAGCAGGGCGTTGCCGCCCAGCGAGACGCCGGTGGCGTAGAATTTGCCGCCGCCGTTGTTGCCGATCTGTGCGCGCTGCGCGTGCAGGCGGCGGATGATCCAGTCGATCTCGGTGGCGTCGCCCGAGTGGTAGAAGCGCGGCGCGCGGTTGGCCTCGCCCGAGCAGCCACGGAAATGCGGCACCGCCCCCGACCAGCCGCGCGCCTGCAGGGCGGCCATCAGCGCCCGCGCGTAGTGGCTGTTGGAGGAGCCTTCCAATCCGTGGAACAGCACCACGAAGGGCTTGCCCGGCTGGCCGTCGACAAAGTCGAGGTCGACGAAGTCGCCGTCCGGCGCCTCCCAGCGCTCGCGCCGGAATGTCACCGGCGGCCTGCTGATGGCCAGTGCTGGATAAATGGTTTGCAGGTGCCCGGTGGGCAACCAGAATGGCGCGGTGTACTTCACGGCAGGCTTCAGTGCGTGCTTAGTGCAGGATCTGGGCGTTCGGGTCGACCGGCGCCGGGCCCGGTGCGATCGATACGTGATGCAGCACGATGCGCCAGCCGCGCGGCGTTTTGGCGTAGACATTGGTGGCCAGCAGGTGCGCCGGCTCGCCGCTGGCGGCGGTGCCGCCTTCGACCACCGTGTGGACCGAGCTCATCAATGTGTGGGTTTCGTGCAGTTGCGACGGCTGGATGTGCAGGCCGCCGTGCTCGAGGATGGCGCTCCAGGAGGCGCGGATCGCCGCGTGCCCGATCAGGCGCGGACCGCCCGGATGCACGCAGACCACCTCGTCGTCCTCGGCCCACAGGGCCATCAGCGCCTCCAGGTCAGCGCGGTTGAGTGCGTCGTAGAAGGCCGCTTCGGTTTCGGCGGCGCTGCCGTTGTGCGCTTTCTTGGCTGGCATAGTGGGCGCGTGCTGATTAGTGGTGGCCGACGACAGTGCCCGGCTTCAGGCGGTAGGCGGTGCCGCAGTACGGGCACTTGGCCTCGCCGTGGATGAATTCCAGGAACACGCGCGGATGCGAGGACCACAGCGGCATGGCTGGGTTAGGGCAGTGGGCCGGCAGGTCCTTGCCATCGAGTTCAACGGCGTTGGCGGTGTTTGGGGTGGTCATTGCGTGTGGCTCCAGATGGCTGAGAGAAAAGCACGATTTTAACGGATTCGCGCAGGGAGCAAAAATCGTCGGTAAAATAGCGCCTCAACAACCCCGGTCCAGCCCGCCATGTGGCAGGAATGCCACACCCATCCGATGACTGAATCGAGCAGTACAGCCGCCGCGCCCAATGTCGCGGCCCACCACGAACCCTCCTGGCGCGCAGGCCTGAAAACCGGCATGCCGTCGCTGTTCGGCATCGGCGCCTGGGGCCTGGTGGTCGGCATCGCCATGATCAAGTCCGGCATGAGCATCCCGCAGGCGCTGGGCATGACGCTGGTGGTATTTGCCGGCTCGGCCCAGTTGGCCGCTTTGCCACTGATCGCCGCCGATGCGCCGATCTGGGTGATTTTCCTGACCGCGCTGGTGGTCAATCTGCGCTTTGTCATCTTCTCGGCCCTGTTGGCGCCCCATTTTTCCCACTTGCCGTGGCGCCAGCGCCTGACCCTGGGCTATGTGGCCGGCGACATGACGGTGGCCCTGTTCCTGCAAAAATACCCGTCCGAGGCGCCGCAGGTCGGCAAGTTGTCGTATTTGAAAGGTCTGCTGTATCCGAACTGGGCGTCCTGGCAGATCGGCTCGATCGCCGGAATTTTCCTCGGCAGCGCCGTGCCGCCCGAGTGGGGCCTGAGTTTCGCCGGTACCCTGGCCATCATCTGCGTGATGATTCCGCTGATGGTCGGGCGTCCGGCCCTGTGCGGTGTGCTGGTGGCGGGTGCGGTGTCGGTGCTGGCGGCCGGGCTGCCTTACAAGCTGGGCTTGCTGCTGGCCGTGCTGGTCGGCATGCTGACCGCCATGGTCATTGAAGAAACCGCCGAAAAATGGAGAAGCAAACGTGGCTGATTGGGAAATATGGCTGGTCATTCTGGTGCTGGCGCTGGCCACCGCCGCCACCCGCAGCTCGTTTTGGCTGATCGGGCACCACATCACCATCCCCAAGCGGGTCCAGGAAATGTTGCGCTACGCCCCGGCCTGCGCCTTGGCCGCCATCGTTGCACCGGATCTGATCCTGGCCGCCGACGGCCGCGCCGTGCTGGACGCCAGCAACCTGAAACTCGTGTCCGGCGTTGTCGCCACGATTTATTATTTACTGCGACGCAATATGCTGGAAACCATCGTGTTCGGCATGGTCTGCTTCACGGCGTTGCGCTTGCTAGATGTAACTTAATAACAGAAAAATCACGTTCGGCTTGCGGTAAAATAGCGTTCTTTTTACAACTCGACCTTGGGTAGCCATGTCCGCTGTTCTGAACTTTATCCGTCTGCAAGACCTCATCGATCAAAACGCACTGCAAGGCAAACGCGTTTTCATTCGCGCCGATCTGAACGTGCCGCAGGATGATAACGGCAACATCACCGAAGATACGCGCATCCGCGCTTCCGTTCCAGCAATCAAGGCGGCCGCTGCCGCCGGCGCCAAGGTCATGGTCACGTCCCACCTGGGCCGTCCGACCGAGGGCGAGTTCAAGCCGGAAGACAGTCTGGCGCCGGTCGCCGCGCGCCTGTCCGAGCTGCTGGGCCAGCCGGTCGAGCTGAAGCAGAACTGGGTCGACGGCGCCGGTCTGGAAGGCCTGCAAGCCGGCCAGGTGGTGCTGCTGGAAAACGTCCGTGTGAATAAAGGCGAGAAGAAGAACAGCGACGAACTGGCGCAGAAAATGGCTGCTTTGTGCGACATCTACGTCAATGACGCTTTTGGCACCGCACACCGCGCGGAAGCTTCCACGCACGGCATCGCCAAGTTCGCACCAATCGCCGCCGCCGGCCCGTTGCTGGCCGCCGAGCTCGACGCGCTGGGCAAGGCGCTGGGTGCGCCGGCCCGTCCGCTGCTGGCCATCGTCGCCGGTTCGAAAGTTTCCTCCAAATTGTCGATTCTGAAGGCGCTGGCCGACAAGGTCGATAAGCTGATCGTCGGCGGCGGCATCGCCAACACCTTCATGAAGGCCGTCGGCCTGAACATCGGCAAGTCGCTGGTGGAAAACGACCTGGTGGAAGAAGCCAAGGCCATCATCGACATCATGGCCAAGCGCGGCGCGCAAGTGCCGATCCCGACCGATGTGGTGTGCGCGAAAGAGTTTTCGCCAACCGCCGTGGCCACCGTCAAGGACGTCAAGGACGTGGCCGACGACGACATGATCCTCGATATCGGCCCGCAAACCGCCGCCGCCCTGGCCGCGCAGATCGCCGCCGCCGGCACCGTGGTGTGGAACGGTCCGGTTGGCGTGTTTGAGTTCGACCAGTTCGGCGAAGGCACCAAGACGCTGGCGCTGGCCATCGCCCAGTCGAAGGCGTTCTCGATCGCCGGCGGTGGCGACACCCTGGCGGCGATTGCCAAGTACAACATCGGCGAGCAGGTCGGTTACATCTCGACCGGCGGCGGCGCTTTCCTGGAGTTCCTGGAAGGTAAAACCCTGCCTGCGGTCGAGATCCTGACCCAGCGCGCGGCAGCGAAGTAAAGCCCAGTAAATAGCACGGTCGTGCTTTGTAGCAAACTAACAGTAGAATCCAGGTAATGCCTGGTTAAGGCATCAAAAGTGTAGCAAAGCTACAGTTTTGATGTCTGTACCGCAATAAAGTGCAGCTTCCTGGTTTCCGCGCCGTGCGGGAACTGTTCGCATGACCTACCGCTAAGGAATACTATGTCTCGTAGCACCAAAATTGTCGCCACGATCGGCCCAGCTTCTACCGACTTCAACGTCCTGGTAAAAATGATACGCGGCGGCGTCGATGTCGTCCGCCTGAATTTCTCGCACGGCAAGGCGCAGGATCACATCGACCGCGCCCGTCTGGTGCGCGAGGCGGCGGCCGAGTGCGGCCGCGAAGTGGCGATCATGGCGGACATGCAGGGCCCGAAAATCCGCGTCGGCAAATTTGAGAATGGTAAGATCGAGCTGACCAAGGGCGACAAGTTCATCCTCGATTCGAAATGGGGCGAGAACGGCGAACTGGGCAACCAGGACCGCGTGGGCCTGGACTACAAGGCACTGCCGCAGGACGTGCGTCCGGACGACCAACTGCTGCTGAACGACGGCCTGATCGTGCTGGTGGTGGAAAAAGTGGTGGGCAGCGAGATTTACACCGTCGTGAAAATCGGCGGCGAACTGTCCAACAACAAGGGCATCAACCGTCTCGGTGGCGGCCTGACCGCGCCGGCGCTGACCGCCAAGGACATGGAAGACATCAAGACGGCCATGAGTTTCCAGTGTGATTACCTGGCGATCTCGTTCCCGAAAAGCGCAACCGATATGGAAATGGCGCGCCAGCTGGCCAACATCGCCGGCGAGCCGTTCGGCCACAAGCCGCTGATGATCGCCAAGATCGAGCGCGCCGAAGCGATCCCGCTGCTGCAGGAGATCCTCGACGCCTCCGACGGCATCATGGTGGCCCGTGGCGACCTGGCGGTGGAAGTGGGCAACGCCGCCGTGCCGGCACTGCAGAAGCGCATGATCCGCATGGCGCGCGAGTCGAACAAGCTGGCGATCACCGCGACCCAGATGATGGAGTCGATGATCTTCAACGCCGTGCCGACCCGCGCCGAAGTATCGGACGTGGCCAACGCCGTGCTGGACGGCACCGACGCCGTGATGACGTCGGCCGAAACCGCATCGGGCCGCTACCCGATCGAAACCGTTGAAATGATGGCCGCCATTTGCGTGGAAGCCGAGCAGTCCGAGTACAACAAGCTCGACGCCGACTTCCTGAATGCGACCTTCACCCGTATCGACCAGTCGATTGCCTACGCCGCGCTGTTCACCGCGCACCACCTGGAAGTGAAGGCGATCGTGGCGTTGACCGAGTCCGGTTCGACCGCACTCTGGATGAGCCGCCACAACATCGATACGCCGATTTACGCACTGACCCCAAGCACCACCACCTTGCGCAAGGTGGCGCTGTACCGCAACGTCAAGGCCTACAATTTGCAGCAGGTGGGCGGCAGCGCCGCCGTGCTCAAGCAGGCCGAGGAACTGCTGGTGCAGAATGGCGTCGTCAAGAAGGGCGACACCATCGTGGTCACCTGGGGCGAGCCGATGGGCCAGGTTGGCGGCACCAATGCGCTGAAGATCGTCAAGGTCGGCGAATTTAGTTAATACCGGTCGCGTCACTCCCGCGCAAGCGGGAGCCCATGCTGCGCCGCAATGGCAGCCGACGTATGGATTCCCGCGTGCGCGGGAATGACGGGCCGGTGACAGGTTTTTTTATTGTTATTGGAGTATTACCATGTCCCTCGTATCCATGCGTCAACTGCTGGACCATGCTGCTGAAAACGGCTATGGCATCCCTGCGTTCAACGTCAACAATCTGGAACAAGTGCAGGCCATCATGGCTGCCGCCGACGCGCTCAACTCGCCGGTGATCATGCAGGCTTCGGCCGGCGCCCGCAAATACGCCGGCGAAGCTTTCCTGCGCCACCTGATCGACGCCGCCGTCGAAGCCTACCCCCACATCCCGGTCGTCATGCACCAGGATCACGGCCAGTCGCCGGCCGTGTGCCAGGCCGCGATCCGCTCCGGCTTCACCTCGGTGATGATGGACGGCTCGCTGGAAGCCGACGGCAAATCGGTGGCTTCCTACGAGTACAACGTCGAAGTGTCGCAAGAAGTGGTGAAGTTCTCGCACGCCATCGGCGTGACGGTGGAAGCCGAACTGGGCGTGCTCGGTTCGCTGGAAACCATGAAGGGCGACAAGGAAGACGGCCACGGCGCCGACGGCTTGATGACCCGCGAACAGTTGCTGACCGACGTGGCCCAAGCCGCCGACTTCGTGCAGCGCACCCAGTGCGACGCCCTGGCCATCGCCATCGGCACCTCGCACGGCGCCTATAAGTTCACCCGCAAGCCGACCGGCGACATCCTGGCCATCGACCGCATCAAGGAAATCCACGCCCGCATCCCGAACACCCACCTGGTGATGCACGGTTCGTCGTCGGTGCCGCAGGAACTGCTGGCCATCATCCGCGAATTCGGCGGCGACATGAAGGAAACCTATGGCGTGCCGGTCGAAGAGATCCAGGAAGGCATCCGTCACGGCGTGCGCAAGATCAATATCGATACCGACATCCGTCTGGCGATGACCGCCGCCACCCGTAAATTCCTGTTCGAAAACCCATCGAAATTCGACCCGCGCGACTTCCTGAAGCCAGCGCGCGCCGCCGCCGAGCTGATCGTCCGCGCCCGTTTCCAGTCGTTCGGCTGCGAAGGCCAGGCGTCGAAAATCAAGGTGATTCCACTGGAGAAGATGGCCGAACGCTACAAAGCCGGCGAGCTGTCGCAGATTGTGAAGTAAAATTCTGTTTGGAACGGCTGACATCCCTCTGCCATTTGCCTGAACGTCATTCCCGCGCCAGCGGGTATCCATGCTGAATATGGATCCCCGCTGGTGCGAGGACGACATCGACACTGAGCACGGGATGTTGGCCGACACTTTCGACCGGCGATCGAGGATGCCTCCACCGCCGGTTTTCGCTTTTTCATTACACGTCCCTGCTATGAACAGCCTCTACCAGTCTTCCATCAAGTCCCTGCCACTCCTCGGTCACGGCAAAGTCCGCGACAACTACGCTGTCGGCGATGACAAAATCCTCATCGTCACCTCCGACCGCCTGTCGGCCTTCGACGTGGTCATGAATGAACCGATTCCCGGCAAAGGCAAGGTACTGAACCAGATGACCGACTTCTGGTTCGAGAAACTGGGCCACATCGTGCCGAACCACCTGACCGGCGTCGCGCCGGAGTCCGTGGTTGCCGCCGACGAAGTGGATCAGGTGCAGGGCCGCGCCGTGGTCGCCAAGCGCCTGAAGCCGATCATGGTGGAAGCCGTGGTACGCGGCTACATCATCGGCTCGGGCTGGAAAGACTACCAGGCCACCGGCGCGATCTGCGGCATCAAGCTGCCGGAAGGCCTGCAGCAAGCTGAAAAATTGCCGCAGCCGATCTTCACCCCGGCCGCCAAGGCCGACCTGGGCGAGCACGACGAAAACATCAGCTTCGAAGACATGGAAATCCGCATCGGCGCCGAACTGGCCGCCAATATGCGCGAAGTCGCCATCAAGTTGTACACCGAAGCCTCCGAATACGCTGCCTCGCGCGGCATCATCATCGCCGACACCAAGTTCGAATTCGGCCTGGACGACGACGGCGTCATGCACCTGATGGACGAAGTGCTGACCGCCGACTCCTCGCGCTTCTGGCCTGCCGACTCCTACGCCACCGGCATCTCGCCACCGTCGTTCGACAAGCAATTCGTGCGCGACTACCTGGAAACCCTGACCGACTGGGGCAAGACCGCACCAGCGCCAGCGCTGCCGGCCGACGTCATCGACAAAACCCAGGCCAAATACTTCGAAGCGATCGAACGCCTGACCGGCGAAAAGCTGAAAGCATAAGATGGCCGATCAAAAACCTTTGGTCGGCGTCATCATGGGCTCGTCCTCGGACTGGGACGTGATGCAGAACGCGGTTGCCATCCTCAAGCAGTTCGGCGTGCCGTTTGAAGCGCAAGTCATCTCGGCCCACCGCATGCCGGACGAAATGTACGCCTACGCCAGGAGCGCCCGTGCGCGCGGCCTGCGCGCCATCATCGCCGGCGCCGGCGGTGCGGCGCACTTGCCGGGCATGGTGGCGGCCATGACCATCGTGCCGGTGCTGGGTGTGCCGGTGCCGTCCAAATACCTGCGCGGCGAAGATTCCATGCTGTCCATCCTGCAAATGCCGAAAGGCGTGCCGGTCTCGACCTTCGCCATCGGTGAAGCCGGCGCCGCCAATGCAGCGCTGACCGCCGTCGCCATGATCGCCGCCCACGACGATGCCCTGGCCGACCAGCTGGAAGCCTTCCGCGTAACGCAAACCGAGGCCGCCAAGGCGATGACCCTGCCGCTTGATTGATGAGTAAAGTGTAATGAGTGATACGAAGTTAAAGTCCATCCTGCCTGCCGCCAATCCTCCAGCCTGGCTGGGTGTGATGGGCGGCGGCCAGCTGGGCCGCATGTTTGCCCAAGCCGCGCAAGCCATGGGTTATCAAGTCGCCGTGCTGGAGCCGGCCGACGCCTGTCCGGCAGGGCAGGTTGCGCAGCGCCTGGTCAACGCCGGCTACAGCGATGCCGCCGGCCTCGACGCACTGGCCGCGCAATGCCTGGCCGTGACCACCGAATTTGAAAACGTCCCTGCGGACAGCCTGTCGCGCCTGGCGCAATCGGTGTTCGTTGCGCCGAACGCCCATGGCGTGTCGGTGGCGCAGGACCGCATTGCCGAGAAGCGTTTCTTTGTCGATTGCGCGCCCAAGTCGGGCGTGCTGCCGGCGCCGCACAAGGTGATCGCCTCGCAGGAAGATATCGACGCCATCAGCGACGACCTGCTGCCGGGCATCCTGAAAACCGTGCGCATGGGCTACGACGGCAAAGGTCAGGTGCGGGTGAAGTCGCGCGCCGATGTGCAGGCCGCATTTGAATCCATGGACAAGGTCACCTGCCTGCTGGAGAAAATGCTGCCGCTGGCCTACGAGGTTTCCGTCTTGACCGCACGCGGCCACGACGGTGAATCGGTGGTCTACCCGATCGCCGAGAACGTCCACCGCGACGGCATCCTGTTCACCACCACCGTGCCCGGCCCGAACGTGTCGGACGCCAGCGCGCTGAAGGCGCAGCAGGCGGCGCAAGCCATCGTGGCCGAGCTCGGCTACGTGGGCGTGCTGTGCATCGAGTTCTTCGTGCTGACCGACGGTTCGCTGGTGGTCAATGAAATGGCGCCGCGTCCGCACAACAGCGGCCACTACACCATGGACGCCTGCGTCACCAGCCAGTTCGCGCAGCAAGTGCGCGCCATGGCGCGTCTGCCGCTGGGCGATGTGCGCCAGCATTCGGCGGCGGTGATGCTGAACATCCTGGGCGACGTCTGGTTCACCGACGACACCGATGCCACGCGCGAACCGGCCTGGGATCAGGTGCTGGCCCTGCCAGGCGCCAACCTGCACCTGTACGGCAAGGACGATCCGCGCCGCGCCCGCAAGATGGGTCACCTGACCTTCATCGCGCCGACGCTGGCGCAAGCGCAGCAGCAATTGACCGCCGCCTGCGTCATGCTCGGAATCGAACCGTGAAGCAAGCCTCCGCAAGCGTTGCCAGCCAGGCGGTGATCGCCGAAGCGGCGGCCATCCTGGAAGAGGGCGGCCTGGTGGCGTTTCCCACCGAGACCGTCTACGGCCTGGGCGCGGATGCGGAAAACCCGGCGGCCGTGGCGCGCATCTACCAAGCCAAGGGCCGTCCGCACGACCACCCCGTGATCGTGCACATCGCCCCCGGCGCCGATCTTGATTACTGGGTCACCAATGTGCCGCAGGAAGCGCGCCTGCTGGCGCAAGCCTTCTGGCCCGGCCCGCTCACGCTGATTTTGAAACGCCAGCCGCAGATTCCAGATGCGGTCTCGGCCGGCCAGGATACCGTCGGCATCCGCTGCCCGTCGCACCCGGTCGCCATCGCTTTGCTGAGCGCTTTCAAGGGCGGCAAGGGCGGGGTGGCGGCGCCCTCGGCCAACAAGTTCGGCAACGTCAGCCCGACCACCGCCCAGCACGTGCGCGATGAGTTCGGCATGGACGAACACGACGACGGCGCCCTCAACGGCGATGACGCCTGCTCATCCTCCGCGCTCAGCGTGGTGCTGGAAGGCGGCCCGAGCGAAGTCGGCATCGAATCGACCATCGTCGACATGTCGCGCCTGGCCACGCACGGCCCGGTGCTGCTGCGTCCCGGCCACATCAGCGCGCAGCAGATCGCCGACGTGATCGGCATGCTGCCGGCGGCGCCGGACCAGGCCGCGCCGCGCGCCTCCGGCACGCTGGAATCGCATTACGCGCCGCGCACGCCGGTCACCATGCTGGCGGCCGCAGCGCTTGCCGCCACGCTGGCCCAGCTGCACGCCAGGGGCGTCAAGGTGGCGCTGATCGGCCACGTCCTGCCGGCCGCATGGGCCGCCACAGCCCATGCCCGCCGCGCGCTGCCCGCCGATCCGGCCGGCTACGCCTACGGCCTGTACGCCGCCCTGCGTGACATGGACCAGACCGGCTCCGACCTGATTCTGGTTGAAACCCCGCCGCAAGACGGCGACTGGCTGGGGGTCAATGACCGCCTGCGCCGTTCCGTGTTCGCCTCGGCGGGCGTGATCGAGGCGCTGCTGCAAAGATAGGCCTTGATTGTTGCCGCGCCGGGTGTCGTCCCGGCTTTCCTTACCTGCTAAGATGATTTGGTTGCCGGCCGAAAAACTCGCCCGGCCATCTTGCAAGGATGCGAAATGCGCAACGCTCGATTGGCTTTGATTCCGCTGGCTATGGTGCCGGCTGTCCTGTTGGTTTCCTGCGGCGGCGGCGGCCATGCCGGCAGCGGCACGGTCACCGTGCCGGTCACGCCGACACCGCCGGTGTCGCTGCGCGGCCAGGTGATCGGCAACGCCACGCTGGCGCCGGTCACGCTGACGCCCGGCGTCACCAAGAACACGCTGGACCCGGTGTCGCTCGCGGTCCTGCTGGAGGTCGACAACGTGCTCGGCGTGCCCATCACCGGTAAGCCGGTCTGCTCCATCACGGTTTACTCGGTCAAATACCACACGCTCGATTCCATGGCCGCCGATGCCGAGGCCGGCGCCGCCATTTACGTCCCGTCCGGCAGCGACCCGGCCTGCCAGGGCAGTCGCCCGGTGCTGCTGTACGCCCACGGCACCTCGGTGCAGAAAAGCTACGACATGGCCAACCTGGGCTCGAATGAACCGTTGCTGGTCGCCGGCATGTTCGCGGCGCAGGGCTACATCGTGGTGGCGCCGAACTACGTTGGCTATGCCGGCTCCACTGCCGGCTATCACCCCTATCTGGACGCCGAGCAGCAGTCGGCCGAGATGGTGGACGCCTTGCGCGCCGCCCGCAGCGTGTTCAGCGGCATCAACGCCAACGCCTCGACGCGGCTGATGATTTCCGGCTACTCGCAGGGCGGCTATGTGGCGCTGGCGACGCAGCGCGCCATGCAGACCAAGCACGCGGCGGAGTTCAGCGTCACGGCAGCGGCGCCGCTGTCCGGTCCTTACGCGCTGAGCCTGTTCGGCGACAGCATCTTCAACGGTGCGCCGACCATGGGCGCGGCCGGTTTCCTTCCCTTGCTGATCAACGCCGGCCAGCGCGCCGGCGCGGCGCTCTACAGCAGCACCAGCGATATCTACGAACCGAAATACGCCACCGGCATCGACACCCTGCTGCCGGGCACGCAAGGCCTGAGCGCGCTGGTGGCGGCCGGCAAACTGCCGAACGATGTGCTGTTCGCCGCCGATTCGCTGCCACAGGCGGCCGGCTACGGCAGCGCCTTCGGCACCGACCACCTGATCAAGACCAGCTACCGCGATGCCTACCTGGCCGACCTGCGCGCCAACCCGTGCAACATCAGCAACACCGCACCGCTGGCGTGCACACCGGCGCAGTCGCTGCGCAAGTGGCTGCTGAAGAACGATTTGCGCACCTATGCGCCCAATGTGCCGCTGTTCATGTGCGGCGGCGACGCCGATCCGCTGGTGCCCTACACCAATACCGTGTCGACCTCGGCCTATTTCCGCGCCCAGAGCGCCGCTGTGCAGTTGACCGTGCTCAACGTGGACGACAATGCCTTGAGCGGGTCCTTCCGCGACACCCGTGGGCAATTTGCCGCCGCCAAGCTGCTGGTGCGGGCGGCGGCGCTGAAGGGTGGGGCCAGTTCCGCCGCCGCCGACCAGGCCGTGCGCGAGGCTTATCACGCTGGGCTGGTGGCGCCGTTTTGCCTGCGCGAGGCGCGCGCCTTTTTCGATTCTGCACCATCGCGGTGAGTCGCTATTTGACGTAGGTCAACACTCACCGAGCAAGCGTTCTTTTTTGCTCACAAATGCTGGTTTTTGCTAGCATTCCCCTATACAAGACTTGTCGAGACTGGCATATTAGTCAGGTTGCGAATAGCACGGCCGTTCGTATCACTAGACAAAAAATATCATTAGGAGACAATATGCGTCACACCAAATTTGCACTCGCTGCAATGGCCCTGGCCGTCCTTGCGGGCTGCGGCGGCACCGACCCGGCACCGGGCAACCAATCCACCAAGATCAAATACAGCGCCCAGGTGTCGTTCGGCGACAGCCTGTCGGACGTCGGCTCGTACGCCGTGGGGACCGTTGCCGCACTGAAGGGCGGCAAGTTCACCATCAATGGCGACAACACTTCCGTCAACCCAACCTTCACCGGTAAAAACTGGACCGAGCTGCTGGCCGCCCAGATCGGCGCGGCCGCGCCTTGCGCCGCCGTGACCGGCCTTGATGGCAATGCTGCACAAGGTTTCTCGGTGGCGGCAAAAGCCAATCCTGGCTGCTACGGTTACGCCATGGGCGGTTCGCGCGTGACCAACCCGGTCGGTCCCAACCACAAGCTGACCGGCAGCGCGCTGGGCGCGTTGACCTACCCGGTCGCCACCCAGATCGCCAACCACCTGAAAGCGGCCGGCGGCAAATTCAAGGGCGACGAGCTGGTGCTGGTCATGGCCGGCGGTAACGATGCGTTGTTCCAACTGGGCGCGCTGAGCACCGCCGCCACCAATGCCGGCACCACCGCCGGTGCCGCCGCAGGCGCCAAGGCCTATGTTGCCAGCTTGATCGGTCAACTGGCCGCCAAGGCCACCGACCCGGCATCGGCCGCCGCCGCCATCACCGCCGCTGTCGGCGCTGAAAGCGTACGTCCGGGCAGTACCCAGGAAAGCATCACCTTTGTCGCCATCGGCGCCGCCGCCGTGCAGCCGGGTGCCATCAGCGTGGCCGACGCGGCTGTGTATGGTCCGATGACCGTCAAAGCCAAGGCCGACGCCACCACCGCCGGCACCGCCGCCGGCGCCAAGGCCGGCGCCGAGTACGCCGCCGCCCACGGTCCGGAACTGATCACGGCCATGGGCCAGGCCGGCGCCGAACTGGTGGCTCTGGTGAAAACCCAGCTGATCGCCAACGGCGCCAACTACGTGGTGGTGAACAACCTGCCGGACGTCGCCACCACCCCTGCCGGCCGCTCGAAAGATGCCGGCACCCAAGCCCTGATCAACGCCATGGTGAGCGCCTTCAACACCGCGCTGACCAACGGTCTGGCCAGCGAATCGAAAGTGGTGCTGGTGGACGTGTTTGCGGTGAGCCATGACCAAGCCACCAACCCGGGTCCTTACGGCCTGACCAACGTCGCCGATACCGCTTGCGACCTGGACAACAAGACCAAGAACCCGCTGGGCAGCTCGCTGACTTGCAACGGCAGCAATCTGAAGTCGGGCGACGTCAGCCACTGGTCGTTCGCCGACGATGTGCACCCGACTCCGTACAACAACCTGCTGCTGGCGCGCTATGTGTCGATGGCGCTGGTGACCAAGGGCTGGCTGTAATTCAGTCGTCGGACCTATTAAAATATATATTCGGAGACGATATGAAGAACACGGTAAAACTGCTGGCGCTGGCCGCCGCAATGACGGTAGCCACGGCTGCATCGGCACAACAAACCGCCGGCACCTGGCTGGGCACGCTGGGCGCGAACAAGATCACGCCGAAGGTTGACTCGGGCAACGTGTCGGCGCCTGCGCTGCCGAACACCAAGACCGATGTCGGCTCGGACACCAAGCCGCGCTTCGCAATTGCCTACATGCTGACCGATAATGTGTCGGCCGAGGTCGATCTGGGCCTGCCGTACAAGCACTCGCTGTACGGCGCCGGCGCCATCCAGGGCACCGGCAAGCTGGCGACCTCGGAAGTGCTGCCGCCGACGGCCTTCATCCAGTACCGCTTCCTGAAGCCGGACTCGATGGTGCGTCCGTATGTCGGCCTGGGCGTGACCTACGCCATGTTCCAGAAGGAACGCGGTTCGGGCCAGCTGACGGCGGTGCTCAATACCGGCGGCGCGCCTGCCACCTTCAAGCTGGACGACAAGCTGACCTACAGCGTCCAGATCGGTGGCACGGTGCGTATCAATGACAAGTGGTTCCTGGACGCATCGGTCATCAAGACCAAGCTGAAGACCAAGGCCCACTACTCGACCGGCCAGACCCAGGACGTTACCCTGGACCCGCTGGCGGTGAATTTCAGCGTAGGCTACGCCTTCAAAGGCTGGTAAGAGTGAAAAAAAACCGCTGCCTAGGCAGCGGTTTTTTTTATTGGAATGCCTGAATGCCTGTTTGCGCTCGACCCAGGATCAGCGCGTGAATGTCGTGTGTACCTTCATAAGTGTTCACCACTTCCAGGTTCACCATGTGGCGGATGATGCCGAACTCATCCGAAATGCCGTTGCCGCCCAACATGTCGCGCGCCACGCGCGCCACGTCCAGCGACTTGCCGCAGGAGTTGCGCTTCATCATCGAGGTGATTTCCACCGCCGCCGTGCCTTCGTCCTTCATGCGCCCCAGGCGCAGGCAGCCTTGCAGGCCCATGGTGATTTCAGTCTGCATGTCGGCCAGCTTCTTCTGGATCAGCTGATTGGCGGCCAGCGGACGGCCGAACTGCTCGCGGTCCATCACATACTGACGCGCGGTGTGCCAGCACGACTCGGCCGCGCCCAGCGCGCCCCAGGCGATGCCGTAGCGGGCCGAATTCAGGCAGGTGAACGGACCCTTCAGGCCGCGCACGTCCGGGAAGGCGTTCTCTTCCGGCACAAACACATTGTCCATGACGATTTCGCCGGTGATCGAGGCGCGTAGGCCGAACTTGCCGTGGATCGCCGGCGCGCTCAAGCCGGCCATGCCCTTTTCCAGCACGAAGCCGCGAATCGCGCCTTCATCATCCTTGGCCCAGACCACGAACACATCCGCCACCGGCGAATTGGTGATCCACATCTTGCTGCCGCTCAGCGCGTAGCCGCCGGCCACTTTCTTGGCGCGGGTGATCATCGAGCCCGGATCGGAGCCGTGGTTCGGTTCGGTCAAGCCGAAGCAGCCGATCCACTCGCCGGTGGCCAGTTTGGGCAGGTATTTCTGTTTCTGTTCTTCGGTGCCGAATTCATAGATAGGCACCATCACCAGCGATGATTGCACGCTCATCATCGAGCGGTAGCCGGAGTCGACGCGCTCGACTTCGCGCGCGATCAGGCCGTAGGCTACGTAGTTGAGGCCGGGGCCGCCGTATTGTTCGGGAATGGTCGGGCCCAGCAGGCCCAGTTCGCCCATCTCGCGGAAGATGGAGATGTCCATCTTTTCGTGGCGGAAGGCTTCCAGTATGCGCGGTTGCAGTTTGTCCTGGCAGTAGGCGGCGGCCGCTTCGCGCACCATGCGCTCGTCGTCGGTCAGTTGCTGGTCCAGCAGCAGAGGGTCATCCCAGTGGAATTGGGCGCGGGCTTGGCTCATAGTAGTCTCTCATTATGATGATGAATGCTGCCAGCATTCTAAGCCGCCGCCCTGGCGCCGGCTTTTCAAAGAGCGACACCAATTTCCGTTTTTACCCCAGGCTGCCGAACTGGCCGCTGTGGTAAATCAGCGGTGGGCTCGGCGAAAACTCGCAGAATTCCACCTCGCCGACGAAAATCACGTGGTCGCCCTCGGGATAGCGGCTGCGGTTATGGCATTCAAACCACGCCGACACGCCTTTGATGATGGGCTGGCCGGTGCGCGACAGTTCGATTTCCAGGCCTTCCCAGGGGTCCGTACCCCGGCTGGCAAAGCGTTTGGCCAGGTGCGCCTGCTCGGCGTTGAGCACATTGATCACGTAATGCGAGTTGCCGGTGAAGATGGGCATGCTGTTGGCCCCGTTGGCCAGGCTCCACAGCACCAGCGGCGGATCGAGCGACACCGAGTTGAAGGAACTGGCGGTCAGGCCGCGAAACGTGCCGTCGGCCAGGCGGGTGGTGATGATGGTCACGCCCGTGGCGAACTGGCCCAGCGCCTGACGGAAATGCGCGGTGTCGAAACTGCGCTCTGCGGCGCGTGGAGAAGTGATGTTCATGGTCTGTCATTATGCCAAAGATTTGTGCCGCCATAGCGAATTGCCGACGTTTGCGTTACAGTGGGGTGGTGGGTGAGTCTTCTACGCAAGGGGGAGTCATGGCTGGCAATTCTGAAACGGCGATACTGGGCGGCGGTTGCTTCTGGTGTACCCAAGCGGTGTATCGGGAAGTCAAAGGCGTCACCTCGGTGGAATCCGGCTACATGGGCGGCCATGTGGCCCAGCCCAGCTACGAGCAGGTGTGCGTGGGCGACACCGGCCACGCGGAGGTGGTCAAGCTGGCGTTCGATTCCGCCGTCATCAGCTACCGTGACCTGCTGGAAATCTTCTTCACCATCCACGATCCGACCACCCTCAACCGCCAGGGCAACGACGTCGGCACCCAATACCGTTCCGTGATCTATTACCAGTCGCCGCAGCAGGAAGCCATGGCGCGCCAGGTGGTGGCGGAAATGGCCCACGTGTGGGACGGCCCGATTGTCACCGAGCTGGCGCCGTCGCAGACTTACTACAAGGCCGAGGACTACCACCAGGATTACTTCAGCCAGCACCCGCTGCAGGGCTATTGCGCTTTCGTGGTGGCGCCCAAGGTCGACAAGTTCAGGAAGACCTACGCCAGCCGCCTGAAGTAGCGTCTGGATACCTGTGGCGGCGCCTCGCTGACGTGGTGTCCTGCAGGCCAAGCCAGGGCAAGGACACTGCTTACGGCTGCAGGCGCTGTTTCACCCAACTGCCATCCGCTTGTTTGAGATACACGATCCGGTCGTGGAAGCGCGAGCGGCGTCCCTGCCAGAACTCGATGCGTTCCGGGTCGAGGCGGTAGCCGCCCCACTGCGCGGGGCGCAGCGGATGGTCGCCGCCGACGGCTGCGGCCGCATCGAAATTGACTTCCATCTGCTCGCGGTTGGCGATGGGCGCGCTCTGCTGCGAAGCGATCGCAGCGATCTGGCTCTTCACCGGGCGGCTGTAGAAATACTGGTCGCTTTCCTCGGCGGCGGTTTGTACCACCTTACCTTCGATCCGAATTTGTCGTTCCAGTTCGCTCCAAAAGAAGAGCAGGGCCGCATGCGGGTTGGCGCGCAGTTGCCGGCCTTTCTGGCTCTCGTAGTTGGTGTACCAGGTGAAGCCACGCTGGTCGAATTGCTTGATGAGAACGATGCGCGAGCTCGGCTTGCCGTCCGCGTCCACCGTGGCCACGCTCATCGCGTTCGGTTCGTTGACCTTGGCGTGGATGGCTTCCTCGAACCATTTGCCGAACTGGGCGATCGGATCGTCCAGCACATCGTTTTCCGTCAGGCTGGCACGGCCGTAGTCGAGCCGCAAGTCGGCCAGCACCACGCCGTCGACCACCGCCGGGGTGACCGCCGCCGCCTGCTGTTCCGGCACCTGGCTTTCCGGCAGGGCGGGCGTGATGCCGCGCCGCACCTGCATGGCGCTGCCCAGTTGGGCCATCTGCTCCGGGCTGAACAGCCGCTTGGCCATGGTCGCGATATTGGTCTCCTCCATCACCATGTGGGCCGCGTAGGCGTCGCAGAAGCGCGCTACATCGCTGGCCGACAGGGTGGAGCCGGCGCCATTGGCGATTTGCTCAAGTGGCGATTTCAGTATGGTCCAGTCTCTATCCATTTGCTCGTGACCGGCCAAAATCACGGGCGCCAGTTCGGCCAGCAAGGTGGCATCGGCGCCGCGTGCGGTGGCTTGCAGCATTGGCAGCAGGTTTTGCTCCTCGTCCTCGTGGTGTAGATGGGCGGCATTGTTGAAATATTTCAACACCGCCTGCGCGGCCTTCTGCGCATCCACGTCGGCGCCGTGCTTGGGCAAATGCGCGAGCAGGCTCTGCAGCGTTTGCAACTGCTTGCGGATACGGTCGTGGCAATGTTTCAGCACAGCGATAGGCTGGCTGAAATCGGGGGCGGTGTCGTACAAACTATTGCTCATGGTGTGCGCGCTTTTGAGGAGTAAGAGAGCATTCTAAAAGAATTCAACGTCTTTGGAGCTGAAGCAAAGGGCTGGACAAATATTCCACGACCCTGAATGCAATGTTAAAAGTTCCGCTAGGCGTCGATGCACCGACGTTCTCGCAATGGTTGAAAACCGATGGAGCGAAAAAGCTTAGCTATTTGCGCATAGGGAACCACGAAGTGGACCTTAACACGGAAATCCCGCCGGCAATTCCGATCTACATCAAGTCTGGAAAAGACAGAACAGTGCCGATATTCTAAAGACGGTAAGGGAAATTCCGCTGGCTTATTGCGCCTGCCAAGACCTTGCTGTGGCCGGGCTCTGGGTTCACACTGATATTAAGCAAGTAGTGCAAAGGAGAATTTTATGCGTTCGACTGAATCCATTTAAGTGCTAACCTTGCCGCGCCCAGCGCAGGCAGCCTTCCAGGCTGCGTTGCGGATTCGGGCCCCATGACTCGGCCGTGACCTTGTCGCCCAGCAGGTCGAGCTGGGCAAGCAGGGTCGGTTTGTCCTTGGCCAGGCACGCCATGTAGGCGTAACGGTTGCGGCGGCCGTCGCTGGGATAGCGCGCCAGCATGTCTTCGTAGGACTGTTTCATCGTCGGCCAGTGGACCTGGCTGCCCTGGAACAGCGTGTGGCCATACTCGTCTTCGGCGGCGGCCGAATACAGGCGGGCGTACATGCCGGTGCCGAAGGTGGCCTTGGTCTGTTCGGTGGCCTTGCGGATGAATTGGTCCAGCGCCTTGTTGTCGCCGCCCCACTTGGGCAACAGGCCGGTGAGGGCGTTGAAGTACAGGGTGACGTCGTCCGGGTTGCGCTTCAAGCCGTCGTTGATGACGTCCCATATCTGTTTGCTGTCCCAGCCCATGCCCCGGCTGATGTTGAGCAGCACCACATGACCATAGCTGTCGCTCAAGGCGACGTCGGCGTGATCGAGCAGATACTGGGTCGCGCGGTGCAGATACGCTTCGAAATCCTTCCATGCTTCCGGCGGCACGTCCTTGATATAGCCGCCGCCGCGATACGCCCAGCCGTGCGCCACCAGCACCCTGGCGTACAACACATGCGCCAGCGCCGACTTCGGATATTCCCTGGTCCATTGCAGCGTCAGTTTCTCCAGTTCCTGCAAGTAGGCTTCCTGATTGGGATGGCTGGCGTTGAACACCTGGGCCACGCCGATGCGGAACCATTCGAGCTCCACCACCCCATCCGCACCCACATGGCCGGGCTGGCGCAGCATGGCGTTCTGCTGTTCCAGCGCGGGGAAATCACCCCACCAGAAGGCTTGCATGGCCGCCTGGGTCAGCGGCGATTCTTCGGCCGCGCCAGCCAGAGTGGCGGTGCACAACGCCAGCGACGGCAGTAGTTTTCGTATCAGCCGCTTCATGGGCGTTCTCCATCGAGGGTCCACACCAGTTGAAACTTGAGCGGCCCGCCTGCGGCCGGTTTGCTCTCCATGCCGTACTTCAGCGTTGCGGCATCGAACAAATTTTCAAAGGCAAGCGGGCGCACCTCGCGTATGCCAGGCACAACGATTTTCCGGGCGATCACGCTGGCTTGCTGAGGCTTGCCGCCGGCGCCCAGCCTGATCTGCCCGATGGTGGAGCCCTCGGCCTGGAAGCGCGTGGCGACGGCCGGGTAGGGCGACTTGCCTTTCTCCTGCCCCTGCTGCGGATTGAACATCCCCGCCAGGCGCACGTCGGCGCTGATCATGGTGCCGTAGCGGAAGGCGTTGAGTGCTGTCGCCGGCGCTACGCCTTGCTGCAGGCTGTGCTTGAACCACCACTGCTGAAGCAGGCACTGTTCTTCGCGCGCCATTGCATCGTACGGCTTGATCCCGCCCAGCAATTGGCTGGCAAGCACGGGCGGCAAGGCCAGGCGCGCAGGCTGCACCGGGATTGCCTTGAGCAGCGCCACCGCCGCGTCCTGCGGCAGAGGATCGGGCCAAGGCGCTGCTGTCGCACGTGGCTTGGCCCAGCGCGACAGCAGCTCGCGTTCGGTCGACAGCAGGGCGGCACGCTGCGCCACCGGCACTTGCTGGATGCGCGCGATGCGCGCGGCGTAGTCGCTGAAGCGGTTGTCGCCATGCAGGTCGCAGACTTGCGGAGACGCCTTCAACGCCGCCTGCGTGGCGCTTTCGTAAGCGGCATCGCCCGGTTCGATTTGCCACAGCGCCAGTTCATTGAGTACCCGGGCCCACACCGCAAAGTAGACATACCAGATTGCCGCCTGCTTGCCGCCGGTGCTTTGCAGCTTGCGCTCTTCCTCCAGCCAGGCCGGCAGCAGCGCGTCGATGCGGGCCAGGTGGGCGTTGGCGATCTCGTCGGCGGCGCTGCGCAGCGCCGGGTCCAAGGGCAGTTCCGGCGCCAGCAGGAAGGAGCGCGCCAGATTGTTGCGCAGGCTCTTCAACATATCTTGTTCCTGCTGGTCCGGTGCCGCCGTGGCGACGGCGGTGGTGCAGCAGAGCAGGAGCGGCAAGCAAAGGCGCATGGCGGACGTTTCCGGGAATGTTGTCAAATATGATATTAGCATTGATTTCGCGGCAGTCCGTTAAAATGGCGGGATGAACAGCATCCCTTCCCAATTTGACGACGTCGACTTCGAACGGCGTTTCGGCGGCATCGCCCGCCTGTATGGCGCCCACGGTCTGGCGCGCTTCCGCACCGCCCACCTCTGCGTGGTGGGCGTGGGCGGCGTCGGCTCGTGGATCGTCGAGGCGCTGGCGCGCAGCGCCATCGGCCAGCTCACCTTGATCGACCTCGACAACGTGGCCGAGTCGAACATCAACCGCCAGATCCAGGCCCTGAGCAGCACCGTCGGCATGGCCAAGATCACCGCGCTGGCCGAGCGCATCGCCGAGATCAATCCCTTCTGCAAGGTCAACCAGATCGAGGAATTCGTCGAGCCGGACAACCTGGAGCAGATGCTGGGCGCCGGCAACTACGATTACCTGATCGACGCCACCGATTCCGTGAAAGCCAAGGCCGCCATGCTGGCCTGGGCCCGCCAGCACGATCTGCCGGTGATCACCATCGGCAGCGCCGGCGGCAAGACCGACGCCTCGCAGATCTCGGTGCGCGACCTGGCCAGGACCGAACAGGAACCGCTGCTGAAGAAGGTGCGCAAGATCATGCGCGCCCAATACGGCTTCCCGCGCGGCGAGAAAACCAAGTTCCACATCGACGCCGTGTTTTCGATGGAGCCGCTGAAGTTTCCGGAAACCGGCGAGGTGTGCGCGGTCGATGGCGACGACCGCAGCGGCGGCGTCACCGGCCTCAATTGCGCCGGCTTCGGCTCGGCCATGGTGGTGACCGCCACCTTCGGCATGGTGGCCGCCGGCCACGCGCTGCGCCGCCTGGCCGACGACGCGGCGCCGACAACAGCCCCGGACGCCGTCTAGTTTGTTATCATTCCGAGTTGTTTACAGAACTCATCGAAAGAAACCACATGAAGCGTAGTTCCGTTTTCGTCGCCTTGCTGTTTGCCGCCGCCGTTGCTCACGCTCAGGCTCAGGCCCAGGCCCAGGCCCAGGCGCCGCAGGCCCAGCCCGAAGTCGCCCCGGCCGCTGCACCAGCCCCTGAAGCCGCCGTCGTGGTCGGCTCGGCCACGCCGGGTCCGGCCGCCGAACAACTGATCGTCACCGACACCAAGGTCGGCACCGGCAAGGAAGCCTCGGTCGGCGCCACGGTGGTGATGCATTACTCGGGCTGGCTGTACCGTCCGCTGGCCAAGCATATGCACGGCAAGCTGTTCGACTCGTCCTATCCGCGCGGCGAACCGCTGGACTTCGTGCTCGGCGCCGGCCGCGTCATCAAGGGCTGGGACCAGGGCATCCGTGGCATGAAGGTGGGCGGCAAGCGCACCCTGATCATCCCGTCGGAACTGGCCTACGGCTCGCGTCCTAGCCCGGGCAGCAATATCCCGCCAAATTCCGCCCTGATCTTCGACGTGGAACTGGTGGACGTCAAATAAAGGCGTAGACTGGAAGCTCCGTCCAACTCGGAGGTCCTCCATGAAGATTGCCAACGACGTCACCGAACTGATCGGCCGCACACCCCTGGTGCGGCTGAACCGGCTGTCCAAGGGCAGCGGCGCGCAAGTGCTCGCCAAGCTTGAATACTGCAATCCGGCCCACAGCGTGAAAGACCGCATCGGCCTGTCCATGATCGAAGCGGCCGAAGCGGCCGGGCAAATCCGCCCCGACACCATCATCCTCGAACCCACCAGCGGCAACACCGGCATCGCCCTGGCCATGGTCTGCGCGGCGCGCGGCTATCGCTGCACGCTGGTCATGCCCGACACCATGAGCCGCGAACGGCGCATGCTGCTGCGCGCCTATGGCGCCGAGCTGATCCTGACACCGGGCAGCGAAGGCATGCTGGGCGCGATCCGCCACGCCGACGCGCTGGCCGCGTCCGATCCACGCTACCTGATGCCGCAGCAGTTCAACAACCCGGCCAATCCCGACGTACACCGCCGCACCACGGCCGAGGAAATCTGGACCGACACCGACGGCGCGGTCGACATCCTGGTGGCCGGCATCGGCACCGGCGGCACCATCACCGGCGTGGGCGAGGTGATCAAGGCGCGCAAGCCGTCCTTCCGCTGCGTGGCGGTGGAGCCGGAAGCGTCGCCCATCCTGTCCAAAGGCAGCAAGGGGCCGCACCCGATCCAGGGCATCGGCGCCGGCTTCGTGCCGGGCGTGCTGAATACCGCCATCTACGATGAAATAGTCTGCGTCGGCAACGACGACGCGTTTGAAACCGCGCGCCGCGCGGCCAGGGAAGAAGGACTGCTGGTGGGGATCTCCTCCGGCGCCGCGCTGTGGGCGGCGATGCAGGTGGCCCAGCGGCCCGACAGCGCCGGCAAGCTGATCGTGGTGATCATCCCCTCGTTCGGCGAGCGCTACCTGAGCACCGCCCTGTACGCCAGCCTGGCCGATTAGTGGGCGTGCGCGTGGGCGGCCGCTGCGGCCGCCGGCGCCTGCAGGCAGCATTCCAGCGCGCTGGCGCCGGTACGCACCTGCAGCGTGCTGTGCTGGATCGAGAAGTCCTCGCGCAGCGTCTTGCTGATGGCGTCGATGGCGCCGTCGCCCGGATAGCCGGCCGGCGTCACCAGCTGCACGGTCAATGCGTTCTCGGTGGTGCTCATGGCCCAGATATGCAGGTCGCACACCGAGCTTACGCCCGGCTGGCTGTGCAGGAACTGTTCGATTTTGGCGCGGTCCACATTGTCCGGCACGGCGGCCAACATCATGCGCAGCGATTGCGTCAATAGCGACCAGGTGCTGGCCACGATGATGGCGACGATCACCACGCTGACTGCCGGGTCGAGCCAGTTCCAGCCGGTGAAGCGGACCAGCAAGCCGGCCACCAGCACGCCCAGCGAGATGGCGGCGTCGGCGGCCAGGTGCAGGTAGGCGCCACGGATATTGATGTCGTCCTTGCTGCCGGCCATGAACAGCCAGGCCGAGAAACCGTTGACCAGGATGCCCATGCCCGCCACCACCGACACGGTCAGGCCGGCCACCGGATCGGGATGCAGCAGTTGCTGCACGGCTTGCCAGGCGATGCCGCCGCAGGCCGCCATCAGCAGCATGGCGTTGAACAAGGCGGCCAGCATCGAGGTGCTGCGCAGGCCGTAGGTATAGCGTTGGTTCGGCGCGCGCTTGACCAGGATGGCGGCGCCCCACGCCAGCATCAAGCCCAGCACGTCGGACAGGTTGTGGCCGGCGTCGGCCATCAGCGCGGTGGAATTGGCCAGGAAACCGTAGAAGAATTCGATGCCGACGAACGCCAGGTTGAGCACGATGGCGATGGCGAAGGCGCGGCCCATGGTGTTCGGGTCGCCGTGGTGATGGTGGTGGCCATGCGCATGGCTGTGGCCATGGTCGTGATCATGATGGTGATCGTGGTCATGATGGTCGTGGTCGTGGTGCTTGCTCATGCTTCGGTCCCGGTGGAAGGTTCGGCGATATGTTCAAGCATATCGTTGAGGACGCCGCTGATGTGGGCGTCGGCGGTGGAATAGAAAACCTGCTTGCCCTGGCGCTCGGACTTGACGATGCGGGCGGCGCGCAGCAGGCGCAGGTGGTGGCTGACCAGCGAGCCGCTCAACTCCAGTGTAGCGGCAATGTCGCTGACGGCAATCGGCGCCGGCATGCAGGCGAGCACGATGCGCAAGCGCGTCGGGTCGCCGAGCAGGTGGAACAGATCAGCCAGTTGCGCGATCTGTGGATCGCAGGCGGAATAATCGTGTTGGCAGCTCATTATTGCTAACAAATGAATAGGTGTTCATATGTTAGCACAAAACCGGGGTCAGTTCTGCCATTGGTACACGAGCTCATGTACCAATGGCAGAA
Source organism: Duganella sp. BuS-21 (assembly GCA_041874725.1). GTDB lineage: Bacteria > Pseudomonadota > Gammaproteobacteria > Burkholderiales > Burkholderiaceae_D > Rugamonas. The sequence goes on along the minus strand of CP097466.1, from coordinate 6,101,479 downwards.
CTGACCCCGGTTTTGCTTATTTTTGCAGTTCGGCTTGCAGTTGGGCGCGGACCTTGGGGTCGAGTTTCTCGATGGCCTGCTCAAGCTTGGCGGCATGCTGCAGTGCCTGCATCTGCTCCGCCGTCAATGCCGGCGCTGGCGCTGGCTTGTGGAAGGCGGCCTGGCCGCCCAGCACGATCAGCGCGCTCAGGAGGGCGATCCCGGCAGCGGCGCCCAGCAGGCGCAGTTCGCGCGCCGTGATGGCCGGCGACGATTGGGTGGCGATCGGCCGCACCGGGCCCGAAGGCGGCGTCGGCACGTAGCCCGGCGCGGCGGCGGGAGCGGCGCCCTGGCCATGGCCATCCTGCAACGGCGGCAGGCCGCCGGCCAACCGCGCCTGCTGCGCCAGCGCCAGCGAGGCGGCGTCGATCAGCGCCACGTGGCGCTGCACGGCTTCCTCCAGCACCGCTTCGTTCAGCGCCACCAGCGCGAACACGGGATCGTCGACGTCGATTTTGACGCCGGTCTTTTCAAATACCAGCGTGCGCAGCTTTTGCTGATCCATGGCCGCCTACCACTGCACTTTGTCGAGTTGCTCGAACAAGTCGCGGAACACCACCTTGATGCGCTGCTTTTCCATGACGTTGAATTTGTCGCTTTCCTTGACCTCGGCGGCGGTCAGGCGCGCCGTGTTCATCTTCTTGATGTCGGCGCCGAAGGTGTCGGCGTTGCGCGCCGACAGCACCACCCGGCCCACCACGCGCGCGGCGTTGTCGGCATAGGTCTGCGATTCGATGAATTGCTTGCCGGCCGCCGATTGCAGCAGGCCGAAGTGTTCGTTTTCCCACAGCACCAGCGGCACCTTGGTGGCCTTGGCGGTGGAGACGAAACCCATGGCGGTGTCGTGCAGCGTGTCGCCGCCGCCGACGATGGTGTGGACATAGACCTTGCGGCCCGATTCCTGCAGCAGCGAGAAGCAGTCGTTCTCGATCAGGTAGCCCATCAGCGGCGAGAAGGTGTTGGCGCCGTTGTCGATCACGCAGTTACCGTCCTGTTCGAGGATGTCGATCATCAGCGCGTCGAAGCGCTTGGGGTCGATGGTGCGGCTGTCGGTCATCACCGGCACATGCTTGACGTTCATCGCCTTGTAGCGCGAGAAGGTAGCATTCTCCTGGTCGGTGTCGTAGCAGCGCAGCGGCTGCTGGTCCTCGGCCACGTCCTTGCCGGCGATCCACTGCGCAAGGATGGTCGAGACCAGCGTCTTGCCGATGCCGCCTTTACCCTGGAGAATAAAATGTACCGTGTTTTGCATCAATGACTCCCGAAACGCTTGAATGCGTCGAGAGTAATTGTTTTGCCGCGCGAAGGCAACCTAGTTGATGAAGCGCAGCAAGCCTTGCAGGGCGTGGATCACGGTCTGCTCGCGCACCGCGCGACGGTCGCCGGCAAACACCAGGCGTTCGGTGTGGACCGTGTCGGCATTGGCCCAGCCGAAGCACACCGTGCCCACCGGCTTGCCCGGCACCGCGCCGGTGGGGCCGGCGATGCCGGTGGTCGAGACCGCCAGGTGGGCGTTGCTCGCACCGAGCGCGCCGCTGGCCATGGCGCCGGCCACTTCTTCCGACACGCTGCCCATCTGCGCGATCAGCGCGGCCGACACGTCCAGCATTTCGGTTTTCGAGGCGTTGGAATAGGTGATGAAGCCGCAGTCGAACCAGGCGGTGGAACCGGCGATTTCGGTGATGGCCTGGGCCACGCCGCCGCCCGTGCACGATTCGGCCGTGGCCAGGATCAAGCCCTTGTCTTGCAGTGCTGTGCCGACTTGCGCGGCAAGGTCGAGGATGGTGTCGCTGTTACTCATGGCTACTCCTTCACTGTGGTGCGGACTGCGGGGGGGGCTGGCTGCCACTGTACCATGCAGCTCCTGATCGATGCCAGTGCCGCACGAAAATTTGGTATAGTTGCAATGTATTGCGGAAATTGCAACGGTCTCAGCCGTGCGCCGTCATTTGTCGGGGCTGGTAAGCTGACTGAAGAGTACGTATCCACCGGAGGCGCAATGATCAGTCACACCGACCTTTCTCACGCCCGCATCCTGGTCGTCGACGATCAGCCCGTGAATCTCGAATTGCTGGAGTACCTGCTCACCTCCACCGGGTACAAGGCGGTCAGTTCGACCACCGATCCGCGCGTCGTCGCCGGCTGGCACGCCGCGCACCGTTACGACCTGATCATCCTCGATTTGCAGATGCCCGGCATGAGCGGCTTCGACGTGATGGAGGCGCTCAAGCCGCTGGAGCCGGACGGCTGGCTGCCGGTGCTGGTGGTCACCGCCCAGCCCGACCACAAGATGCGCGCCTTCGAGAGCGGTGCGCGCGACTTCATCAGCAAGCCCTTCGATCCCATCGAAACCCTGATGCGCATCCGCAACATGCTGGAAATGCGCTTGCTGCATGCGCGCGAACGCAGCTATAACGCGCGCCTGGAGAACACCGTGCGCGAGCGGACCGCCGAACTGCAGCGCTTCCGCAGCGCCATGGACGCCACCGCCGACGCCATCTTCCTGCTCGATACCGACAGCGCCGAACTGGTCGACGTCAACGAAGGCGCCTGCCGCATGCTCGGCTATCCGCGCTTCGACATGCTGGGCCAGACCGCCAGCCGGCTCGGCCTCGGCACGCCGGAGGCGCTGCGCAAGCAGGCCGCGCGGCTGGCCGATTTCGCCGCCGCCGTCGGCCCCGCGCGCGCGCCGGAGTTGAGCGAGCTGGAACTGATGCGCAGCGACCTGATGGCCGTGCCGGTCGAGCTGTACTGGCAACTGCTGCAGCGCGCCGGCCAGCCGACCGTGATGCTGGGCGTGGCGCGCGACATCAGCGAACGGCGCCAGTCCGAGGAGCTGTTGCAGCGCATGGCCCACTACGACAGCCTGACCGGCCTGCCCAACCGCACGCTGTTCTTCCGCACGCTGGGCGACACCATCGCGCTGGCGCAGGACAAGCCGTGGCGCATCGCCGTGCTGTTCATCGGCCTGGACCGCTTCAAGAGCATCAATGACTCGCTCGGCACGGCTTGCGGCGACGACCTGCTGCGCCAGTTCAGCAACCGGCTGGTGCAATGCGTGCGCATCCGCGACACCGCCGGCCGCCTCGGCGGCGACGAGTTCGCCCTGATCCTGACCATGAACCGCGACCAGCAGGAAGCGGTGAACGCCGCCGCCGACGTGCGCGAAGCGCTGCGCCAGCCGTTCGAGCTCGACGGCCAGCAGGCCGTGCTCAGCGCCAGCATCGGCATCGCCTTGTATCCCGACGATGCCAGCGATCCCGAAACCCTGGTCAAGTACGCCGACACCGCCATGTCGCGCGCCAAGCAGGCCGGCCGCGACGGCTACCGCTTCTTCACCGCCGGCATGAACGTGCAGGTGCTGGCGCGGCTGGACATGGAGTTGGCGCTGCGCCGCGCCTTCGACAACCGCGAGCTGCTGCTGCACTACCAGCCCAAGGTCAACCTGAACACCGGCGTCATCTGCGGCGTCGAATCGCTGCTGCGCTGGCAGCGGCCCGGCTTCGGCCTGGTGTATCCGGCCGAGTTCGTGCCGGTGCTGGAGGACACCGGCCTGGTGGTGCGCGTCGGCGGCTGGATCATCGACACCGCCTGCCAGCAGATCGCCGCCTGGCTGGCCGACGGCACGGGGCCGGTGCGGGTGGCGGTCAACGTCGCCAGCCGCCAGTTCGTCGAGGGCGACCTGGAGCAACTGGTGCGCAGCGCGCTGGCCCGCCACCAGGTGCCGCCCGAGCTGCTGGAGCTGGAGCTGACCGAGACCGCACTGATGTCCAATGCCGAGCGCACCATCACCGTCCTGAAAAATCTCAAGGCGCTCGGCATGAAGGTGGCGATCGACGATTTCGGCACCGGCTATTCGTCGCTGGCCTATTTGCAGCGCTTCCCGATCGACAAGCTGAAGATCGACATCGCCTTTGTGCGCGAGATCACCACCAATCCCAACGACGCCGCCATCGCGCTGGCGATCATCAGCATGGCCCACAGCCTCAAGCTGCAAGTGATCGCGGAAGGCGTGGAAACACGGGCCCAGCTCGAAGCGCTGCGGCGCAGCCGTTGCGATGAAATCCAGGGCTATTTCTTCAGCCGGCCGGTCGCGCCCGACGAACTGGGACGGCTGGTGCGCGCCGGCCGCAGCCTGCCGCCGGCGCCGGGCGCGGCCAGCCAGCCGCCGCAGACGCTGCTGATCGTCGACGACGACGTCAACGTGCTGGCTTCGCTGCACCGCCTGTTCCGCCGCGACGGCTACCAGATCCTGACGGCGGCCAATCCGATCGAGGCCTTCGAGCTGCTGGCGCTGCATGCGGTGCAGGTGGTGGTGTGCGACCAGCGCCTGCCGCTGATGAGCGGCACCGAGTTCCTCAGCAAGGTCAAGGAAATGTATCCGGAGACCATACGCATCATCCTGTCCGGCTATACCGGGCTGGAGGCGGTGCTCGACTCCATCAACCGTGGCGCCATCTACCGTTTTTATACCAAGCCGTGGGACGACACCCAGCTGCGCGACAACATCCGCCTGGCGTTCCACCACTACTGGCTGATGCACGGCAGCGGCCGGCTGGTGGGCGAGCCGGGCGAGGATGCGACTGCGCTGCCGCCCTTGATTCAGGAAGCGAAGTGATCGAAGCCCGCTAACTGCAAATCGAGCGCGCCGCCGGCGGCGTCCACCAGGCGCAGGCCGGCCTGCGCATCGATGCTGCCGACGCGGGTGACCGGCGTGGCCACGCTGCCGGCCGCCGCCAGGATGGCCGCACGCGACGCTGCCGGCGCGGTGAAGCACAGCTCGTAATCGTCGCCGCCGGCGGCCGTGTAGGCGCGGCGCAGGGCGGCGTCGCGCGTGGCCAGCACGTCGCCGGCCGGCAGGGCGTCGACGTCAAGCGTGGCGCCGACACCAGAGCGCTGGAGGATGTGGCCGAGGTCGCCGATCAAGCCGTCCGAGATATCGATGGCGGCGTGGGCGATGCCCTGTTGCGCCAGCAGCACGCCCAGTTCCACGCGCGGCACCGGCGTATGCATGCGCACGGCGGCGGCGCGCTGGGCGGCGGCGTCCAGCGGCTGCGCCAGTTCCTGGCGATAGCCGGCCAGCGCCAGGCGCGCATCGCCCAAGGTGCCGGAAATCCAGATATCGTCGCCGGCTTGGGCGGCGCTGCGGCGCAGGGCCTGGCCCGGGCGCAGCTCGCCGAACACGGTGATGCAGATAGTCAGCGGCCCCTTGGTGGTGTCGCCGCCGATCAGTTCGATGTTGAAGGCGTCGGCCAGCGCGAACAGGCCTTGCGAGAAGCCCTGCAGCCAGGCGCGATCGGCGGCGGGCAGGGCCAGCGCCAGCGTGAAGCCGACCGGGCGCGCGCCCATGGCCGCCAGGTCGGACAGGTTGACGGCCAGCGCCTTGTGGCCGAGCCGCTGCGGGTCTTCGCCGGCAAAGAAGTGGCGGCCTTCGACCAGCATGTCGGATGATATGGCGGTCTGCATGCCGGGCGTGGGCGCGAGCAGGGCGCAATCGTCGCCGATGCCGAGCACGGCGCGCGCGGCATGCTGGGGACGCTGGAAATATTCTTTGATGAGGTCGAATTCGGAAAGCATGACCGCATTTTACTGCCTGGCGCTAAGGCTGCAGCCGTTTTTGCAGGTTTTCCACGCCGATGGCGGGCAGGGTCTCGTCCGACAGGAACAGCCAGTCGTGGTTGGCCAGGCGCACCGCCACGCCGTTCACGTGGAAGCGGCTGAGCAGGTTGGGCGTGAAGAACAGTTGCGGCCCGGCTTCATAGCTGGCCCCGGCCAGCACGATGTAGAGCTTGCTGGCGCCGGCCTCGATGGTGGCGGCGTCCAGCGACAGCTGCACCAGGCTACCCTGGCCGGTGTGGATCAGCCCGCCGAGCGAGCGGCTGTAGACAAAGGCCAGCGGCTGGGCGTTTTCCTGCCAGCGCAACAGTTGCTGCCAGGCCGCGCCCTGCGACGAGGCGCCGGCCGGTTCGGGCAGGTGTTTGGACACGATCATGGCGGACATGAACTTCTCCTGAAGAAAGCACACGTCTTCAGCTTAGCCGAATTCCCGACGGTCACGCTTCACATCGTGAAAAATTGATAATTTCAATCAAATTTCATCAGTCGATAGCAAAAGGTGATGGGTGAGGAAAATTGATTATATTGCGCCTATCCATAGTTTATCACCCCAAAAATTCGGCTAACGCCCGACTTGCTCACAAAAAATGCTGCCCGTGCCGGCGCTGGTTGGTGAAAATACCTACTTAATTGCAAGAAGCGGTCTGATAAAATCATAGGCCTTCGATCGCACAATATGGGAAGGCTGTTAAAGCATGGATTCGTCACCTGAGAAAAAAGAAGCAATTCGTCAACAACTGCGCATCGCGGCGCTGGAATATCACGAGTTCCCTACACCAGGCAAAATCAGCGTTACCCCGACCAAGCAACTGACCAATCAGCGCGATCTGGCGCTGGCCTACTCCCCCGGCGTGGCGGCGCCCTGCGAAGAAATCGTCATCGATCCGGCCAACGCCTATAAATATACGGCGCGCGGCAACCTGGTGGCCGTGATCACCAACGGCACCGCCGTGCTGGGCCTGGGCAATATCGGTCCGCTGGCCGCCAAGCCGGTGATGGAAGGCAAGGGCGTGCTGTTCAAGAAGTTCGCCGGCATCGACGTCTTCGACATCGAAATCAACGAGCAGGACCCGGACAAGCTGGTCGAGATCATCGCCTCGCTGGAACCGACCTTCGGCGGCGTCAACCTGGAAGACATCAAGGCGCCGGAATGCTTCACCATCGAGCGCAAGCTGCGCGAGCGCATGCAGATCCCGGTGTTCCACGATGACCAGCACGGCACCGCCATCATCGTCGGCGCGGCGATCCTGAACGGCATTTCGCTGGTCGGCAAAGACATCAAAAAATGCAAGCTGGTGGTCTCCGGCGCCGGCGCGGCCGCGCTGGCCTGTCTGGACCTGATCGTCGACCTCGGCTTCCCGCTGGAAAACATCTACGTCACCGACCTGGCCGGCGTGGTCTACAAAGGCCGTGCCGAGCTGATGGATCCGGACAAGGAACGCTTCGCCCGCGAAACCGAGGCCCGCACCCTGGCCGAAGTGATTCCTGACGCCGACATCTTCCTGGGCGTCTCGGCCGGCGGCGTGCTGAAGCAGGACATGGTCAAGGCCATGGCGCCGAACCCGCTGATTCTGGCGCTGGCCAATCCGAATCCGGAAATCCTGCCGGAAGACGTCAAAGCCGTGCGCGGCGACGCCATCATCTGCACCGGCCGTTCGGACTACCCGAACCAGGTCAACAACGTGCTGTGCTTCCCGTATATCTTCCGTGGCGCGCTCGATTGCGGCGCCACCACCATCACGCGCGAAATGGAAATCGCCGTGGTGCACGCGATCGCCGAGCTGGCCCACGCCGAGCAGTCGGACATCGTGGCCACCACCTACGGCTTCACCAACCTGTCGTTCGGTCCGGAATACCTGATCCCGATGCCGTTCGATCCGCGCCTGCTGACCAAGATCGCCCCGGCCGTGGCCAAGGCGGCCGAGGATTCCGGCGTCGCCACCCGTCCGATCAAGGACCTGGTGGCCTACGAGGAAAGCCTGCAGCAGTTCGTCTACCGTTCGGGCACCTTCATGAAGCCGCTGTTCCAGGTCGCCAAGAAGGCGCCGCTGGACGTCAAGCGCATCGTCTACGCCGAAGGCGAAGAAGAGCGCGTGCTGCGCGCGGTGCAGGTGATTGTCGATGAAAAGCTGGCGCGTCCGATCCTGGTCGGCCGTCCGGCCGTGCTGGACTCGCGCATCGCCAAGTTCGGCCTGCGCCTGAAGCAGGGCGTCGACTTCGACGTCATCAACCCGGACCACGACGACCGTTACCGCGACTACTGGCAGGCGTATTACGAGCTGACCGCCCGCAAAGGCGTAACGCAGGAGTACGCCAAGCTGGAAATGCGCCGTCGCCACAGCCTGATCGGCGCCATGATGATCAAGAAGGGCGACGCCGACGGCATGATCTGCGGCACCTTCGGCACCACCCAGCTGCACCTGCACTATATCGACCAGGTGCTGGGCCGCCGCGAAGGCGCTTGCGTGTACGCCGCCATGAACGTGCTGGTGCTGCCGCAGCGCCAGCTGGTGATGGTCGACACCCACGTCAACGAAAACCCGGACGCCAACGAACTGGCCGCGATCACCGTCATGGCGGCCGAGGAAATGCGCCGTTTCGGGCTGTTGCCGCGCGCCGCGCTGCTGTCGCACTCGAACTTCGGCTCGTCCAACAACGCCTCGGCGCAGAAAATGCGCGCCGCGCTGGAGCTGATCAAGCAACGCGACCCGTCGCTGGAAGTGGATGGCGAAATGCATGGCGACACCGCGCTCGACTCCAAGCTGCGCAACGCCATCATGCCGAACTCGACCCTGACGGGCGACGCCAACCTGCTGGTGATGCCGAACATCGAATCGGCCAACATCGCCTACAACCTGGTGAAAACGGCGGCCGGCAACGGCATCGCGGTCGGCCCGATCCTGCTCGGCTGCGCCAAGCCGGTGCACATCCTGACGCCGTCGGCCACCGTGCGCCGCATCGTCAACATGACGGCCCTGTGCGTGGTCGACGCCGTCGCCCAGCGCAAGGTTTAAGTCACCTCCAATTCGGGGTCAGCTCTGTCAAATGGACAAAATGTCCATTTGACAGAGCTGACCCCGAATTTATTTCTCTGTAACAAGATGTAATTGATGTAAAACGAGGATTTTCGTTAGAAATGGTCATGTAGCGCTCTGTTACAATATCGGGCTATTAGAAGATTACTCACGATTCTGGATTTGTCATCATCATGCAAAAAGCAAAAAAAGCCCTGGTTACGGGCATTACCGGTCAAGACGGCGCCTATCTGGCGGAGCTGCTGCTGGAAAAAGGCTATGAAGTCACCGGCACCTATCGCCGCACCAGCTCGGTCAATTTCTGGCGCATCGAAGAGCTGGGCATCCAGTCGCACCCGAACCTGAATCTGGTCGAATACGACCTGACCGACCTCAGCTCGAGCATTCGCCTGATCCAGACCGCGCAGCCGGACGAGGTCTACAACCTGGCCGCCCAGAGCTTCGTCGGCGTGTCCTTCGAACAGCCGGTGACCACCGCAGAAATCACCGGCATCGGCCCGGTCAACCTGCTCGAAGCAATCCGCATCGTTAATCCGAAGATCCGTTTCTACCAGGCGTCCACCTCCGAAATGTTCGGCAAGGTGCAGGCCGTGCCGCAGAAGGAAGACACGCCGTTCTACCCGCGCAGCCCGTACGGCGTGGCCAAGCTGTATGCCCACTGGATGACCGTGAACTACCGCGAGTCCTATGGCATCTTCGGCTCGTCCGGCATCCTGTTCAACCACGAGTCGCCGCTGCGCGGCCGTGAGTTCGTCACCCGCAAGATCACCGACTCGGTCGCCAAGATCCACCTCGGCCTGCTGGACGTGCTGGAACTGGGCAATATGGACGCCAAGCGCGACTGGGGCTACGCCAAGGAATACGTCGAAGGCATGTGGCGCATCCTGCAGGCCGACGAGCCGGGCACCTATGTGCTGGCCACCAACCGCACCGAAACCGTGCGCGACTTCGTCAGCATGGCCTTCAAGGCGGTCGATGTGTCGCTGGCGTGGAGCGGTGAGGCCGACAATGAAATCGCCACCTGCAAGCAAACCGGCAAGGTGCTGGTGCGCGTCAACCCGAAGTTCTACCGCCCTGCGGAAGTGGAGCTGCTGATCGGCGACCCGGCCAAGGCCACCAAGGAACTCGGCTGGCGGCCTGAAACCACGCTGGAACAGCTGTGCCAGATGATGGTGGAAGCCGACCTGCGCCGCAATAAAGCCGGCTTCTCGTTCTAAACCAAGGAGTACCGATGGCTGCTGAAGGTACGGGCAAACGCGCCCTGATTACCGGCTTGTCCGGCTTCACCGGCCAGTACGTGGCGCAGGAACTGCGCGCGGCCGGCTACCAGGTCTTCGGCACCATCACGCCCGGTCATGCGCCGGGCGAGGGTGAGTTCGCGGTCGACCTGAACGACCGCGCCGGCCTGGCCGCCGTGGTGCAGCAAGTGCAGCCGGACGTGGTGGCCCACCTGGCCGCCATCGCCTTCGTCGGCCACGGCGACGTCGAGCAGATCTACCGCGTCAACGTGGCGGGCACCCGCAATCTGCTGGAAGCGCTGGCCGCGCAGGCGCACCAGCCGTCGGCCGTGCTGCTGGCCTCCAGCGCGAATATCTACGGCAATACCGACGTCGGCGTGATCCACGAAGACGTGCCGGCCGCGCCGGCCAACGACTACGCCGTCAGCAAGCTGTCGATGGAATACATGGCCCGCCTGTGGCAGGACAAGCTGCCGCTGATGATCGTCCGCCCATTCAACTACACCGGCGTCGGCCAGCACGAGAACTTCCTGCTGCCGAAAATCGTCTCGCACTTTCGCCGCAAGGCCGCCGACATCGAGCTGGGCAACCTGCACGTGTGGCGCGATTTCTCCGACGTGCGCATGGTCGCGCAAAGTTACCGCAAGCTGCTGGCATTGTCAGCGGGCGCATGGACTTCCGGCCTAGCCTTCAACATCTGCTCCGGCCACGCCTATTCGCTGGGCGAGGCGCTCGACATGATGGCCGACATCGCCGGCTACAAGATCAACGTTCATGTCAATCCGGCCTTCGTGCGCGCCAATGAAGTAGTGCGCCTGGTGGGCGACAACGGCCGTCTGATCGCCGCCACCGGCCCGCTGGCCGTGGTGCCGCTGGCCGATACGCTGCGCTGGATGTACTCGGCGTGAACGCCACGCCCGCCCTGCGTGTCGGCCTGTCGGTGACGACGGCCGAACCGGTGCTGACCGGCGGCCGTCTCGACGGCCTGGGTGTGTATAGCCGCGCCCTGCTGGAGCACCTGCCGCACGCCGGGGTGGACGTGCAAGCGCTGTCCTTTGCGCCGCATGGCGACGCCAGCAAGGTCAAGCTGGGCCGCGCGCTGCCGCTGTCCTTTCCGCTGGCGACGCTGGGCGATTTGATCCTGCCATCCTCGGTGCACCTGAGTACCCATACGGCGCTGATGCGCGCCGATCGCGCCGCCGCGCCGCTCGATCTGTTCCACGCCACCGACTACCGCATCGTGCGCATGGACTGCCCGGTGGTGGCCACGCTGCACGATGCGCTGCCGGTGTCGCATCCCGAATGGGCCAGCGCCAAATGGCGCCAGCTGAAGAACTGGCTGCAGATCAAGGCTGCGCGCAAGGCCCGGCAGGTGATCACCGGTTCGCATTTTTCCGTGCGCGAGCTGGTCGAGTGCTTCGGCGTCGATGAACGCAAGATCAGCGTGGTGCACCACGGTGTGGCCACCCACTGGTTCGATGCGCCCAGCGCCGAAGAGCGCGACGTCACGCTCGGCCTGCACGGTCTGCGTCAGGGCTACTTCCTGTTCGTCGGCACGCTGCAGCCGCGCAAGAACGTCGAGCGCCTGCTGGAGGCCTATCTGGCGCTGCCGCCGGTGCTGCGCGCCGCACGCCAGCTGGTCATCGTCGGCCAGCCGGGCTGGCGCAGCGAGGAACTGGTCAGCCGCATCAAGGCCGCGCAGCAGCGCGGCGAGAACGTGGTCTGGCTCGACCGGCTGACCGACGACCGCCACCTGCGCCACCTGTACGCCGGCGCCGGCGCTTTCATCTTCCCGTCGCTGCACGAAGGTTTCGGCCTGCCGCTGGTGGAGGCGTTTGCCAGCGGCGTGCCGGTGGCCTGCTCCAACACCACCTCGCTGCCGGAAGTCGCCGCCGGCGCGGCGCTGGAATTCGATCCGCTAGCGGTCGCCGACATCAGCGCCGCCATGACCACCCTGGCGCGCGACGACGCCGTGCGCGCGCGCTGCATCGCCGCCGGCCAACGTCGCGCGCTGGAGCTGACCTGGGATGAGGCGGCACGCCGCACCGTCGCGGTTTATCATCAAGCACTGTCTCACTGAATTGTCACCTCCAGCCATGCGCGTCCTTCATTTCTACAAGACCTATTATCCCGACTCCTGGGGCGGTATCGAGCAGGTGATACGCCAGATGTGCGTGGGTACGGGCCGCCTGGGCGTGACCAACGAGGTGCTGACGCTGAGCCGCAACGGCCCGTCCGAGATCGAGTTCGAAGGCCACACCGTGCACCGCGTGCCGCTCGATTTTGAAATCGCCTCGACCGGCTTTTCGTTTGCCGCCGTGCGCAAGCTGGCGCGCCTGGCGCGCAAGGCGGACGTGATCCATTACCACTTTCCGTGGCCGTTCATGGATGTCGCGCATTTCCTGGCCCGCATCAACAAGCCGAGCGTGGTGACCTACCACTCCGACATCGTGCGCCAGAAAAAACTGCTGCGCGTGTACGGCCCGCTCAAGCGCCGCTTCCTGCGCAGCGTCGACACCGTGGTGGCGACTTCGCCCAATTACCTGGCCTCGTCGCCGGTGCTCAAGCGTTTCGCCCACAAGACCCGCACCATCACCTATGGCCTCGACAAGTCGATTTATCCGACGCCGTCCGAAGAACTGAAGGACAAGTGGCGCGCCGAATGCGGCGAGCGCTTCTTCCTGTTCATCGGTGTGCTGCGCTACTACAAGGGGCTGCATATCCTGCTGGACGCGATGGCCGATGTCGACTACCCGGTGGTGATCGTCGGCGCCGGCCCGATCGAGCAGGAGCTCAAGGAGCATGCGCAGCGCCTCGGCCTGACCCACGTGAAGTTCATCGGCGCGGTGCAGGAGGACGACAAGGCCGCGCTGCTGGAACTGAGCTATGCGATGGTGTTCCCGTCGCACCTGCGGTCGGAAGCCTTCGGCATCTCGCTGCTGGAGGGCGCGATGTACGGCAAGCCGATGATCTCCAGCGAAATCGGCACCGGCACCACCTACATCAACATCGACAACGAAACCGGCCTGGTGGTGCCGCCCGATGATCCCGAGGCGCTGGGCGCCGCCATGCGCAAGCTGTGGGAACACCCGGAGCTGGCCGCCGACATGGGCCGCCGCGCCGAAGCGCGCTACTGGGAATTGTTTACGGCCGAACGCATGGCCGAGAACTACCACGCGCTATACCTCGAGCTGGTCGCCAAGCCAAGGTAGCCAAGGTAAAATAGGCGCTTACCCCGACTGCCGGAGAATCGCGTGCGCTGCCTGGTCATCGAAGACGAAGCCGAAACCTCCAACTACATCTGCAAGGGCCTGCGCGAGGCCGGCTACAGCGTCACCGCGGCGGCCACCGGCCCGCAGGGACTCGACTACGCCACCGGCGAGGAATGGGACATCATCATCCTCGACCGCATGCTGCCGGGGCGCGTGGACGGCCTGTCGATCGTCGACCGGCTGCGCGCGTTGGGGCGGCAGACGCCGGTCATCATCGTCAGCGCGCTGACCACCATCGACGCCCGCGTGACGGGCCTGCGCGGCGGCGCCGACGATTATCTCTCCAAGCCTTTCGCCTTCTCCGAGCTGCTGGCCAGGGTGGAGGCGCTCTTGCGCCGCAGCGCTCCCGGCGTGCCGGGCGCCGACAGCACGCAGCTGCAGGTGGCCGACCTGCGGCTGGACCTGCGCACCCTGCGCGTCACGCGCGGCAACAAGGTGATCACCCTGCAGCCGCGCGAATACCGCTTGCTGGAATACCTGATGCGCAACGAGAACCAGGTGCTCACCCGCACCATGCTGCTGGAATCGGTGTGGGACTACCACTTCGACCCGCAGACCAATGTGATCGACGTGCAGATCAGCCGCCTGCGCGCCAAGGTCGACAAGGATTTCCCGGTGATGCTGATCCACACCCTGCGCGGCGTCGGTTACCGCATGGGGATAACGCCGCCGGAACAGTAACTTGTTCAAGCTGCCCAAGCTGCTGCGCACCTCGATCGCCGCCAAGCTGGTGCTGGGCTACGGCCTGCTGGGCATCGCCTCCATCGCGGCGGTGTCGATGGTGTTCTACCGCGGCACCATCGGCGTGATCGACCAGAACATCGACGGCAAGATCGTCGCCCAGAGCGAGCGCCTGCTGGACAACGTCGCCGAGGGCGATGCCTTGAAGGCGGAAGTGCGGCGCCTGCTCGGCGACGGCGTCGACAGCGACCGCGAAATCTTCCTGATCCTCGATGGCGACGGCACGCCGGTGGCCGGCAACCTGGCCACCTGGCCCGGCGTCGCCGAGGCGCCGGGCATGGCGCCGGACATGGTGACGGCGCAAGTGCTGCGCAACGGCCGCAGCGCGCCGGCGCGGCTTTACCTGCGGCCGCTGGTGCGCGGCGGCACGCTGATCGTCGGCCGCGACCTGAGCGAGGAGGAGGCCGTGCGCGAAGTGATCTGGCGCGCGCTGCTGGCCGGCGCGTGCGTCTCGCTGATGCTGACCATCGCCGGCGCGCTGCTGTTCCGCCGCAGCATCGAGGCGCGGCTGGGCGAGATCCGCCGCACCGCCGCGCAGATCGAGGCCGGCGATTTGAGTCCGCGCATCCCCGTCACCGGCAACGACGAATTTGCGCTGCTCAATCACGACATCAACCGCATGCTGGACCGCATCGAGCTGCTGATGGAAGGCATACGCCACGTCTCCAACGCCATCGCCCACGACCTGCGCACGCCGTTGAGCCGCATACGCGGGCGGCTGGACGACGCCCTGCGCCACGAGATGACGGTGCCCACGCTGTCGGCCGCCGCCCACCACGCCATCGAGGACATCGACGATTTGATCCGCCTGTTCGAACGACTGCTGCAGATTGCGGAAGCCGAATCGGGCATGCGCGGGCGGCTGTTCGAACGGCTCGACCTGGCGCGCGTGGTGGCCGATATCGGCGAGATGTATGAAGCCATTGCGGAAGACGACGGCATCGTGCTGACGGTCGATGCACCGGACGCGCTGCACATCGACGGCGACCGCAACCTGCTGGCCAGCGCCGTCGCCAGCCTGCTGGACAACGCCATCAAGTACGCCGGTCCCGGTGCCGCCATTCATGTGCGCGCCGGCCTGTATCACGGCCAGGCGGCGATTTCGGTGCAGGACAACGGACCCGGCATCCCGGAAGGGGAGCGCGGCAAGGTGACGCAGCGTTTCTACCGCCTCGACAAAAGCCGCCACATGCCGGGCAATGGACTGGGGCTGTCGATCGTCGGCGCCACCGCCACCTCGCATGGCGGCCGGCTGGTGCTGGAGGATGGCGCACCGGGGCTGGTGGCGCGCATCGTGCTGCCGCTGGCAGCCAGCTAGCTAGCCCTTAGCTTTCGGCCCAGCGCTGCTTGATCTCCAGCAGCGCCGGCATCTGCTGGAAGAAGACGTCCACCAGCCGGCCTTCGAAGTGCTGGTCGCGCTGCGCCTGCATGTGGGCGACGGCCTTCTCCACCGGCCACGCCTCCTTGTACGGCCGCGCCGACGTCAGCGCGTCGAACACGTCGGCGATCGCCACGATGCGGCCCACCAGCGGAATCTGTTCGCCTTTCAGGCCGTTCGGATAGCCGCTGCCGTCCCACTTCTCGTGGTGGGTCACGGCGACGTCGTAGGCCATGGCCAGCATGCCGCTCGGGTGCTTGCCGATGATGTCGCCGCCGATGCTGGCGTGCGACTGCATGACTTTCCATTCGTCGGGATCGAGCGCGCCGGGCTTGCGCAGGATGCTGTCCGGGATGCCGATCTTGCCGACGTCGTGCATCGGCGAGGCGTGCAGCAGGTCTTCCGCCTCGGCTTCCGACATGCCCACCGCCAGCCCCAGGATGCGCGAATAGTGGCTCATGCGGATCACGTGCAGGCCGGTTTCGTTGTCCTTGTACTCGGCGGCCAGGCCGAGGCGCTGGACGATCTCCAGGCGCGTCTTCTTCAGTTCATCCACGCCCACCAGCGACAGGTGGTTGCGCACGCGCGCCCGCACGATGGGCGGGCTGACCGGCTTGGTGATGTAGTCCACCGCACCGGCGTCGAAGCCGACCACTTCGTCCTCGGTGTCGTTCAGGGCGGTGACGAAGATGACCGGAATGGCGGCGGTGCTGGGATCGGCCTTGAGCAGCTTGCAGGTTTCGTAGCCGGTCATGCCCGGCATCATGACGTCGAGCAGGATGAGCTGCGGCTGTTCGGTGCGCGCCAGTTCCAGCGCGCGCGGGCCGTCCTTGGCGAACAACAGGCGGTAGTGGTCTTGCAGGATGTGGCGCAGCAGTTGCAGGTTGCTGGCTTCATCGTCGACGACGAGGATCTGCGGCTGGTTCGGTTGGTGGGTGGTGATCATGGGTACTCCGTGGTCAGGCTGGCCAGCAAGGCTTCCAGTGCGGCCTGCGCCTGCGGGAAATCGAAATCGTTGAGGGCGTTCTGCAGCGCGCCGAGTTGCTGCGCCAGTGCGGGCGGGGCGCCGGTGAGGGCGGCCGTCAGCGCGGTGAGGGCGCTGTCGTTCAGCGCGCCGCGTTGCAGGGATGGTAGCAGAGCGGCGGATTTTTCGCGCGCGGCCGCCGGATCGAAGGCCGCCGCCGGCGGCGCTTCCAGGCGCGAGCTGCGCGGCGGCGCCAGCGCGTGGACGGCGCTCAGCGCGGCGTCCAGCTGCGCGCCCAGCGTGCGCTGGGCCTGCGCCAGTTCGGTCTGCAGCGCCACCGTCAGTTCGCCGGGAGCGCCGCTGTGGCGTTGCGGCGAGCCGCACAGCCGCTCCAGCTGCGCCAGCGTGGCGGCCAGTTGTTCGAGGCCGATGTTGGCGGCCACGCCGCGCACCTTGTGGCACCAGGCCTGGGCTTCGGCCATGCGCAATTCGCTGCCGTCGGACAGCAGCTTGGCCAGCGTGGCCGCCGCCGTGCTGTAGTCGGCCACGAAGCGGTGCAGCGCCTGGTGGTAGGCCGTTTCCTGCTCGCCCCAGCGCTGCAGCCCCGCTTTCTGATTGAGCACGCGGTGGCGCGGCGCTTCCGCCGGCGGCGGCGCCGAGGGCAGCGGCGCCAGCTTGAGCACTTTCGCAATCTCGTGCGACAGCGTGTGCCAGTCCACCGGCTTGGACGCGAAACCATCCATGCCGGCCGCCGCGCTGGCCTCGCGGTGGGCGGCCAGCACGCTGGCCGTCATCGCCACGATCGGCAGGTGCGCGGCGCCGTCCGGCTGCGCTGCCGTGTGCTCGCCTCGGCGTTCACGTTCACGGATGGCGCGGGTGGCGGCCAGGCCGTCCAGGTGCGGCATCTGCATGTCCATCAACACCACGTCGTAGCGCCGCTCGGCCGTCATCCGCACCGCCTGCGCACCGTCGTTTGCGGTGTCGAGCGTGTGGCCGCGCTTGGCCAGCAGCAGCGACAGCAGCTCCAGGTTCTGCTGCACGTCGTCGGCCGCCAGGATGTGCAGCGGCGGCAGCGGATAGTCGCTGCGTTCGCCGCCCTGCGACGGATCGCTGCGCGCCGCTTCCAGCGGCAGCAGCACATGGAAGGTGGTGCCTGCACCCAGCGTGCTCTCGGCCCAGATCTTGCCGCCCATGAGCGCCACCAGCTGGCGGCTGATGGTGGTCCCCAGTCCGGTGCCGCCGAAGCGGCGCGTCATCGAGGCGTCGGCCTGGGTGAACGGATCGAAGATGGCGTCGATGCGCTCGGGCGCGATGCCGATGCCGGTGTCCTGCACGGCGATGTGCAACTGGCCCTGCTTCTCGCAGGCGCGCAGCGAGACCTTGCCGGCGGCGGTGAACTTGATGGCGTTGTCTAGCAGGTTGCCGAGGATCTGGCGCATGCGCAGTTCGTCGCCGTACAGCGACGCCGGCAGCGCCGGGTCGTAGACGATGTCGATGGTCAGGCTCTTGCTGCGGGCGTTGCCGCCGAAGGTGGAGGCCAGTTCGTCGATCAGGCCCACCAGGCTGTAGTCGTCCGGCTCCAGCTCCATCGCGCCCTTATCCAGCTTGGCGGTGTCGAGCACTTCGTTAAGCAGGCGTAGCAGCGAGCGGCCTTCCTTGCGTACCGTGTCGAGGTGGCGCCGCTGCTCGGCGTTCAGATCGGTGTCGAGCAGCACGTCGGTGAAACCGAGGATGGCGTTCATCGGCGTGCGGATCTCGTGGCTCATGTTGGCGACGAAGCTGGCGCGCGCGGCGGCCGCCTGTTCGGCCGTCTCCTTGGCCTGGCGCAGCTGCTGCTCCATCTCGCGCCGTTCGCTGATGTCGAGGATCACGCCGTCGATCCAGCGGATCTCGGGATGGCTTTCGTCCTGGGTCACGGCGCCGTGCTCCCACATGAAACGCTTGCTGCCGTCGGCGTGCATCAAACAGTATTCGACCTGGTAGTTGGCCAGGCCGTCGATGCTGCGCGAGATTTCGGCCGCCACGCGCTCGCGGTCCTCTGCGCAGATCAGGGAGCCGAGCGTGCGGGTGCGCCTGGCGCCGACGAAGTCGCTGGCCGGATAGCCGGCCAGGCGCCAGATGTTATCGCTGATGAACAGCGGCGGCGCGTCGAAGGCCATGCTGCTGCGGAAGGAGATGCCGGGGATGTTGCCGATCAGCGAGCGGAATTGCTGCTCGCTGTCGCGCAGCGCCTGCATGATGGCGCGGCGCTCGGTGATGTCGGTGATGAACAGCACGAACAGGTCGCGCTGCGCCAGTTTGGCGTGGCCCAGCGCGCGCCGTATCGGCACGCTGCTGCCGTCCTTGCGCAGGGCGACCACTTCGCTGCCCTTGCCGGTGACGCTGGCGTCGCCGGTGCGCAGGTAGTTGAGCAGGCCGTCGCGCTCCGAACGTTCGGTGTCGGCCATCAGCAGGCGGATGTTGCGGCCGATGATTTCGTCGCGGCTCCAGCCGAAGATGCGTTCGGCCGAGGCGTTGAATTCGTGGATCACGCCGGCGCTGTCCACCGTGATGACGCCGTCGACGGTGGTGGTCAGCAGGGCGCGCATCCAGGCTTCGCTTTCGGCCTGCTGGCGGTATATCTCGCGGTAGCGCAGCAGGCCGTTGGCCGCCATCACGAAGATGGTGAAGGCGACCGTGATCAGGGTGATGGCCAGCGCCAGGAAGGTGGAGTTCTGCTGCGGCGATGCGTCCACCGGCAGCGTGCCGACGAAACGCGCCGCCGCCATCCCGGTGTAGTGCATGCCGGCGATGGCGCAGCCCATGACGGCGGCGCTGATCACGCCCAGCACGAAGGCCGGCAGCTTCAGCCCGCGCAGTCCGAAGCGGATCCACAGCGCCAGCGTGGCCAGCACCACCGCCACCACGATGGAGAGGCCGAACATGAAGGGGTTGTAGCGCAGCTCCAGCGCCGTCTGCATGGCGGCCATGCCGGTGTAGTGCATGGCGCCGATGCCGGCGCCCACCAGCACGCCGCCGACGATCAGCGAGGCCGTGCTCAGGTGCCGGCGGCTGATGATGGTCAGCGCCACATAGGAGGCGGCAAGGCTGGGCAGCACCGAGAGCAGCGTCAGGCCGTGGTCGTAGTCGACGGTGGTGCACAGGTTGAAGGCCAGCATGCCGATGAAGTGCATCGACCACACGCCGCAGCCCAGCGCCAGGCTGCCGCTGGCCAGCATGGCCGCGCGCAGGCCGCGCGTGTTGGCCAGGCGCGCCTGCCCCGCAACTTGCAATCCCATCCACGATGAGAATATGGCAACGAGTATCGAGAGCGTCACCAGCCACGGCGAGTAGGTGCCGTAGTGGAGCAGGGAGGGATTGTCGGGCGGTGAGAAGATTTCCATCATGGTGGGGAAACCATATCACAGAAAAAAACCACCCGGAGGTGGTTTCTTCAAGCCGTTGCCAATTCGATTACGCCGGATTACGACTTGGCGAAGGCCAGGAAGTCGGCGTTGAACTTGTCCTTGTGGGTGTCGGTCAGGCCGTGCGGCGCGCCCGGATAGACGATCAGCTTGGCGTGTTTGACGATCTTGGCCGAGGCCTTGCCGGCGGCGTCGATCGGCACGATCTGGTCGTCGTCGCCGTGGATCACCAGGGTAGGCTTGTCGAACTTCTTCAGGTCGTCGCGGAAGTCGGTTTCCGAGAAGGCCTTGATCGAGTCGTAGGTGTTTTTGAACCCACCCTGCATGCCCTGCGCGTACCAGGCCTGGATGGTGCCCTGCGACGGCTTGGCGCCCGGACGGTTGTAGCCGTAGAACGGGCCGGAGGCGATGTCCAGGTACAGCTGGCCGCGATCCTTGACCGAGCCGGCGCGGATGCCGTCGAACACTTCAATCGGCAGGCCGCCCGGGTTGGTGTCGGTTTTCAGCATCAGCGGCGGCACGGCGGAGATCAGGCCCAGTTTGGCGATGCGCTTGGTGCCGTGACGGCCGACGTAGCGCGCCACTTCGCCGCCGCCGGTGGAGAAACCGGCCAGGATGATGTTCTTCAGGTCCAGCGCCTCGATCAGCTGCGCCAGGTCGTCGGCGTAGTGGTCCATGTCGTTGCCGTCCCACGGCTGGCTCGAACGGCCGTGGCCACGGCGGTCGTGGGTGATGACGCGGAAGCCGTTATTGGCCAGGAAGAAGGCGGCCGATTCCCAGCTGTCCGCATTCAGCGGCCAGCCGTGGCTCAACACCACCGGCTGGCCGCCGCGCGGGCCCCAGTCCTTGTAGTAGATATCGACGCCGTCGCGGGTGGTGATGGTGCTGGCGGTCTTGGTGACTTTGCCCGCCGGTGCGGCCGCGGCTTCGCTGCCGACGGCGGCCAGCGCGGTGGCGGCTGCGGCGACGGCGCTGCCGACCATGGCGTTGCGGCGGGATGGGTTGATTTGTTCGGTCATGATGTGTTCCTCGGTTTAGGTTAAGTGTTGTTTGAAAAAGGCGTCGGTGCGGGCGTTGGCCAGGGTGGCCGCCGCCGTGTCGTAGTGGTTGCCGCCGGGGCGCGCGAAGGCGTGGTTGCAGCCCGGGTAGCCGTGCAGCTCGATGTTGGGGTTGTCCTTGAAGGCGGCGCCGATGACGGCCTGCGCATCCTTGCCGATGTATTCATCTTCCTCCGCCAGGTGGTACAGCAGCGGCTTGCCGACCTTGCCCGCTTCAGCCGCGTACTTCTCGGTGCTGCCGCCGTAGTAGGCGACGAAGGCATCGGCATCGGCGCGGGCGGCGGTCAGGAAGGTCATCAGGCCGCCCAGGCAATAGCCGGTGACGCCGACCTTGCCCGAGGCGCCGCGAAGGCCGCGCGCGGCCGCCACGGTGGCGGCGATGTCGCCCACGCCGCCGTCGAAATCGTAGGCGCTGTACAGCGCGAAGCCGCGCGCCCAGTCGCCCGGGCTGTCTTCCGACATGTCGAGGCCTGGTTCGGCGCGCCAGAACACGTCCGGCGCCACCGCGATGTAGCCCTTGGCGGCGTAGTCGTCGGCGATGCTGCGGATGCCGGCGTTGACGCCGAAGATCTCCTGCAGGACCACGATCACCGGCGCGCCGGCGACGCCGTCCGGACGCGCCACATAGGCGGCGAAACTGCCGTCGGCGACCTGGATGGTGAGGGTTTCTGACATGCTGTCCTCCGTTGTTTGGAGCACCCATCTTAGGGAGAAAACAAAGGCCTGGGAACGGACATTCCTGCAAAGCCGCCTTGCAATTTTGCAGATACCACGACACAGGTACGAGCGCCTGTGCCCTTAGTCATAGAAACTGGATGGGAAACTGGTTTATTGCTTTAGAAACAAATTTGTTTGATACTGAGCCCGCCGATCCGCATATCGCCGGATCTCACTACGAGAGTGTTGAAAACAATGGCTTTTTTGACCAAGAAGAAGATCGCGGTGGCCATCGGGCTGCTGGTGATTGTCGGCGGAGCCGCCGCTTACTATTCCAAAAGCAAGACCCCTGTGGTGGAAGCGCCACGCTTCCGCACGGCGGCCGTCGATACCGGCAATATCACCCAGTCGGTGACGGCCACCGGCACCATCAATCCGGTGGCCCTGATCAATATCGGCTCGCAGGTATCGGGCACGGTGAGCGAGTTGAAAGCGGACTTCAACGACCGCGTGACCAAGGGCCAGGTGCTGCTGAAGCTGGACCCGACCATCTTCAACGCGCAGATCCGCCAGGCCGAGGCGCAGCTGGCGTCGGCGCGCGCCTCGCTGCGGCTGGCGCAGGCCACGCACTCGCGCAATCAAACGCTGGTGACGCAGAGCTTCATCTCGCCGCTGGCGCTGGACCAGTCCAAGCGCGAGGTGGATGTGGCGGCGGCCAATATCCAGTTGTCGGAGGCGCAGCTGGCGCGCGCGCAGGCGGATTTCAACAACAGCGTGATCCGCGCGCCGATCGACGGCGTCATCATCAAGCGCACGGTGGACCTGGGGCAGACGGTGGCCGCTTCGTTCGCCACGCCGCAGCTGTTCCAGATCGCGCGCGACCTGACCAAGATGCAGATCGATACCAGCGTTTCGGAAGCGGACGTCGGTGCGCTGAAGGAAGGGCAGGAGGCGCGCTTCGTGGTGGATGCTTATCCGGACAAGGAATTCAACGCGCGCATGCGCCAGTTCCGCCTGGCCGCCAACGTGGTGGCGAACGTGGTGACCTACAACGTGGTGCTGGACGTCGACAACCAGGATGAACTGCTCAAGCCGGGCATGACGGCGCAGGTGCGTCTGCTGGTCGGCAATCGCCAGAACGTGCTGCGGATTCCCACCGCCGCGCTGCGCTTCCGCCTGAGCGACGAGGAAGTGGAGAAGCAGAAGAAACTGGCGGAAGCCGCCGCCGCCGGCAAGCCGGCTTCCGCATCGGCTTCCGCTGCCGCTTCTGCCACTGCCTCGGCCACGGCTACGGCGCAGCAGGAAGACGACACCTCCTTCCGCAGCAAGGCCGACCTGGCGCGCTTGTTCCGCATTTACACGCTGGACACGCACAACCAGCCCAAGGCGCTGGACGTGAAGATCGGCCTGTCCAACTTCCGCTACACCGAAGTGGTGGGCGGCGACTTGAAGAAGGGCGACAAGGTCATCACCCGCGCCATCGGCATTGAAAAAGAAGGTGAGCTGTGAGTGGACATGCGGGCGAACTGCTGATCGATATCCGCCAGGTCACCAAGAGCTACTTCTCGGGCAGCGTGGAAACCCAGGTCCTGTTCGGCATCGACCTGGCCGTGCCGCGCGGCGATTTCCTGGCCGTGATGGGGCAGTCCGGCTCCGGCAAGTCGACGCTGATGAACATCTTCGGCTGCCTGGACCAGGCCACCGGCGGCAGCTACTTTCTCAACGGCGTGGACACGCTGACGCTGTCGCGCAACGAGCTGGCGACCATCCGCAACCGCACCATCGGCTTCGTGTTCCAGAGCTTTAACCTGATCAAGCGCATGAGCGTGGCGGAGAACGTGGCGCTGCCGCTGATCTACGCCGGCGTGTCGCGCGCCAAGGCGCACGCCAAGGCCCTGCTGGAACTGGACCGCGTGGGCCTGAAGGAGATGGCCAGGCGCACGCCGAACCAGCTGTCCGGCGGCCAGCAGCAGCGCGTGGCCATCGCCCGCGCGCTGGTGGGCGATCCGCCGCTGATCCTGGCCGATGAACCGACCGGCAACCTCGATACGCAAACCAGCGAAGAGATCATGCGCTCGTTCCAGCAGCTGAACGAGGAGCGCGGCATCACCATTCTGCTGGTGACGCACGAGCCGGACATCGCCGCCTACAGCAAGCGCCTGATGCGCCTGAAGGATGGACACGTGTTGTACGACGGCCCGTCCGCCGAAGGCCTGCTGCAAATGAAATCCTTAACGGTATAAACGATATGAATATTTTGCAGATCGTGGTGGAGGCGTTCCGCTCCATGCTGGCGA
This sequence comes from Duganella sp. BuS-21, assembly GCA_041874725.1. Lineage (GTDB taxonomy): Bacteria > Pseudomonadota > Gammaproteobacteria > Burkholderiales > Burkholderiaceae_D > Rugamonas. Next base: position 6,077,780 of record CP097466.1, on the reverse strand, counting down.
ACCGCCTGCGCACGCTGTTGACCATGTTGGGCATCATCATCGGCATCACCTCGGTGGTGCTGCTGCTGGCGGTGGGCGACAGCATGAAGCGCTTCATCGCCAAGGAGCTGGAGCAGCTGGGCACCAATATGCTGTTCATCTCTCCCGGCGGCGATCGCGCGCAGCAGCAGCGCATGCGCAACGGCGCGCAGCCGGCGCTGACCGTGCGCGACGCGGCGGCGCTGGACCAGCTGCCATCGCTGGCCGGCGCGGCGCCGGTACTGCAGGGCGGCTTCAATATCGGCGTCGGCAACGAGAACTCGTCGAAGACCGTGCACGGCGTGACGCCGGCCATGTTCAAGATACGCGGCTGGAAGGTGGACAAGGGCAGCGCCTTCAGCGACGCCGACGTGCGCGCCGCCGCGCGCATGGTGGTCATCGGCCGCAAGGTGGCGGACCAGTTCTTCTACAAGCAGGACCCGCTGGGCAAATTCATCCGCATCGAGAATGTCTCATTCCAGGTGGTGGGTGTGCTGTACGGCGAGGGCAAGCAGGTGGATGGCGGCGACTTGAGCGAGTACGTGATCGTGCCGATCACGGCGGCGGCGGCCAACCTGGTCAAGATGCAGTTCCCCGGCAATGTGCATTACGTGGTGGCGCAGGGTAAATCCGGCGGCAACCTGCAGGATGCCATCGAGGATATCAACGAAACGCTGCGCGACCGTCACCACATCAAGGTCGACCAGCCGGACGACTTCCGCATCGATAATCTGGCCTCGTTCGCCGAGACGGCGCAGAAGATCAGCGCCGGCATCGCGCTGTTGCTTGGACTGATAGGCGCGATTTCGCTGGTGGTGGGCGGCATCGGCATCATGAACATCATGCTGGTGTCGGTGACCGAGCGCACGCGCGAAATCGGCATCCGCATGGCGATCGGCGCCAAGCCGCGCGACGTGCTGCTGCAGTTTTTGACGGAGGCCGTGGTGATCTGCCTGGTGGGCGGGATCTTCGGCATCCTGTTGGCCAGCGGCGCGGCGGCGGCGATTACGGCAACCGGCAAGTTCGACGTCATCATCACCTTGCGGGCGGTGGTGGTGGCCTGCGGATTTTCCAGCCTGGTGGGCGTGTTCTTCGGCTTTTATCCGGCGCGCAGGGCGTCGCGCCTGCTGCCGGTGGATTGCCTGCGCTACGAGTAGTGAGGCGTCGCCTCAGTAGTCAAACTTGCTGCTGCGGCCCGAGGCCTTGGCGTAGATGGTGTGCTCGGCGCGTTCCTGGCGCACCGCTTCGCGGCGCTCACGGTTGGCCTGCAGGCGTTCTTCGCGGCGGGCGTTCTGTTCGTCGATGCGCAGCTGCGTGGCCAGGCCTTGCTGGCTGTTGTGCAGCAGGCCGAATTTCTGGCGCAGGGCGGCGGCCCACAGCAGCAAGATCAGCAGCAGCGCCGCCACGTAGGCGGTCTGCCACAGGCCGTAGTTCTGGCTGATGATGGGCAGCAGCGGGGCGCCATCTTCCAGCCAACGCTGTCCCAGCGCGCCCAGCACGGCGGCCAGTGCGCCCAGGGCCAGCGTTTTGGCGATCATCCAGCGGCAGGCTCGGATGCGCGACTCCCAGAAGGTGTGCGGATCGTCGTCCAGTTGGTCGAGATAGGGCGTGTGCTTGTGTTGCGTGGTCATGGCGGCAGTGTGTTGAGGCGCTCGGTTGCGGTGGATATTATCGCATAGTTTGCCGTATGGAAACTCTGTTGGCATTGATCCATGACAGGCTTTTTGCACTATGATGGCAGGATGCTAAAACGTTTACTTTCGGCGGCCTTGCTGGCTGCGTCCTTGCACGTTGCCGCCGCGCCCGTGGTATCGCCGATGGTATCTACGGTGGGTCCGGGCTGGGCCAATAATTCGGTCAACGCCGTGGTGTTCCGCAAGAATTCGCTGGTCACGCATGGCGACACGCAATACGTGGCCTATTACGACGCCGAGCGTTACCTGGTGCTGGGCAAGCGCAAGCTGGGCGGCGCGCAGTGGACCACGCGCCGCACGCCGTGGCAGGGCAACGCCGCCGATGCGCACAACGCCATCAGCATCATGGTTGATGGCGCCGGCTACCTGCATGTGTCGTGGGACCATCACAACAATCCGCTGCGCTATGCGCGCGGTGTGGCGCCGGGCTCGCTGGAGCTGGGCGCCAAGCTGGCGATGGTCGGCGCCGATGAGGCGGAAGTAGCGTATCCGGAGTTTTACCGTCTGCCCAATGGCAACCTGCTATTCTTCTATCGGCTGGGCGGCTCCGGGCGTGGCGACCTGATCATCAATCGCTACGACGTCGCGACTGGCCGCTGGACCCGGCTGCATACCAATCTGATCACCGGCGAGGGCAAGCGCAACGCCTACTGGCAGGCCTTCCTCGACCATCGCGGCACGCTGCACCTGTCCTGGGTGTGGCGCGAATCGCCGGACGTGGCCAGCAACCACGACATGGCCTACGCGCGCTCGCCCGATGGCGGCGTGACCTGGGAACGTTCGGACGGCACACCTTACGCTTTGCCGATCAGCGCGGCCAGCGCCGAGTACGCGCTGCGCATTCCGCAGAACAGCGAGTTGATCAACCAGACCTCGATGGCGGCTGACAGCGCGGGTCGTCCCTACATCGCCAGCTACTGGCGCGATGCCGGTTCCAGCGTGCCGCAGTACCACGTGATCTGGCACACCGGCACGGCGTGGCGGGTGCGGGCGCTGGACTTCCGCAAGACGGCCTTCACGCTGGGCGGGCAGGGCACCAAGCGGATTCCGATCTCGCGTCCGCAGATCGTGCTTGGCGCGGCCGGCGGCCTGCTGGTGTTCCGCGATGAGGAGCGCGGCAGCAAGGTGTCGGTGGCCAGCATCGCCGATTTCACCACCGGCGCGTGGCAGCTGCGCGACCTGACCGCGACCTCGGTCGGCGCGTGGGAACCGAGCTACGACACCGAACTGTGGCGCCGCAGCGGCATACTGAGTCTCTTTGTACAGGATGTTCAACAAGTTGATGGCGAGGGCCGCGCCGCCGTGCCACCGTCGCCGGTGTCGGTGCTGGACTGGACACCGTAAGCGCTCTACTATGGGCGCTTTCAACCTTGAGAGATGCCATGAAATCCAAGCTTGCCCTCGCCCTTCCCATGTTGCTGGCCATGAGCTGCGCCGCATTCGCCCAGGACGCCGACAAGGCGCCAGCCCTCACCAAGGAGCGCGCCGCCGAGCTGCAGGCCAGCGAGCGCCTGCTCAAGGCCGAATCGCAGGTCAGCAAGACCGGCCAGGTCAGCATCAAGGGCAAGCTGGTGCCGTACAAGGTGACCGCCGGCACGCAGCCGGTGTGGGACAAGGACGGCAAGGTGACGGCATCGCTGTTCTACACCTACTACCAGCGCAGCGACACCGGCGACAAGGGCAAGCGTCCGCTGGTGATTTCGTTCAACGGCGGTCCCGGCTCGGCGTCGGTGTGGATGCACGTGGCCTACACCGGCCCGAAAGTATTGAACCTGGACCCGGAAGGTTATCCAACCCAGCCCTACGGCGTGAAGGACAATCCGCACTCGATCCTGGACGTGGCCGACATCGTCTACATCGATCCGGTCAACACCGGCTTCTCGCGCATCCTGGACGGCAAGGCCGACCGTGCCCGCTTCTTCGGCGTGAACGCGGACATCCAGTACCTGGCGGAGTGGCTGAGCACCTTCGTTTCGCGTGAAGGCCGATGGACCTCGCCCAAGTATTTGATCGGCGAAAGCTATGGCACCTCGCGCGTGGCCGGACTGGCGCTGGAACTGCAGAACGCGCAATGGATGTACATGAACGGCGTGGTGCTGGTGTCGCCGACCGAGCTGGGTCTGAAGCGCGATGGCGTGGTCGATGACGTGCTCAAGCTGCCGTACTACGCGGCCACCGCCTGGTATCAGAAAGTGCTGCCGGCCGACCTGCAGGCGCGCGACCTGAACGACGTGCTGCCGGAAGTGGAGGCCTTCACCACCGACGAGTTCCTGCCGGCGCTGGCCAAGGGCGGTTTCATCGATCCGCAGAAGAAGGCGCAGATCGCCGCCAAGGTGGCGCGCTATTCCGGCCTGTCGGTCGACTACGTTTTGCAGAACAACCTGGCGGTGCAGCCGCAGCAGTTCTGGAAAGAGCTGCTGCGCAAGCAGGGCAAGACCGTGGGCCGCCTGGACTCGCGCTATCTCGGCATCGACAAGACCGATTCGGGCGACAAGGTGGACTACAACGCCGAGCTGACCTCGTGGCTGCATTCGTTCACGCCGGCCATCAACCAGTACCTGCGCGTGGACCTGGGCTACAAGACCGACATCAAGTACAACCTGTTCGGTGATGTGCATCCGTGGGATTTCAAGAACGAGAACACCGGTGAGAACCTGCGCCTGGCGATGGCGGCCAACCCCTACCTGAAGGTGCTGGTGCAGTCGGGCTACTACGACGGCGCCACCACCTACTTCGACGCCAAGTACACCATGTGGCAACTGGACCCGAGCGGCAAGATGAAGGACCGTCTGCAGTTCGCCGGCTACCGCAGCGGCCACATGATGTATCTGCGCGCGGAAGACCTGGCCACCTCCAACGAAGACCTGCGCAACTTCATCCGCGCCGCCACCCCGGCGCCGAACGCCCCCGCCAAGTACTGATTTTTATCGTTCCATCGTCCTCGCGCCGGCGGCGTTCGCCCGCCGGCGCTTCCCAACCGTAGCATTTCCACCACGCCCGCAGCCAGCGCCCGGGCAGCTGAATGACAAAATGATTGCGCATAGCATTTTTGTCGAAATTTCCGTTGACAAGGACTTTTAAACGCTCCTACACTAAAAATGATCGCGCAACCATTTATGCTCCCTGTTGTGTGATACATAACAATAACCACGGTGACTCACCGCAGGAGACTTTAAAATGCAAGTGAAACAACAGAAATCCCGGCAATCGCGCCGGCAGATGGCGTTTGGCCTGACCGTCATGGCTGGACTGATTGCGCAGTCATACGCCCAGGAGGTGGCCCCGGCCGCCCCGGCCCAGGAGGCGGAAGCAGCGCCGATGACGGTGGTGCAGGTCAGCGGCTACCGCAGCAGCTTGCTGTCGTCGGCCAAGGACAAGAAGGAAGCCGTCGGCTTCCAGGACTCGATCAACTCCGAAGACTTCGGTAAATTCCCGGACAAGAACATCGCCGAATCGCTGAGCCGCATTCCCGGCGTCGGCGTCTCGCGCGACATCACCGGCGAAGGTTCGACCATCCAGATCCGCGGCCTGGGTTCGAGCTTCACCAAGATCCTGCTGAACGGCGCACCGATCGCGGTGGCCTCGTCCGGCCCGATCGACGGCGCCAACACCAACCGCGAGGTCGACCTCGACCTGCTGCCGACCGACCTGTTCACCAAGCTGACCGTCAGCAAGAGCCCGACCGCCGAAATGATCGAAGGCGGCGCGGCCGGCGTGGTCAACCTGCGCAGCGCGCGTCCGTTCGACAAGGAAGGCCGCACCATTTCCGCCAGTGTCACCGCCACCAAGCAGCAGATCGCCGACAAGACCGGCGGCCGTGGCTCCTTCCTGGCAAGCCAGACCTTCGGCAACTGGGGCATCCTGGGAGGCGTCACGCTGTCGCGCCAGCAGGTCCACACCACCGGCTGGGAAACCGTCGGCTACACCAACGCCAACCTGTCGGCCGCGCAGAATCCGGCCGCCAACCGCAACAACACCGGCGGCGGCAACTACACCATTCCAGCCACCGTGCCGGCCGGCGCGGGCAATGGCCTGGTCACCGGCGAGGTGATCGACCAGGCCTGGCTGCTGGCGCATAATCCGGGCCTGACCATCCAGCAGATCGACAATGCGATCATCCCGCGCCTGGGCCGCAAAATGGATTACTTCGGCACCAAGGACAAGGGTTCGGCGATCTTCAGCGCCGAGTACCGTCCGACCGACAAGCTGCATTTCTACCTCGACACCGTCTACAGCAAGCGCGACGACAAGATGACGCGCATGGACTACGACTGGTCGGTCCGCAACGGCGGCATGATCCCGCTGAACATGAAGGTCGACAAGACCGATTGCGCCGACGGTTGCACGGTCACCGGCGGCACCTTCGCCAATACCCAGAACTTCTTCGAGCACGGCTATCGCCGCGACCAGGTCAATATGCTGGGCATTAACCCGGGCATGGAATGGAAGATCACGCCGACCCTGAAACTGGACGCCCAGGTCAACTACACCCGGAGTAGCTTCAGCCACGAAGCGCCGACCGTGTACCTGATCACCGCGCCGAACAGCGGCAATACGGTCACCTTCAACAACAACAACGGCGGCATCCCGTCGGTGGTGGCCAGCACCAACCTGAACGATCCGAACAGCTATGTGTGGAACACCGGCCGCGTCAACGTGCAGAACGAGTTCCGCAAAACCGAGACCAAGGGCTTCCATAGCGATCTGGCCTGGGGCGACGAGAAGTTCAACCTGAAAGGCGGCGTCGCCTACGACGACATCACCCGCCGCATCAATGCCAGCGACAACTCGGCGGCATGGCAGGCTGCGGTGTGCGGCAACAATCCGAGCGTGTTCCTGCTCGGCCCTAACGGCGCACCGCCGTGCAACGGTGTGTCGACGCCAGGCGCCAGCGCCGCCGCGCTGTATCCAGGCTACGGCACCGGTTACACCGCCGGCGCCACCACGCCGCTGACCTACGGCGGTTCGCTGATTCCGCAAAGCGCGCTGGCCGGCTACATCCAGAACGGCCCGTACGGCCAACCGGTCATCGACTGGGAGCGCTTCGCCAAGGACTCGAACTACCAGAAGTACTACAACACCGCGCCATCGAGCGGTGCTTCGTCGACCGGCGCCAGCTCGGGCTTCATCGGCGAGAAAACCACGGGCCTGTACTTCGAGGCCAACGGCAAGGCCGACCTGGCCGGCTTCCCGGCACGCTACAACGCCGGCGTGCGCTACGTGCGCACCAAGCAGTCGGTGGGATCGCTGAACTCGATCAGCGATCCGCGCAACGCCACGCTGCCGCTGAACGGCAGCAAGTTCCCGAACATCGACCAGTGGGTGTACCAGGAAACCACGTACAACAACACGCTGCCTTCGGGCACGCTGGCGGTCAACCTGCGCAGCGACGTGGTGGCCCGCGCTGCACTGTCGCGCAGCATGACCCGCGCCGATCCGAACGCGCTGCGTCCGGGCGTGAACTTCTCGTCGGTCTCGGCGGACGTCGGCTCGATCGGCAATCCGGCGCTCAAGCCTTACCTGTCGGATAACATCGACCTCGGCATCGACTGGTACACCGGCCGCGAAGGCTACGTCAGCCTGACCGTGTTCCAGAAGAAGGTGGACGGTTTCACCATCAACGAAAACGTTACGCTGCCATTCAGCGCGCTGGCGGCCTACGGCATCACCTACAACACGCTGATTCCGAACCAGCAGCAGGCCATCGATTCGCGTGGCGGTCCGAACAACGCCACCGTGGTGATGACCCGTGCCCGCAACGCCGAAGGCGAACTGCGCATCCGTGGCCTGGAACTGGGTTGGGTGCAACCGCTCGACAAGATCCTGCCGGTACGCGGCTTCGGCATCAACGAGACCGCCACCTTCATCACCCAGAGCGCCAGCGGCGAAGGTTCGAACGGCTTTGTCGCGCTGGGCGTGCCGCGCCGTACCAACAACTTCTCGGTCTATTACGAGAACCACGGCTACATGGCGCGCCTGTCGCACACCTTCTCCAAGGGCAGCCAGGCGGCCAACGCCAACCAGAACGGCATCACCAAGGCCGCGCTGTTCTCGGACAACTACAAGCAGCTGGACTTCTCGTCGAGTATCGACCTGGGTGAAGTGTTCGACAAGGATGGCTGGCCGAGCCTGAGCTTCGATATCGTCAACCTGAACAACGATTCGCGTCGTACTTACTTCCAGTTCAGCAACGCCAACTTCTCGCAGTATTCGCCTGGCCGCACCTACTCGCTCGGTTTGCGCGCCAAGTTCTGATCGTCTGGTCCCGTTCTCCACGGTGACTTTTACCCGCCCCTTTACGGGGCGGTTTTTTTTAAGGAATACCATGTTCCCATCGCTCCACCAGATCGGCGCGGCCTGCGCCGTGTCCGTGGCTTTGCTGAGCTGGACGGCGGCGCAGGCCGCCGAGCCGCCGCATTTGCGCAAGCAGGGCAGCGCCACCCAGCTGATCGTCGACGGCCAGCCGTTCCTGCTGCTGGGCGGCGAACTGCGCAACTCGTCCGCCTCCAATCTGGACTATCTGAACAAGCAGTGGCCGACGCTGAAGGCGGCCGAACTCAATACCGTGCTGGCGCCGGTGGAATGGGACCAGCTTGAACCGGAGAAAGGCAAATTCGATTTCACCGTGATGGACGGCCTGCTGAAACAGGCGCGCGCCAACCACACGCGGCTGGTGCTGCTGTGGTTCGGCGCCTGGAAGAATTCGATGTCGACCTATGCGCCGGCCTGGGTCAAGCGCGACACCCGGCGCTTCCCGCGCGCGCTGACGCGCGCCGGTGTGGCGCAGGAAATCCTGACGCCGTTCGCGCCGGCCACGCTGGCGGCCGACACCGCCGCCTTCCGCGCCATGCTGGCCCACCTCAAGCAGGTGGACCCGCAGCGCACCGTGCTGATGATCCAGGTGGAAAACGAGATCGGCATGCTGCCCGAGGTACGCGACTACAGCGCCGCCGCCAACCAGGCCTGGCGCGCGCCGGTGCCGGCCGCGCTGACGGCCTACCTGGCCGCCAATCGCGCCACTCTGCAGCCGGGCGTGAAGGCCGCATGGGAAGCGCGCGGCGCGCGCAGCAGCGGCAGCTGGGCCGAGGTGTTCGGCGACACCATCGACACCGAAGAGATGTTTCAGGCCTGGCACTACGCCGCCTTCGTCGAATCGATGACGGCCGCCGGCAAGGCCGTGTATCGCTTGCCGATGTATGTCAACGTGGCGCTGAACCGGCCGGGCAAGCGTCCCGGCGAGTATCCGAGCGCAGGACCGTTGCCGCACCTGTTCGACATCTGGAAGCCGGGCGCGCCGTCGATCGACGTGCTGGCCATCGACACCTACTTCCCCAACTTCAGCTACTGGGCCCAGCAGTTCAAGCGCGCGGACAATCCCTTGTTCGTGCCGGAAGCGAATCATGCGGAACGGCCGGACGCCGGCGCCGATGCTTTCTACGCCATCGGCGAGCATGACGCCTTCGGCTTCTCGCCGTTCGCCATCGATGATCTCAAGGACGGCAACTCGTCGCTGCCGCAGGCCTACCGCGTGCTCAGGCAGCTGGCACCGGTGATCAATCAGCACCAGGGCAGCGGCAAGGTGCGCGGCTTCAAGGCGCCGCTGTCGTATGAAGGCGTGGTGGACACGGCGCCGCAGCAGGTCGCCATGGGCGGCTACACGCTGAACGTCAGCTTCAACGCCCCGTGGGAAAAGCTGACGCCGGACCAGGTGCAGAAGCGCGGCGGACTGGTGATACAGAGCGGCGAGGATGAATTCATCCTCGCCGGCATGGGGCTGACCGTGGTGTTCGGCAGCGCCGATGGCGCCATGGTCGGCATCGAGAAATCCGTGGAAGGCAGCTACCAGAACGGCCGCTGGATCGAAGGCCGCTGGATGAACGGCGATGAAACGCACCAGGGCCGCCATATCGGCCTGCCGGGCAGCGGCTTCACCATCCAGCGCGTGAAGCTGTATCGTTATCGCTGATTGACATTATCAGGATTGGAATCTATGAGCACTATGAGCCCTGTGGTAACGACCATGCAGGTGATCCCGGTGGCGGGCTACGACAGCATGCTGTTGAACCTGTGCGGCGCGCACGCGCCTTTCTTCACCCGCAACCTGGTGCTGCTGACCGACAGCGCCGGCAATACCGGCATGGGCGAAGTGCCCGGCGGCGCCGGCATCCTGGCGGCGCTGGAACGTGCCGTGCCGCTGGTGGTGGGCACGCAGATCGGCCGCTACAACCGCACGCTGAATGCGGTGCGGGCGTCGATCGGCGGCCAGCATCAGGTGACCTCGGCCGCCGAGGCCGAGGTGCTGAAGCAGCCGCACGAGATCAATCTGCGCCTGGAAAACGTGGTGACCGCCGTAGAAGCGGCGCTGCTGGATCTGCTGGGGCAGCACCTGGGCGTGCCCGTGTGCGAATTGCTGGGCAGCGGCCAGCAGCGCGACAGCGTGCCGATGCTGGCCTACCTGTTCTACATCGGCGACCGCCGCCGCACCGACCTGCCTTACCTGACCGGAGATGGCGCCAGCGGCTGGTATGCGCGCCGCCATCAGGAGGCGATGTCGCCGTCGGAGATTGTCGAACTGGCCGAGGCCACGGTGGAAAAATATGGCTTCCGCGATTTCAAGCTGAAGGGCGGCGTGATGCGCGGCGCGGAGGAGATGGAGGCGGTGACGGCGATCAAAAAACGCTATCCGGATGCACGCGTGACGCTCGATCCGAACGGCGCCTGGTCGCTGCGCGAAGCGATCGACCTGTGCAAGGGCAGGGGAGATGTGCTGGCTTACGCGGAAGATCCGTGCGGACCGGAGAACGGCTACTCGGGCCGCGAGATCATGGCCGAGTTCCGCCGCGCCACCGGCATTCCAACCGCCACCAATATGGTCGCCACCGACTGGCGCCAGATGGCGCATTCGCACTTGTTGGGTGCGGTCGATATTCCGCTGGCCGATCCGCACTTCTGGACCATGCAGGGTTCGGTGCGGCTGGCGCAGCTGTGTGAGCAGTGGGGCCTGACCTGGGGTTCGCATTCGAACAATCACTTCGACGTGTCGCTGGCGATGTTCACGCACGCCGCCGCTGCGGCGCCGGGCAATATCACCGCCATCGATACGCACTGGATCTGGCAGGAAGGGCAGGAACGCCTGACCCGCGAACCGTTGCAGATCGTCGGCGGTGCGGTGCAGGTGCCGCAGAAGCCGGGCCTGGGCATCGAGCCGGATATGGCGCGCATCCAGGCGGCACACGATCTGTACAAGAAAGTGGCCACCACCGCGCGCGACGATGCGATGGCGATGCGCTACCTGGTGCCGGACTTCGTGTATTCACCCAAGCGCCCCAGCTTTCACGGTTAAGGCATTGCGGACGGCGAGCGCCACAAAGGTGGTGCTCGCCGTCGTCCGTGCTTGCTGATTACTGCTGTGGCTGTTGCTGTTGTTGCTGATTGCGCTTGGCGATCTCGTTGCCGGCATAGCCGCCACCGATGGCGCCGGCGACGGTCGCCAGTTTCTTGCCGTTGCCGCTACCCACCTGGTTGCCGATCAAGCCACCAACCACGGCGCCGATACCGATGCCGAGGGCGCTGTTCTGCGGCGCTGGAGCGGGCGCTGGCGCTGGTGCTGGTGCCTGCGTTTGTGCCACTTGCGGTTGTGGAGCCGGTGCGTTGGTGTGATGCACCACCGTGCGATGCTCGACCACGCGGCGCGGTTCCGGTGCTGGTGCGGCCGCAGTTACGGGCGCAGGCGCAGGCGCCGTCACTGCGGCGACAGGAACTTGATCGCCGTTCTGCTTGGCCTGCGAGCTCGGCAGCAGGCCGGCAATCGACGCTGCGCCAACCAGGCTAACCAGGGCCACCGAAGCGGCGGCAGCGATCACCATCGGATGAATGCGGGTGCGTGCGGTATGTTCCATTTTGTTCTCTCCTGTATGTCGCCATGAGTGGCGCTTAGCCATATAACGAGCGCGGGAGTAGATGCGGTGACGCAGAAAGTGTTTCTAGCGTAAGCAAATGTTACATGCCGATCGCCGGCCGCCATTGTCGGAAAGCACTGCTTTCAGGTATCGCCCGTCGCAACATAACAAAAAACCCGCTGTGCCTGGCAGGCATGCGGGTTTGGAGTGTCTGTACGACAAATTGATTTATTCTTGGTGCCCCGGGCCGGAATCGAATAAAGCCCTACAGCCCGCATAAATCCTTGCTCATGTGGAGGGGAACATTTTCGCGTACCGCCAAAAATACCGTCAAATCGTCGCAATGGTTCTCTACCCAACCCAAGCGCATCACACGCAGTCTACCACGGTGCCCGTCAGCGCGATGCGATACGCATCTATTTCACCGAATCGCTGACTGAGTCTCGTACGATCTGAAGCACTTGGTATCGCGCTTCACTCGGCAGCCGATGGAAAACGACTTGTAGCCAAGCAGCCTCGTCATCCTTCGCGTAAAAATATGACTCTGGCACGTTCAGCACTTTGGCGATCCTCTCCACCATGGAGTAGTCCGGCTCATGCTTTGCCTTTTCGTACTGATTCATGCGGGCGCTAGATGACATTTCATCGATACCGGCCATCACGCCCAACCGCTCTTGCGACAATCCAGCGTGGGTACGCGCCTCTTTCAGTCGTTTGGCAAACACAGACATTCGCAGCCCCTAAAGGCTAAGATATTCTGAGTTTTTTATTGACGCCACACTAAGGAATACTTAGTATCGCCAGCGCGTTATCAAAAACCTGTAATCTACAAGGGCGTATATCAATGAAATACAGTTACTTCTTTGCGCTGGGCGTCGTGCTCACAGGCTGCGCGAGCAACTCCGGCATTATCCCTATCGGCACCGACACCTACATGGTCAGTAGACAGGCCGCTACCGGCTTCTCTGGCTCCGGCACATTGAAGGCGAAAGCGTTTCAGGAGGCCGGCACCTACTGCACCAGCCAAGGCAAGTCGCTTCAGGTGGTCAACACGGTCGAGGCTCAGCCTCCCTTCTTGCTGGGTAACTACCCTAAGGCAGAGGTGCAGTTCATGTGCCTGAGCGCTGGAGATGTGGAGTTGGCGAGGCCAAAACTGAAACCAGCGGCCAATGTGACCGTTGAAGTGCAGAAGTGAACCCGCCAATCCCTCCAAGGATCATGACATGACTGCAATTTCCATTAGCTATAAGAAGAACACCACAGGCGAAATCTACCCACCGATTAGCGCGTTCAGAATCTCTTACTTGCGCCCAGATGGGCGGCCAGCGACGGGCGACGATATCGCTAAAATCCACGATCTGATGGCGCAGGCGACTAGTCATGCGTACATAGGGCGCGGCCGTAAAGGCAATATTGAACCAGAGTGGAGCGACGGAGGCTATCGTGTGGAAGTCGAGCGGGACGACGGCCTGCCGATGACCTTCGCGGATGTTCAGGCGTGCATTCTTACCGAGAGCCTAGATCGGCTGGATGCAAGGGGGCCAGTGGAGGTCGTCACAATCTCCAAGGTGACTCTGGCCGCTATGACCCGGCTAACGCTTGTAGGCGTGCAAGCTTGGTCCGAGGCAGTTCAGCAACTTCAGCCTGAAAGCGATGACCAGGTCGTGACCCTCCAAGATCCTGAAGGGGCACAAGCCCTTATAGACGCTGGCCTCATCGATTGCTACGATGTGGGCGGGGAAATCCAATATGTCCTTCCCCGCATGATCGCCTACTGTTCGATCGAGCAAAGGTAAAACTGGCGAACTGCGCGTGAGTCGGATTTGCGTTTATGCGCTGGTGTCAAACGATTGAGGTGGTTACGTTGGAAGGATGGGCATGGAACAAAGTGACATCGAGCTGGCCCGCCTCAAGGCCGCTACGGACGAAATAGATACGGTCATTCGCAGTCCTCCCTCCGGCAACGGCGGCACTCTCTGCGCAACCAAGGCAGTCCGGGAGGGCATCTACTACTACCAAGGTAACGGTCGTTGCCGATGGCTCAGGCAGTTCATCCATACGCTGCGTTATGGCTGCGACTGACGGCGCGGCCACCTGCAGCGTCAATTCTTTGCGATAAACTCGCCATCATGACCCGTATCGCGCCTCCAGATCTTCTCCAATGCCCGGCCTGCGCCGGGTACTTCAAACGCTATGAATTCACATCTCTTCACTTTGATGATGATGTTCCAGTTTCGTCAGATGATAAAAACGGCAATTGGTGGGCGGGGGAAAGTGGAGCAGTTGGCCGCTGTCCATCATGCGCAAGCGTTGTCTGGATAGACGACGCCGTGGTGTTGATGCCGGCGCCGCAGGAGGCGCGCCATATTGGCCCATTGAGTCGTGTATGGCAGCGCATAACCGGCGACCGCTCTGGCAGGTTGCAGGCCGAACGGAAATGGAAATCGCTACCAGCGGGGATTCAGCAGGCCGAACGCTTTGACGGGTTGAAGCACGCGCATGATTACATCGAAGCGTTGAAGATCCTGCCCCCAGGTGTGTATGATCGAGAAATTCATCTGCCACGCGATATATGGTGGGCGTCCAATGAATACTTGCGGGGTAAGCGAGGCGGTATGTTTGTGGCCCTCCCCGGCGTTGCAGAACATGAGGCCCATGCAAACATGCAGCGGCTGCAAGGGTTGCTTAAGCAAGATTCATAGATCTAAGTAGCGCGCGGGGACCTGTCGCGCCAGATGCGGCGCTTTGACGAAGCTATAGCGGTGTTGAGTGCGGTGACACCTGATGGCTATTCAGAGGTAGAGGCCGTCAAGATTGAGCGGCTGGCCTAGGCCCGCATCACGGGATCGCGACCCCTTATAGCAGCGCCAATCTACCTGGCGCCTCGGGAAAGAGCTGCTCTCGTGCCAACCACAGGTGTCAAGCGGCAGAGATCAGGCGTCGAAGCAATGCCGGCCAAATAGGAACGATCTGCCCGCCCAAGGGAGTCCGAGAATCCATCTACTACTACCAAGGGCATGGTCGCTGCCGCTGGCTCAGGCAATTCATCCACACGCTGCTTTATGGATGCGACTGAAACAGCCGCATCGGCTACCCGCAGAGACCGAGCGAGCCTCTGCATCGTAGCTCTGGACATCTGCCTACAAATAGCTTCACAAAAAGATGAGAAGTGCCTGAGCGCCTCTAGATTTCGTTGTCAGCGCATTTCGCTATTAGCGCCGTACAAACCAAGCATCTTACAAAACAAAAAATATGTGTTTTGTGACAATTTTATAGAATTCTCGCTTTTAATGGATGATATCTTGGCGAATCTCTTTGACCGTTTTTAGGGGGATATCATGTTTATAGAGTCATTTGAACTTGAGCCAGTGCTACGCGTTGACCTAGAGTCTTATCAAGCGGTGGAACAAAGTTATCTTGAGAATTTTTTAAAATCAGAAACTTTCCAGTCGGAAAATGCCGGTACAAAAAGCATCTCAAGTTTACTGGTGGAAAACACCACTATCGGGACAGCAAATGCGGCCGCAGACGATCCTTCAACAAATAATTTTACAACTAGCGAAGAATATTGGTACATGAACCAAGACTACCTCTCCATGGATATGTTCGGGGACTCAAACCTGCCGAGTTACGGGTTGAATACCGTTGTGGTAGAGGGCCATCGTCTAGATTCAGGATGGGATTATAATCCGGAAATATCTTATGGGGAATACGCGAATACTGTAGGGGGCGGTGGCGGCCCTAATTCTGACCCACCGCCATGTGGAGCATCAGGTCAGGACATTGACTGGAGTTTCATTGAGTCTAAGGAAGGAAATACAACTCAAGGAGTCGTTCCTGATAAAAATAACAGCAAGTCAGGGGTGACAATCGGGGCGGGCTTTGACTTAGGTCAACGAAGTCTCGCCGACCTCAATAAATTGGGAATAGACCAAGATTTGATAAATACCTTATCACCTTATCTTGGTAAGACAGGGACGGCAGCATATGACTATGAACAAGCGCATCCATTAGTATTAGATTTCGTGGATGTAATGAATCTGAACTCAGCGGTTCACTCCGACTCCTTAGCTAAGGTTGTGGTGGCTTACGATGGTCGCGTTGGTATTGGGGCTTTCTATGACTTGCCTACAGAAGCGCAGACAGTAATTTTCAGCGTTTCATTACAATATGGAGATTTAGCAGTTAAAACACCGTCTTTTTGGACGCAGGTGATTAATAAAGACTGGAGTGGAGCATACAATAATCTTATGAATTTTGGAGATCGCTATCCAACTCGTCGTGAATCTGAAGCTGAACTTTTAAAAGACGCTATGGATGAAAACAGACTACATAACGGTAGTTCTTGCTAATACTATACTCCCCTCCGCCTAGAAGGCAGAGGGGGATACGCGAGGGTCTCATGAAACATTTATATAAAATAATTCTTCTTTACTTCGGTTTCGCTGCGTTTGCACATGCTAAGCCGCTAGATAAAATTATCGAAAGCGAAACCAATAATATCTTCGCTGAGCAACGTGCTGATTTTCAAGAAGGTAATGCTCTAATTAGAAAATCTATCGTAGAACTGATTGGCATTAGAAATGAAGATTTTGAAACGCCAGAATACATTTTGGTTAGCGGATGTCGACCAAATAGCTGCACGGAGAAGGCAAGTGTGATGTTCAACCGAGCGGGAACCCATATTTTAGGCGTTGGCATTCTACATTTCAATTGCCATTTTCTCTTGCGTGAGAAAGAGATAGGTGAAGACAATGTGAGATTGCAAGAAGTCCGGCCACCTCAGAAATGCGATAAAGATCCAACATTAACCGTTTACGTTATCAGAAATAAAAAAAATAAAATCGGCGAACTGCCGGAAAGAAAAGTTTTGGCCGCAATTGAAGGCTGGGCGAGAGAATTTAATTTTACCAAGAAAGACGTGCGTATATGGGATAGAAATTAACGCCATGAAGCAACTTGTAAAATTACCTTTCCCTTGGCAAGTATTTATTGAAAATTCGGGTTGCGACACTATTCTCACTCAAGCAAGAGCTCGATTATGTCGCATTCAGGATGCTGCAGAGCGCAATTTTGACCACTGGCAGAGCCCACCGCTTTGGTTAAAGAAAATTATCGCGCCTGTTGTTGGCTTAACTTCTTTCTCAGATGTCAAATTTCTGGAAAAAAAGATAAACTTACATCATGAAAATTTCGTCTTTGAGATCTGTGAACTTATCTTTTCGGCGAAGAAAGCTATGCCGCTCCAAATAAAATTTCGCAATGAAAATTTGATCCGGTCTAAGAGAACGTTTTCCAATATTATGCCGGGAATTAGAGTTTTAGAGTATTGCCCTCCTTACAGGATTGAGGAGGAATTACGAGCGATGATAATCGCCGCACAGCGGCACTGTCATCTAGACGGACTTTTGCTTTCAATGATTATTTCAGCAAATTTTGTTTCGGTTCACCCATTTACAGACGGAAACGGACGAGCTTCTAGATTCCTCTTGAAGGAACTGTTGCGGGAAATTGGACTTTGGAAGCAACCCACTTTGCCCATCGAATTTCTAATATCCAATAATCGACGCAGCTATGTTTTGGCATTAAATTCATTGATTGTCGGCGCGCGTACGGATTATTTTATAGAGTATTTTTCAAATCTTATAACTGCAGCAGCCGAGCTATATGTTATCGAGCAATATCTAAAATATTGCCGGAATACTGCTTACGAGGGCTAAATGAAGAAATTAATTTGTGTGCATTTTTCAATAATAGCGATCGCAATGTGTTTGTCGGGATGTGGCGGTGGAAATCCGTATCAGGAGTCCAACGATCCTAAAATTATTTTGAATGATACCCCAGTAGCGATTAAGAACTATTTAGGTGAGCCATACTGGAAGGATGAGTCCGCTTCCAATGGTGGGGGCAACCCGATCGATGGAGTTGGATGTCTCTTAAATGAAAACTATCACATTCATTCACATCTTTCGATTTTTTACAATGGAACGCGCCTGGCAATTCCAAAAAATATCGGCTTAAAGGGATGTGCGTACGAAATACATACGCACGATAACTCTGGAATTATTCACATTGAAACAGATAAGGAAAAGAAGTTCAGCCTAGGGCAATTCTTCAGTGTGTGGGGAAAGTCTTTATTGAGTACGGAAGTAGCAGGTGTTCATGGTATTCCGATAAAAGTCTATGTCGTAGATGAAAATTCTATGATGGAAGTTGAGACAAACTGGGCAGGAATCGAATTTACCCCGCATCGAAGCATTTCCATTGTCATCGGGACCCCACCAGCGAAATTGCCGAGCTATTCTTGGCCTACCGGCCTTTGACCTGTCGACGACCGTTGGCGAGAGGGGCGCCGCCTTTATGGCGTCTCAGTCGCAGCCCGGGCATCGCCGAAAATGTAGGGGTGGACTAAAAGTCGCGCCACTCCACATCGAGCTGTTCGCTGACAATATCGCATATTCTTACCGCGTCGCGGCTCAGGCATAGCACTGGCGGGGCGCGAGTGCGTGGCGCTGTCTCAAGGCGCGGCAAAGCCGGTAGTAGCGGCTGACATCCGGCTCTGTCACGCGGCGCACGACGATAGCTTAAAGCGGCTGCGACTCCTTTCCTGCGCTCTAGGTCGGCAACACTCGTCTAGCTGAGTAGTCGAGCTGGTCACAACTGAATACCTCGCTGGCCTTGCCTAACAAATACGGTTGTGACGCTCCAGCGGCAGCGTCTTCTACGTGATAGGCTTCGCCATTGTCACCGATGACGCCGAAGGCGGCATGACCGACATACAGAATCGGCGCCCCGTGGTCTTCACGGCCAGCGATGCCGCCGCTTGGATGGACCCTGAGCTATCGGGCGAGCAAGACTCAGAATTTGCCCGCTCGGTCGCCCTCGGGCCAGACAGATTCGCTTGATATAAGGTGGACAAGGCGATAGGGATCTCACAACCAAGGGCAGGAGCTGGCGGCGCCGTTGGCCCTGGTGACCCGAGGTGCCCCTACAATGAACAGCGTCGTCAGACGTAGGCCACGCGGGGCAGTACACGCTCGTAAGCTCGCGCGGCCAGTATCGCTGCCGTTTAACTTCGCGGCCGATGCAGAACACGCCAGGCTGGTAAGCAATCCGACGTCGACGGGCATAGACACCATTTGCGCGGAATTCGGACTGGCTTTATTTGCTTCGCGCTCGCAGCCACTCGCCCACAATATCGACAACCATAACGAACGCCAAGGTGGCATAGCTGGAGAGGAGCATTAGGTCAAATTCGCGCATGGGCTGATCCTGAGTTGAAAGCCACATGTTGGATCGCGCGCATCAATTCGACTATGGTGACCGTCGAAAAATTTTTTGAAATTCTATGCGTGAAAAATTTTGAGGGTCCGACCGATAAACTAAGCCGCGACGGGGGGCGCCATCGCCCTCCCCCCCCTAGGGGGGCGGCGGCCAGCCAGCCCATGATAAGAACCCACGATGCGCAACGATATGCACCGGCACACGCCGTCGCTAGATTACGAGAAAAGTTAGAACGGGATGTCTTCAATTCCTTCTTTTGCGGCTCGATGAAGTACAAACAAGTCCTCGTTCGTGTCCAACCAGTTCCACGCCTTGCCCTTTAATTCGAGCATTTCGTAAACTTCACCGTCACGCTCATCCATTTCCGATGTTTCAGCAATAAAACTTTTTGCCAACAGACGTCGAACGCCAAGGTTAAAACCTAAGCGTGTGATACCAGCTCCATCAGCATCGCGCTTAGCGGAATAAAGCATGGTCGCACCGTTAGAATTTGCGCCTTCAGCCAAAATAGCCAAGACCCTGACCTCGATAGACGACAAGCCCGCCACCGGAGACATGGCGTCCGTATCAGACATCACCTGTAACACCTCGGCCTTTTTGACGTAAGCTGCTATTTTCTCTTTGATGGAGTCTTGCAGCGCAACGAAGTCACTCGGCGATTCAGTCTTG
This sequence comes from Duganella sp. BuS-21, assembly GCA_041874725.1. Lineage (GTDB taxonomy): Bacteria > Pseudomonadota > Gammaproteobacteria > Burkholderiales > Burkholderiaceae_D > Rugamonas. The sequence goes on along the minus strand of CP097466.1, from coordinate 6,058,216 downwards.
TAAACGATGATAGTACGGTGCTGAATATCGAAAGGAAACTTCTTCCGACCTTCGGCGCATACCATAACGACCTGCTTCCCCTGAGCGAAAGCGTAGCCAAGTTCGTACCAAACGTTCGGGTTCTCTTCTGTTATGTCTGCAAGGCAGACCACTGCGTTACGAATGCCGGCTTCAATGGATTCTATGGGCACCGATACGCTTGCGTCTTGGTCAACGCGGTAAGGTTCGTAGCCTGCCGAGACGATAGCCGGAGCGTAGACATCGCTATACCGGGCGGTTTCAAGAACCAACTGCAACACTGAGTTAATGAACAGCGATGGCTGGGTTATTTAGTTGTTCCATATGCGCAGTATAAACGGCCAGCGGCGATGCGAAGCCGAAACGAGCACGGGGGCGTTGATTGAGTTCGAGCGCGATAGCATCGAGTTCGTCCTGCGAGTAGATCGATAAGTCCGATCCTTTGGGCATGTACTGGCGTAGCAGGCCATTTGTATTTTCGTTGGAGCCACGCTGCCATGGGCTGTGCGGGTCTGCGAAATAGATCTGTACGCCAGTGCGCTCGGTCAGGGTTTTATGGCTGTGCATTTCACGGCCCTGGTCATACGTCATGGTCTTGCGCATGGCGGCGGGCTCCCGGTTGAGCACAGCGGCAAAGCTGTCGACAACGGCCTTAGTGGTGGCGTTGTCCATCCTGGCCAGCACCACGAAGCCAGTGGTGCGTTCAACCAGTGTGCCGACCGAAGAACGATTGCCAGCGCCCTTGATCAAGTCGCCCTCCCAGTGGCCGGGAATGAGCCTGTCCTCGACCTCTGGCGGCCTGATATGGATGCTTTGCATGTCCACGATCTGGTTGCGGCGGTCGGCGCCTTGGCTGCGCGGCTTGCGCACCTGATTGTGATGACGCAAGCAAGCTATTAGCTCTCGCTTGAGTTCGCCGCGTGGGTGCAGATAGATGGCGTTATAGATGGTCTCGTGTGAGACGGTTTCGGCGGAATCGTTGGGCCACATGGATTTGAGCCTGCCAGCAATTTGCTGGGGCGACCAGCGTAGGTTGAGAAGATGGCGCACAACGATGAACAGCATGCTGTGAACATGTAGCTTGCGGACTTTGCGAGGCTTGGCGCGCTGCGCAAGGGCCTGAGTCTGAGCGTGGTTGGCATCATACACGCCGGCGCCGGCGCGCTTGAGCTCGCGGCTGATTGTGCTGGCCGAACGGCCAAGGCGTTTAGAAATGGATCGGATGCTGCACTGATCGTCGCGCATGAGCATGACGACCGCACGGTCTTGTGGAGTCAGATGGAAATAGTTTCTCGGCATTGCAGCACCTTACAGCAAAGGGTGTTGCACTTGGTTCTTGAGAACGCCCTTGCCGGCCGCATTGACGAGCAGGTACATGCCCTGACCATCAGCAAATTTACTACTGCTTGAGTTAGTGGGTTTTACTTGACGAACGAAGGTATCGCTCAGTGCCATAAATATCATCCTTGTATGGGCCGCTTCGGCACGTACCACACCAGTCAACATGACGGTATGTCGCCCGAAGCCGTCGCCGGTACCGACAGGGATACCGACAAAACGACGCAATGGGATGAGATTTCATGAGACACCAGTACACAATAAAAAACCCGCTCTGCCTAGTAGACATGCGGGTTTTGAGATGATTTGACATTGGCTAATACAACCTATTGGTGCCCCGGGCCGGAATCGAACCGGCACGCCTTGCGGCGGCGGATTTTGAGTCCGCTGCGTCTACCAATTCCACCACCGAGGCAGGTGTAGCAATGCGACCCGCATTATTACCGATTTGACCCAGCTCTGCAACCCTGTGACGAGTTTTTGAGATAAATCAATCGGGACGAGGGAGGTACGGGCAGATAATGGCCCTCTACGCACGGAGGCGGCCATGGAGCTGATTGAGCGGGTGACCTTGCTTGAGGAGCAGTTTGAAGAGATCAAGATGCTGGTGGCCGAGAGGCATAGCGGGATCCCGAACAACCATAGCGGACAGCTGCTGGAGCTACGTAAGGATGTGTCCTTGCTCATTGAAAAAGTCGCTTTCCTTGAGGAGCGCGTGAAAGCGCTCGCTGAGAGGGTGGAGGCACTTGAGAGGCGAGTCGAGTCGCTTGAAACGGCGGTTGAGGCGCTTGATAAGCGGATCGGCATGCTGGAGAAGAAAGTAGACAAGCTCGACTCGCGTGTCCGGCGCGTCGAGCTCGTGCAGTGGGTCACCCTCGCCCTGCTGGCGCCGCAGGCGCTGATCTTTTACTTACGCATGCTGACCAGCTAACTGCTGCTGCTCCAGCAGCGCGAAGATTGCATCCTTGGACAGCACATACTGATCCATCAGCACGCCCTTCAGCTCGCTGATCTGGTCGCGGTAGTCGGCGATCGAGTTCAGGGTATAGCTGTAAAGCTCGTCGGCCTTGGCTTCCACCTGATCGAGGTCGCTTTCCTTGTTCTTGAACTGGCTGTGGTCGATCTTCGAGCGCGAGTACATGGACAGTTTGTTGACCATCAGATCCAGCATCGAGGTCGCTTTCTCGATGTCGTTCTGGCTACCTACCGAAATGCCGCGCGCGCCGTAGAACAGTTCCTCCGCCGCCACGCCGCCGTACAGTTGGATGACGTCGCGCTCCAGTTCCTCCAGCGTGCGCAAGGCAACGTCATCCGACGCCGACAGCACATAACCAAGCGCGCCCAGCTTGGAGACCGACTCGGTCGAGATCTTCAGCAGCGGCGAGCGCTCCTTCACTTCCGCCAGCGTCATGCCCTCACGCAGCCACGGGTCGATCTGCATGAAGAAGTGGCCCAGCTCGTGCAGGGCCACGCGCTCGCGCTGGCGGGTTTTCTCGGCCGTGGTGGCACGGTCGGTCAGGCCGATGGTGGCGCGCTCGAAGGCGCGGAACATCAGGTCGGTGTTGATGACCTTGGTCTCCTGTATGGCCAACATGCTGGCGCGCTCGACCACCGTCTGCAATACCGCCGGACTGAGGTTGGCGGTGATTTCGGCAACATGGTCGAGCTGCAAATCCTCCCAGTCGACGCAGCCGTCGGCCTTGCGCGCCAGGAAGGAGCGCAGCAGTTCGCGGCGCTCGGTCTTGTTGGGCAGGCGGAAGTTGATCTTGACCGAGAAGCGGCGCAGCATGGCTTCGTCCATGCGCGTAGTGGCGTCGTCGAAGTTGGAGGCCACCACCCAGATCACGCCCTTGCCCTTGTCGCTGCGGACGCCGTCCAGCAGGCCCAGCAGGGTGTTGGCGGTGTCGTCTTCCCATTTCTTTTCGCCACGGCCGCGCGGCATGAACAGGCTTTGCGCTTCGTCGAGGAAGATGATGCAGCTTTCGCGCGCGCAAGCCTTGCGGTGCAGCGCGTGCAGCGCTTTCGAGCCGCCGCCGATGTAGCCCGATTCCAGCGCCGAGCCCGACGCCTGGATCAGCGGGATGTTGAGGCGCTTGGCCAGGTAGCCGGCCAGCTTGGTCTTGCCCGTGCCCGCCGGCCCCGTCAGCATGACGTTGAACGGCTTGTCGATGTCGTGTTCCTTGTACAGCGCGCGGTTGCGGATCATGTCTTCCAGGTGCAGCACTTCCTGCTTGATGTCTTCCATGCCGATCAGGTCGTCCATGCTGCCGCCCAGCTGGTCCGGCGTCAGCACGGTGGCGTTCACGCCCGTGCCCGGCAGGCCGTTGCGCAGCAGGAACAGCGCCAGGCCGATCAGCAGGATGTCGAGCACATGGCGCGACAGGAAGGCGCCGACCTTGGCCAGTTTGCTGACGTCGTCATCCAGCATCACCGCCTTGTGCGAGGCCAGATAGTCGTCGCGCGCGATGGCGTAGGGGATGTTGTTGCGCAGCAGGACTTCGCGCTCCAGGCTCAGGTGCGTGGTGCCCGGCACTTTCACCACGTACAGCGTGGCTTCGTTCTTGAGCTTGATGATGTAGCGCGGCGCTTCCGATTGCGGCGCCGCCACCAGCAGGTATTCCAGCTGGGCGCGCTTGGCCGGCAGCGCCGTGATCTGGGCGATGTCCTGGGTGCGCAGCACCGGGCTGCCGTCCTGTGCTACTTCGGCGCGCAGGCCGAGCACGATCGCCAGGCTGACGGTGATCGCCAGCAAGGCGAAGCGGACGTAGTTGTTCCGCAGGGCGGATTGAAGTTTGTACAAAGTGAACATGATGCCATCCAGAGAGGCACGCTGCCAGGGCCGAGCGCGGGGGTAGGGCGCAGCAGCCAGGGCCGCCGTGACCGGCGCGCAGACTGGGGGCGCGGCCGGAGGGGTATCTAATGCTGCCGTACGGCAATGCATTCATTGCGCAACTATAGCCGCCGTAGCGGCTTTTGTATCACTTGGCCCCCACAAAAAGCCGCGATGCGCAACAGATGCGGTGCCGGCACCGTCCATGCCGGTTTTTTTGCAGTTGGTGCGCGTGCTTTGACCGCTCGTCGCATGCGCAGGATATTTGCCGGGGGGCTTTGTTAATCTGATCATGTCTACCGCTGAATTGAAGATGACAGCGGTGGCTCCCGGTAGTAGTTCAGCACACAACTTATGGAGCATACCTATGAAAACGATCCTGATTGGCATCGCGGCCTCGCTCGCCCTGTCGTCCCTGTCCCTCGCCCACGCCGACGATCTCAGCGTGCAGATTACGTCCAAGTCGCCACAGCGCTATCACATGGTGGAGCAGGACTTCCACGATTTCAAGAGTAGCTACCAGCTTGAGAACGGCCAGCGCGTGGCCTTCAGCGCGCGTATGAACCACTACTACACCCAGCTTGATGACGGCGAGCGCGTGCGCATCTATCCGGTCTCGCGCAGCGCCTTCGTCACCGACAGCGGCGCCCGCTTCGAGTTCCGCGAGCAAGGCGCAACCGTGGGCATTGCCAACTTCGAAAAGCTGTCGGTGGCCGGCAAGCTGCCCGCCAACACCCTGGTCATGGCGCGCCGCTAAGCGCCGCCCGCAGACATCCCTTTAACGATTCTGGAGAACCATCATGAAAACCACCCTGTTGAGCATGGCCGTCGCCGCCGCATTGTCGATCACCGCCCTGGCCCATGCCGCGCCGCCCGATAACGATAGCGTCAAGATCACCGCACCGGGCGTGTCGGACTTCAAGTTCAAGCCGCAGGAGTTTTCGGACTACCTGTATTCCTACGCGCTGAGCAATGGCGACAAGCTGAAGTTCAGCCAGAAGGTGGCGCATTACTACGCGGAAGTGCGCGGCGAGAAGCGGGTGGAGATTTTCCCGGTGTCGCCCGGCGAATTCGTGACCCAGGCCGGCACCCGCATCAGCTTCACCGACAACGGCGCCGAACTGACGATCGACAACTATGAACGCTTGCCGATGAGTGCCCAACTGCCGGCCGGCACCAGCGTGGTGGCCACCCGTTGAGCGCGGCCGCAGCGCGCCGGCCTACCTGGCCGGCTGATCGTATTTGCGGTCGATCCGCGCGAACGTGCCGTCGCGCCGCATCTCCGCCAACGCGGCGTTGAGTTTTTCGATCAGTTCTTCCGGCACGGCGTGGTTGCAGGCCAGGTAGACCTTGACGCGGTTGAATACCATCAGCGGCACCACCTTGTCCGACCATTCCGGATTGAACGGCAGCGGCGCGCCGTTGCGGATGCCCACGGCCCACAGGTCGATGCGGTTGAGCAGCAGCTTTTGCGGATTGACCAGGTCGTTGTTGACGGCGTCGACATTGAAACCCCGACTGCGCAGGTATTCGTCGCGGGCGTCGCCGATGTAAGTGCCGATGCGCAGCTTGCGCGCGTCGTCCATATTGTTGAGCGGGAAGCTGTGGTCGGCGCGGCCCCAGAACTGCCATTCGGCCTCGTCGGTCGGCCCCACCCATTTGAACATCCCTTCGCGATCCGGCGTGCGCGAGGTCGAATACACGCAGGTCTGCGCCTGGGTCTGCGCCATCAGGAAGGCGCGCTTCCACGGCAGCAGTTCGATCTTGTAGTCGGTGCCGGTGCGCGCCATCAGTTCGCGGATCTTGTCGGTGGCGCGGCCGGTGACGACGCCATCGGCGCCGCGCATGCTCGATGGCGGCGAGTGCTCGGTGGTGATGAGTAGCGGCGCGGCCGCAGCCACGCCGGTACAAGTCGCCAGCAGAAATATTGTCTTGATGATAAATCGCATGGGCTGGCCGCTTTCTTGAGAAAAGCATAGCAGCAATGCGATCCGGGCGGCAACACGGCTTTGTATCTGCGCCCCTACAACCTTAGTCGGCGCGGCGGAACAGGCGGAAGCGTTCGGTGCGGTCGGCCGGGCGGCGGCCTTCCCACAGCAGCACCCACTGCTTGCCACGGTGCTGTGCCAGGATCTCGCGGTTGTCGCGCACCTTGATGCTATCTTGCAACAGCAACAGGTCGCAGCGGCCGCCTTCGACGCCGGTGAACGGCAATTGCGCGTAGTAGGCGAACGAGGCGCGCTGGGCCGGGCCGACGTTGGTTTCGATGCAACCGGACTTCGGCGGCAGCTTGTCGGCGATCTGGCGCGCGACGCCGGCGTAGCTCTTGCTGTAGTTGACGTCGGGCAGGAACAGGGTCATCAGCAAAATCCAGATCAGGATCAGGCCGCCGGAGGACAGCACCACCGCGCGCCACAGCACGGCCGGCCGGCGCGACACGCGCCAGTACACCAGCGCAAACCAGCCCAGCGTGGCCGCCAGCGCCACGAAGAAGGCGATCCAGCCCAGTTCCGGCGTAAAGCCGGGCACCAGTTTGAGCGCGTTCTTGGCGGCGCGCGCCGGCACGCCGGTCAGCTTGGCCACCCAGAAAATCCAGATCACGGCCGCGCACAAGGTCAACGCCATCACCGAGAACCAGTCGATGGCGTTGATGGCGCCGCGCTTGACGGTCAGCAGGCCGAAGGCGGCCATCACCGCCAGCGGCGGCAGCAACACCAGCAGGTTGGCCTGATCGGGCTGCGGATGGCACAGCGTCAGCAGCACGCCCACGCCCACGAAGGCCAGCGGCACCACGATGTGCAGCACGCCGCGCTGGCGGCGCCAGGCCCATACCGCCCAGGCGGCGAACGGCCAGGCCGGCCAGAAGAACCACAGGCCGACGCGGAAGAAGAACTTTACGCCGGCCCAGTCCGGCAAGGACAGTTGCAGCCAGTTCCAGCCCAGCCAGGCGTTCAGCGGCTGCTGGTGGTAGGGCTCCAGCAACTGGGCCGGGAGCAGCCACAGCGCGGCGACCAGGCCGCCGACGGCGATCGTGGCGCCGAGGTCGCGCATGGCGCGGATGGCCGGCTGGGCCAGGAAACGGGTGCAGGCGAACAGGGCCAGCATCAGGCATACCGGCGTGATCCAGCCGCGCGTCAGGGTCAGCAAGCCGACCGCCAGGCCGCTCAGGGCGGCGTTGCGCAGCGACGGTTTTTCCACGTAGCGCACGGTGCGGTACAGCAGGAAGGCGGTCATCGACACCAGCAGCGCTTCGGGCGTGGTTTCGTGGCTGTGCAGCAGCAGGCCGAGGCAGCCGAGGTAGATCAGGACGGCGGCGTCGGCCAGGGTGCGGCCGAAGTCGTCCGGCTCGGGCTGGCCGCCGAAGGCCAGGCGCAGCGGTTGCGCATCCTGGCGCCGGCCCAGGTGGAAGGTGGCGTACCACAGCGACAGCACGCCGCTCAGGAAGATGACGATGGTGCCCACGCGGGCGGCCATGACGTCGCCCAGCAGCCAGCCGAACAGCTTGATGCCGGCCGCGCCCAGCCAGAACGCCAGCGGGCCTTCGTCCGGCCACGACAGGCCGGCGATATTCGGCCACAGCCAGTCCTGCCAGCTGCCGTGCGCCATGGTCCACATGATGCCGAAGCTGGCGGCGTCGTCGTTCTTCCACGGCTCGCGGCCGATCAGGCCGGGCAGGATGTACAACAGGCCGAGGGCGAACAGCGCCCAGCGCGGCAAGGCCAGGGTAGCGGCGGCGGGAAGACGGACTGGCTTCATCGATCAGTGTGTTTTTATGAGTAGAACCGGAGTATGCAGGAAAATGCTGCGGCCAACAAAAAAAGCAGCCCAAGGCTGCTTTTTGCGCGAAGCGGCTGAAATTAGCCTGCTGCGACGGCGGTTTTCGAACCGACGGTACCGAACTTCTGGCGGAATTTCTCAACGCGGCCAGCGGTGTCGACGATTTTGTGCTTGCCGGTGTAGAACGGGTGCGATTCAGCCGACACCTCGATCTTGATCAGCGGGTACTCTTTGCCGTTGAATTCGATTTTTTCGCGGGTGTTGATGGTCGAACGGGTAACGAATTTGAAGTCGCACGACAGGTCGTGGAACACCACTTCGCGGTAATCTGGATGGATTTCTGCTTTCATTTGTAGCCTCTATGGTTTGGTAGCCAAACAGCACTTCGTCGGTCGTTCCTGCTTCTTGACCCGATTGCTGATCACTTGCCTGGTTAAATAATGCGATCGGGGATTATACCGGGCTAAACGCAAACAGGCAACCGAAGTTGCCTGTTTGTACACTTCGTCATTCCAGCGCAAGCGGGAATCCATGGTCAGCATGGGTACCCGCCTGCGCGGGTACGACGACGACGGCTTTAGCCGCCGCGCCGGCGGCGCAGGGAATTCGTGCGGCACCGCCGCGCGCCTGCGGAGCGGCTTGGCCCTGCAGGGCCAAGCTCCTCAGAGGCATGCGGCTTTAGCCGCCGCGCCGCATCATGTCGAAGAACTCGTTGTTGTTCTTCGTCGCGCGCATCTTGTCGAGGATGAACTCCATCGCCTCGATCTCGTCCATCGAGTACAGCAGTTTGCGCAGGATCCAGATTTTCTGCAGTTGATCCGGCTTGATCAGCAGTTCTTCGCGGCGGGTGCCCGATTTATTCAGGTTGATCGCCGGGTAGACGCGTTTCTCGGCCAGGCGGCGCTCCAGGTGCACCTCCATATTGCCGGTACCCTTGAATTCTTCAAAGATGACGTCATCCATGCGCGAACCGGTTTCGATCAGCGCGGTGGCGATGATGGTCAGCGAGCCGCCTTCCTCGATGTTGCGGGCGGCGCCGAAGAAGCGCTTCGGACGTTGCAGCGCATTGGCGTCGACACCACCGGTCAGCACCTTGCCGGAGGCAGGGATCACGGTGTTGTAGGCGCGCGCCAGGCGGGTGATCGAATCGAGCAGGATGATCACGTCTTTCTTCATTTCCACCAGGCGCTTGGCTTTTTCCATCACCATCTCGGCGACCTGCACGTGGCGGGTGGCCGGTTCGTCGAAGGTCGAAGCAACCACTTCGCCGCGTACCGAACGTTGCATCTCGGTGACTTCTTCCGGGCGTTCGTCGATCAGCAGCACGATCAGGGTGCAATCAGGATGGTTGGCGGTGATCGCGTGGGCGATATGCTGCAGGATCACCGACTTGCCGGATTTCGGCGACGCCACCAGCAGGCCGCGCTGGCCTTTGCCGATCGGCGCGATCAGGTCGATGATACGGCCGGTGATGTTTTCACTGCCGTTGATGTCGCGTTCCAGGCGCAGCGGCTGGTTCGGGTGCAGCGGCGTCAGGTTCTCAAACAATATGCGGTGCTTCGAGGCTTCCGGCGATTCGCCGTTGACCTTGTCGACCTTGACCAGCGCGAAATAGCGTTCGCCGTCTTTCGGGGTGCGCACTTCGCCCTCGATCGAGTCGCCGGTGTGCAGGTTGAAGCGGCGGATCTGCGACGGCGAGATGTAGATGTCGTCGGTCGAGGCCATGTAGCTGGCGTCCGGCGAGCGCAGGAAGCCGAAGCCGTCCGGCAGCACTTCCAGGGCGCCGTCGCCGAAGATCTGTTCGCCCGATTTGGCGCGTTTTTTCAGGATCGCGAACATCAACTCCTGCTTGCGCAAGCGCGCAGCGTTGTCGATATCGAGACCGATGGCCATCTCCAGCAATGCCGAGACGTGTAAGGCCTTTAGTTCAGATAGATGCATATTGTGTGAGTATCCCGTGACGGGAAAGTAAAGGTAGGGGAGGGGACTACGTGGGTTGTCTCGTATTATTCAGCGGCGTCGCGAGCGCGGCGCCGCTGGTACAACGTAGCGATATCTTATCTTAGATATTGCTGTCGATGAAAGAGGTCAGCTGGCCTTTTGCCATGGCGCCAACCTTTTGCGCGGCGGCGACGCCGTTCTTGAACAGGATCAGGGTCGGAATGCCACGGATGCCGAACTTGGCCGGTACGGCCTGGTTCGCGTCCACGTCCATCTTGGCGATCGTGATCTTGCCTTCGTATTCCTTGGCCACTTCTTCCAGGATCGGGGCGATGCTCTTGCATGGACCGCACCACTCGGCCCAGAAGTCGACCAGCACAGGGCGGTCGGATTTCAGCACGTCAGCGTCGAAGGAAGAATCGGTAATGTGTTTGATATTTTCGCTCATAGTTTCCTCAAATGAGGTCAGTGTCAGTAATAACGCCTGGGGACGTGCCTCAAACGCTGCCATAGGCAGCAAGTGGTGGCCATTTGCACGATTTCAATGTCTCGGGGGGGATGGCAGTCAGGTCGGCAGGCGAGGGATGGCGTAAATAATAACCCATTTTTTAGAAATGTGCGGCGCTTTGTCGCAAGCGGCTAAACTATTTACCAAGATTGTCGGGAAGGACCGCCGATGGCGAGGCCGCCGCCGCCGGCAGCGCGCTGCGGGCGGCGGCGCGCTGCAGCACCGTGGCCAGGGCCTCGATGCTCATCGGCTTGGCGCAGGCGTCGAGGATGGCCAGGCCCTGGGCCTCGGCCAGGCGGGCGGCGGTCTTCAGCACCGCGCGGTCCACGCCCGACAGCAGCACCACGTCGCCGCGGTATTGCTGGGCGGCGGCCAGGCGCAGGAAGTCGATGCCGTCCATCACCGGCATCGACAGGTCGCAGATCACCAGTTGCGGCGGGCGCAGGCGCAGTTCGATCAGCGCACGGCGGCCGTCGGTTTCGCGCAGCACGGTGTGCTCGCCCAGTCCGGCGATCATGTCGGCCAACAGTTCCAGCATGAAGGCGTCGTCATCGAGCAGCAGTATGCGCATGTCAGTTGTCGTCGGCGAAAGTGGTATTGGTCATGATTTGTTCGGTGATGCGTTCCAGCAGCGCCCAGAGTTTTCGCAGTACCGCGCCGGCGTGCTGGCGGTTGCCGGCGTCGCTCTCGGTGAGCGGCAACTGTTCCAGCTCCAGCAGCAGCTCGCCCATGCCCAGCGCCCCGACCGTGCGCGCCGGCGACTTCAGGCGGTGGCCCAGCTCGCGCAGGGTCGCCAGGTCGCCGCGCTGCAGCGCCGTTTCCATCTGGTTCAGGCCATCTTGCGTATTTTGCAAAAACTTGAAGGCGAATTTGCGCACCTTATGGGGATGATAGCCCAACAGCTTGGCCAGTATCGATAAATCGATCACGGCCGGGTCGCCGCCCAGCGTGGTCTTGAAGGCGGTGCGCTGCGCGCGCGCCATCGCCTCGCCGCTGCGCGCGCCCTGGTTGCGGCCATCGTCGCCGTCGCCATCGCCGTCGATGCGCGCCGGCAGCCAGTTGGCGATGGTCTGGTACATCAGCGCCGGCTGGATCGGTTTGGAGATGAAGTCGTCCATGCCGGCCTCGATGCAGCGCACCCGGTCCTCGCTGGTGGCGGTGGCGGTCATGGCCAGCACCCGCATGGCGGCCAGGCGCGGATCGGCGCGGATGCGGCGGGTGGCCTCGAGGCCGTCCATCAGCGGCATCTGCACATCCATCAGCACGCAGTCGAAGGCGGTCTGGCGCAGCAGCTCCAGCGCCTCCATGCCGTTGGCCGCCAGGCACACCGAGGAGCCGACGTCCTCCAGCATTTCGAGCGCGATCTGCTGGTTGAAGGTATTGTCCTCCACCAGCAGGATGCGGGCGTTCTTCAGCGCCGCCATCACGGCCGCGCTGCGCGAGGAGGCCAGCAGCGCGGCGGCGGCGTCCTTGACGCGGTCGATCAGGGCCGGCACGGTGGCGCTGGAGATGCCGAGGCGCGCGGTGAACCAGAAGGTGCTGCCCTGGCCGGGCCGGCTGCGCACGCCGACGTCGCCGCCCATCAACTGCGCCAGCTGCTTGCAGATGGCCAGGCCGAGGCCGGTGCCGCCGTATTCGCGCGTGGTGGAGGTGTCGGCCTGCTGGAATTGCTGGAACAGTTTTTCGATTTCTGCCTCCGACAGGCCGATGCCGCAGTCGCTGACCTCGAAGCGCAGCAGGCAGCCGGCGGCGTCGCCCACCACCTGGCGCACGCGCACGTCGATGCGGCCTTTTTCGCTGAACTTGATGGCGTTGTTGGCGTAGTTGATCAGCACCTGGCCGAGCCGCAGCGGATCGCCGCGCAGCACCTTCGGCAGGCCGGGATCGAGGTCGTACACCAGTTCCAGTTCGCGGCTGGCGGCCTTCGGCGCCACCACCGTGTTGAGGGTCTGGATCACGTGCTCGAGCGCGAAGTCGACCTGTTCGATCTCCAGCTTGCCGGCCTCGATCTTGGAGATATCGAGGATGTCGTCGATGATGCCCAGCAGGTGCTCGCCGGCGAAGCGGATCTTTTCCAGGTAGTCGCGCTGGCGCGGATCGAGTTCGGTCTTCAGCGCCAGGTAGGCCATGCCGATCACGCCGTTCATCGGCGTGCGGATCTCGTGGCTCATATTGGCCAGGAACTGGCCCTTGGTCTGGCTGGCCTCCTCCGCCACCAGGCGCGCGTGATCGAGTTCGCGGGTGCGGATCTCGACCCGTTCCTCCAGGTGTTCATTGAGTTCGCGCAGCGCGTCCTCGCCGCGCTTGCGGTCGGTGATCTCGGTCAGGCTGGCCACCACCAGGTGCACCGCGCCGCCGTCGTCGAAGATCGGTTCGGCGTTCACCGACAACCAGCAGCGCGTGCCGTCCGGGTGCGTCAGGCCCATCACCACGTCGCGCACCGACATGCCGGTCACCAGCGCCAGGCGCACCGGATGGCTGGCGGTATCGAACGGCGTGCCGTTCTCGCGCACACCGGCCCACAGGCCGCCGGCGTTCAGCTCTGCGCTGTGGGCCAGCATGCGGGCGGCGGCGGCGTTGCGTTCGAGGACCAGGCCGTGGCCGTCGACCATCACCAGGCCGTTGGTGACGGTGTTGAAGATCGACGCCAGACGCTGGCTGGAATCGCGCAGCGCGCCTTCGGCCTGGCGGCGCGCGGTGATGTCGGTCAGCATGGCCAGCATGCCGGCGTAGTGGCCGGAGTCGGCGTTCAGCACGGTGGTCGACAGCAGGCACCAGACGCTGCTGCCGTCGCGCCGCAGGAAGCAGACGTCGCCCTGGCTGGCCTGGCCGGACAGGCGCTGCTGCAGGTGCTGCTTGAGCAGGGCGCGGCCGCCGTCGTCCATGAAGTCGGTCATGGCGCGTCCCAGCATCTGTTCGACGTCGTAGTCGAGCATGTGGGCCAGGGTGGGATTGACGAAGGTGGTGTGGTCGTCGGCGTTGGTCATCCAGATGCCTTCGGCGGCGGTCTGCACGATCTGGCGATAGCGCTCGGAGCTGGCGTGCAGGGCTTCCTCGGCGCGCTGGCGCTGGGTCATGTCGCGCAGCGCCACGATCACCAGTTCCTGCCCGCCCAGTGCCAGCGGCGACATGTGCGCCATGGCCGGGAAGCTGCTGCCGTCGGCGCGCATGGCGCACAGCACGCGGCCCGGCAGGTTGGGGCGGGAAAACAGCTCGCGCGCGCGGCCGTTGCTGCGCATCGCTTCCGGCGCCAGTTGCTCCAGCGAGCGGCCGGCCATGTCGCCCTCGTAGCCGAAGCTGCGGGCGCAGGCCGGATTGGCGTGGCGCACGCGCCCGGCCTTGTCGGCCACCAGCAACGCGCCGGGCGTGGCGTCCACCAGCGCCCACATGCGGCGCTCCTCGGCGGCGGCGCGCTCGCCGCTCTCGACCAGGGTGCCGGCGGCGCGCAGCGGCAGGCCGTCGGCGTCGCGCTCGACGATCATGCCGCGCGCCACCACCCAGGTCCAGCCGCCGCCGCGTGCGCGCATGCGGTGCTCGCTGCGGATGCGGCCGGCGCTGTCGCCGCTGCTGGTCAGGTAAGCCTGGATCTCGCGTTCGAGGCGCGGGCGGTCGTCCGGATGGACATGGTCGAGCCATTGTTCCAGCGTCGGCTGGAATTCGTCGGCGCCATAGCCGAGCAGCGCGCAGTAGCGCGGCGACAGCTTCAGGGCGCCGGTGTCGAGCCGCCATTCCCAGCTGCCTTCGTCGGCGCCTTCCAGCGCCAGGCTGGCCGCGCGCTCGACGGCGCCCAGTTCGGCGCGGACGGCGCGCAGCGCGTTGCCCTGTACCCGCAAGCGCCAGGCGCCGGCCGTCGACACCAGCAACAGCAGCGCGCCGGCCAGCATGCCGCCGTAGCGCAGCAGCGGGTTGCCCTGCGGCGGTTGGTAGAGGAAGCCGTCGAGGTTGAAGCTGGGCGGCAGCATGCCCTGCGCGATGTAGGCGGAGGCGATGCTGCGCCAGCGTTCGGGATTGCTGTAACCGAGTTCAATCAGGGGCTGCTCCAGCAGCGGCGCCAGGCGCTGGGCTTCGAACATCAGGTGCTCGCGGCTATGGCGTTCCGGGTAGCGCGCGCGGATCAGGTCGGCGATCTCGCCCGGATGCTGCATGGCGTAGACCCAGCCGCGCAGCGTGGCGTCGCGCAGCGCCTGGGCGCGCGCCGGATGCTCGCGCAATTCGCTTTCGGTGGTGTACAGCACGTCGCCGTAGAAATCCAGGCCGTGGCTGCGCGGCGACAGCAGTTCGTAGGACAGGTTGAGGCGGTCCAGCAGATACGGCGCCTCGGTCAGGTAGACCGACATGGCGTCGATGCGGCGCTCGGCCAGGTCGTCGAAATTGTAGCCGTGCGGGACCATCAGCAGACTGTCCAGACGCACGCCCTGCTGTTTCAGGAAGACCGTCAATTCTTCGTTGTTGGGGGCGATCATCAGGCGGCTGCCGGGCCAGGGGCGCGGCTTGCCGTCGGCTTCGAGGCGGCGCAGCAGGTTGGCGCCGGAATGCTGGAAGATCGAGGCCAGCACCACCACCGGCTGGCCGATGTTGCGGGCCAACAGCAGCGTGGTGTTGCCGACGCCGTACTGGGCCTGGCCCTGCATCACCGTCTGCAGCGGATCGGCGCCGGGGCGCGCTTCAAGCAGGGTGACATCGAGGCCGGCGTCGCGGTAATAGCCCTGGTCCTGGGCCGCGTAGTAGCCGGCGAACTGGAATTGGTGCAGCCATTTGAGCTGGATTGCCACCTTTTCGGCGGCGCCGGCGGGCGCCACGGCCAGCGCGCACAGGCACAGCGCCAGCCTCTGCGACCAACCTTGCCAGGCGATCTGGCGCAAGCGCGAACGGCAGTCAAACAAGAGCTTCCCTTTCGGTGATCGATGCGAGCTGTACCGGAGAAACTATAGCATTGAAGCGCCGGCCGTTGGCGCGGACGTGGCAAGAAAACGATTACATACTGGATGGACGGCAAACGGCGTTCGATTTAACAATTGAGGCCGTTTTTCGTGACAATCGGAGAGAATGCGCGGCGCGCGGTCGCTTGCGCCGTGCTAGCCGGTCTAACTGAAGCTGCCGGTGAACTGGTAGCGGTGGCCCGGATGCCACATGGTCGCCAGGGTGGCGGTCTTGCCGGCGGAGCGGGTCTGGCGCTTGAGCACCAGGCAGGCCTGGCGGGTGTCGATGGCCAGCATGTCGGCGATGTCGCGCGGGGCGGCCAGGGCCTCGATGCTGTAGACGGCGCCTTGCAGCGGGGCGGCCTGCATCAGATATTCGTTGGGGGTGATGTGGGCGAAGTCCTGCTCCATGTAGTCGGGCGCGCACTGCGGATTGACCCAGCGGTCTTCGACCTGGATCGGCACGCCGTTCTCGAAGTGCACGATCACGGAATGGAACAGCGGATGGCCGGCCGGCAGGTCGAATTGCTTGGCCATCAGGTCGCTGGCCTTGACGCGTTCGAGCTGCTGCAGGCTGCTGCGGTGGGCGTGGCCGCGCGCGCGCACCTCGTCGGCGATGGATTTGATTTCCAGCAGGGTGGCCTGGTACTTGGGCTGGGCGACGTAGGTGCCGGAACCCTGGCGGCGCGTGAGCACCTGTTCGGCGGTCAGTTCGCGCACGGCGCGGTTGACGGTCATGCGCGACACCCCGAATTGCTTGACCAGCGCCTGTTCGGACGGGATCACATCGCCTTCCTTCCAGGTTCCGGCGGCGATTTCCGCCAGCAGGTAGTCTTTGATGCGCTGGAAAATAGGCGTGCTGTCTTGTGCGGTCTCTTGCGTTGCTTGATCGTCCAAACGGCTTCTCCTGGAAAGTGAGCATTCTAGCATCGCCTGCTTGTACAATTCAAAAGCAAGAGGCGGGATGCGCGGCTTTTCGGTGCTGGCTAAGATGCTGCGTATTCCACCAACCACGGAGTCTGCGATGGGCAAGAGTGAAAACATGAGCGCTTACGGTAGGGATGAAGCGCGCTGGGAAGCGGTGCGGCAGCGCGATGCCGGCGCCGACGGCGTGTTCTGGTATTCGGTGCGCAGCACCGGCGTGTACTGCCGCCCGTCGTGCGCGGCGCGGCCGGCTTTGCGCAAGAACGTGGCCTTCCACGACAGCCGCGCGGCGGCCGAGCAGGCCGGCTTCCGGCCCTGCCTGCGCTGCAAGCCGGACCAGCCGCCGCTGGCCGAGCGCCAGGCCGCGCTGGTGGCCCAGGCCTGTCGCCTGATCGACGAGGCGGAGCAGGCGCCGGACCTCGACAGCCTGGCGGCGGCGGTGGGCGTGAGCCGCTTCTACTTCCATCGCATGTTCAAGACCGTGACCGGCATCACGCCCAAGGCCTACGCCAACGCGGCGCGGGCCAGGCGGGTGCAGGACGGCCTGGCCGGGCAGGCCTCGGTGACCGATGCGCTGTATGCGGCCGGCTTCAATTCGAGCGGGCGGTTTTATGCGCAGTCGCCGGCGGTGCTGGGCATGAAGCCGTCGGCCTTCCGCGCCGGCGGCAAGGGAGAGCAGATCCGCTTCGCGATTGCCGAGTGTTCGCTGGGGCCGATCCTGGTGGCCAGCACGTTGCAGGGTATCTGCGCGATCTTGATCGATGACGATCCGGATTTCCTGGTGAAGGATTTGCAGGACCGCTTTCCCAAGGCTGAGTTGATCGGGGCGGAGCCGGAGTACGAGCAAGTAGTGTCGCGCGTGATCGGCATGGTCGAGCAGCCGTCGCTGGGATTGGACTTGCCGCTCGACGTGCGCGGCACGGCGTTCCAGCAGCGCGTGTGGCAGGTGTTGCGGGCGATTCCATCGGGACGGCGGGTCTCGTATGCCGAACTGGCGGAACTGGCCGGCGTGCCGCGCGGTGCGCGGGCGGTGGCCACGGCGTGCGCGGCCAATGCGATCGCGGTGGCGATACCGTGCCATCGCGTGGTGCGCAACGACGGTTCGATTTCCGGCTACCGCTGGGGCGTGGACCGCAAGGCCGAGTTGTTGAACCGGGAGGCGCTCGGTGAGTAAGGCGGGCAATGGTGAGTTGGACTTCGGCGACGCTGCGGCCGAGCGCAAGGCGCGCCTGGTGCCGCCGGTGATCGTGGCATCGGCGGCCGCCACGCCGGTGGGCGCGGGCATGGGCGACAGCGATGCCGCCGCCGCCCATGCCGCCGCGCGGCGCGCGGTGGGGGCGGCGGCGGGGATTGCGGTGCACGTGGCGGGGCTGGACTGGCAGGCCATCGGCGACGAGCTGAATGCACGCGGCTATGCCATCCTGCCCGGCATGCTGGAGGCCGGGGAGTGTGCCACCATGGCCGCGCAATATGCGCAAGCACAGCTGTTCCGCAGTCGCGTGGTGATGTCGCAGCACGGCTTCGGCAGCGGCGAGTACCAATACTTCCGCTATCCGCTGCCGTCGATGATCTCGGCGCTGCGTAACGCCCTGTATGGCCCGTTGGCCGCCATCGCCAACCGCTGGCACGAGCTGATGGACCTGCCCGACCGCTTCCCGCCGGAGCACGCCGACTTTCTGGCGCGCTGCCATGCGGCCGGCCAGCAGCGACCGACGCCGCTGCTGTTGCAATACCAGGCCGGCGACTACAACTGCCTGCATCAGGATCTATATGGCGAGCACGTATTCCCGCTGCAGGCGGCGCTGCTGCTGAGCGAGCCGGGCAAGGATTTCGAAGGTGGGGAGTTCGTGCTGACCGAGCAGCGCCCGCGCATGCAGTTGCGGGTGGAAGTGGTGCCGCTCAAGTGCGGCGACATGGTCATATTCGCGGTCAACCACCGCCCGGTGCAGGGCGGCCGCGGCATCTACCGCGTCAGCCTGCGGCATGGCGTAAGCCGGCTGCGCGCCGGATCGCGCCACACCTTGGGCATCATCTTTCACGACGCCACCTAAGTTCGCACCATCTAAGTTCGGGGTCAGTTCCGACATTCGGACATTTCGCGCGCGAAATGTCCGAATGTCGGAACTGACCCCGAACTTGACCCCGAACTTAGGTGACGGTTTTCTGCGTTTGGTAGAGGCGGGCGTAGAGGCCGTTCTGCGCCAGCAGGGCGGCATGCGGGCCGGCTTCGGCGATGCGGCCGCGGTCGAGCACCACGATGCGGTCGGCATTTTCAATCGTCGACAGGCGGTGCGCGATGACCACCGTGGTGCGGCCTTTCATCAGCACTTCCAGCGCCTGCTGCACCAGCCGTTCCGATTCCGTGTCGAGCGCGCTGGTGGCTTCATCCAGGATCAGGATCGGCGCGTTCTTGTAGATGGCGCGCGCGATCGCCAGACGCTGGCGCTGGCCGCCCGATAGGCGCAGGCCGTTTTCACCGACCGGCGTGTTGTAGCCTTCCGGCTGGCGGACGATGAATTCGTGGGCGTGCGCCGCCTTGGCCGCCGCTTCGATGCCCGCCATCGACGGCGCCGGGTCGCCGTAGGCGATGTTGGCCGCCAGCGTGTCGTTGAACAGCACCACGTCCTGCGAGACCAACGCGATCTGCCGCCGCAGCGAGGCCAGGGTGTAGTCGCGCAGGTCGACGCCGTCCAGTTGTATGCCGCCGCCACTGACGTCGTAGAAGCGCGGCAGCAGGCCGGCCAGCGTGGTCTTGCCGCTGCCCGAGCTGCCGACCAGCGCCACCGTTTCGCCGGCGGCAATGTCCAGCGACACCCGGTCCAGCGCCGGACGCGCATCCGGGTCGAGCGGGGCGCCGTCGGCGCCGCGATAGTGGAAGCTGACGTCGCGCACCGACAGGCGGCCTTCGACGCGCTCGACGGCGCGGCTGCCCCGGTCGATTTCCGATTCCAGGTCGATCAGCCCGAACACCGATTCGGCCGCCGCCAGTCCGCGCTGCATCGGCTCGTTGATCTTGGTGAGGTTCTTGATCGGCGACTGCATCGCCATCAGCGACGACATGAAGGCCACGAAGGCGCCCGGCGACAGCGCACCGGCCTGCGCGCGCAGCAGCGCAAAGTAAATCACCGACGACAGCGTGATCCCGATCAGCATCATGATGATGCCGGAATTGAGCGCCGACGTCGCCGCGTGCTTGACCGCCAGCTGGCGGTTAAGCTTGACCACATCGTCGAAGCGCGCCTGCTCGTAGCGCTGGCCACCGAAGATTTTCACCACGCGCTGGCCGCTGATGCTTTCATCGAGCACGTTGGTCAGGTCGCCCATGGCCGCTTGCGCGCTCTTGCTCAACTTGCGCATGCGCCGCCCGGCGAATGTGACGATGGCCGCCACCAGCGGCAGCAGGCCAAGGCAGAACACCGCCAGTTGCCAGTCGATGGTGAACAGGGTAAGCAGGTAGCCGATGGTGGCCACCGAGTCGCGCACCGCGACGTTGACCACGGTGAGGCCGGCCTGCGCCACCTGCGCCGCGTCGAACGCCACCCGCGACAGCGTGGTGCCGGTCGACGATTGGTCGAAGTAGCCGTTCGGCAGGCGCATGATGCGGGCGAACATGAGCTCGCGCAGGTTGGCCTGCACCCGGCTGCTCAGCCACGCGGCGCCGTATTCGCCGGCGAAGCTCGATACCATGCGCATCACGGCCAGGCCGAAGATGACAGCCGGGATGGTCCACAGCGCGGCGTTGACCGGGTCCTTGGGCAACAGGTGGCCCAGCGCCTCCTGCACCGCCGCCAGGATGCCGGTGGCCGGCGGCTTGGCCGCGCCCAGGGTATGGGTCGGCGCCAGCGCGTCCACCACGTTTTGCAGCTGGCGGATCAGCAGCACGTCGGTGGCCGCAGCCAGGCCGACCGCCAGCAGCGTGACGGCGGCGATCCAGGCGTAAGGACGGAATTCCTTGAGCAGGCGGAGGTAAAGTAGGCGGCTGGACACTGGTTCGCTGTGTTCTGGATGCTGGGAAGCCTGCATTGTACCTGTCCCGCTACTGAATTTCCCCGCTTTGCCTGATACACTTCGATTCTTGCTGCCGAATGGAGAGATCGATGCGCCCCCCCTTCACCCCCCTGCTGATCGCCGCCGCGCTGGCGCTGGCCTGCCCAGCCCACGCCGACACCATCATTGACCGCGCCAACGGCTACACGCTGGACGCCGCCGGCCAGCTGCAGCGTTTTACCTCGCTGGCCTTCGATGATCTGGGCCGCATCGTGGCGGTGGGCAGCGAGGCGCAGACGGCGGCCGCGCTGCCGAAGGCGGAGCATATCGACGCCCAGGGCAAGACCCTGCTGCCCGGCCTGATCGACGCCCACGGCCATGTGTTCGAACTGGGCGAGATCGCCTCCGGCGTGGAGCTGTACAGCCCCACTTCGCTCAACGGCGCGGTGCGCGCGGTGGCCGACTTCGCGCGTTCGCATCCGAAGAACGCCTGGATCATCGGCTTCGGCTGGAACCAGGAGATCTGGAAGCTGGGCCGCTTCCCCACCGCCGCCGAGCTGGATGCGGTGGTCAACGATCGTCCGGTGCTGCTGCACCGGGTCGACGGCCACGCGGTGTGGGTCAACACCAAGGCGCTGGAGATGGCCGGCATCAGCCGCAGCACCGCCGATCCGGCCGGCGGCAAGATCGAGCGCGACGCCAGCGGCAAGCCGACCGGCGTGCTGGTGGACGCGGCGATGGAGCTGGTGAACAAGGTGGTGCCGCTGCCGACGCTGGCCGAAGCGCGCGCCACCCTCGACGTGGCATTGGCGTCGCTGGCCAAAGTGGGCCTGACCAGCGTGCACGATGCCGGCATCAAGGCGGTGCAGGATGATATCTACCGCGACTACGCCGACCACGGCAAGCTGACCGCGCGCGTCTACGCCATGATCGGCGACACCGGCGCCGACTTCGACGAACTGGCCAAGGACGGCCCGCTCAAGTCCTACGCCAACGACGTGTACGCGCTGGCCGCCGTCAAGCTGTATTCGGACGGCGCGCTCGGGAGTCGTGGCGCGGCGCTGCTGGCGCCTTATTCCGACATGCCGTCCACCAAGGGCCTGCTGTTCTATCCGGACGGCGAGATGCGCGCCAAGATGAGCAAGGCCATGAAGGCCGGCTTCCAGGTCAACATCCACGCCATCGGCGACGCCGGCAACCATCAGATCCTGGATGCCTACGCCCAGTTGATCGACCAGTACAAGAACGTCGGCCTGCGCCATCGCATCGAGCATGCGCAGGTGGTCACGCCGGAGGACATCCCGCGCTTCAAGCAGCTGGGCCTTATCCCGTCCATGCAGCCAACGCACGCGACGTCCGACCAGAACATGGCCGAGCAGCGCATCGGGCCGGTGCGCATCAAGGGCGCGTATGCCTGGCGCACCTTCCTGGACCAGGGCTCGAAGATCGCCTGCGGTTCGGATTTCCCGATCGAGTCGCCCAATCCGTTCGAGGGACTGCATGCGGCGGTCACGCGCCAGAACAACGCCGGCGTGCCGCTGGGCGGCTGGTACAAGAACCAGGCCATGTCGCTGACCGAGGCGTTCCGCTGCTTCACGCTGGACGCGGCCTACGCGGCGCACCAGGAAGAGGTGATCGGTTCGTTGGAGAAGGGCAAGTGGGCCGACTTCATCCTGGTCGACCGCGACATCTTCAAGATCGCGCCTGAGCAGCTGGGCAAGACCCAGGTGCTGCAAACTTGGATGGGCGGCAAACGCGTCTACCACCGCAAATAAAAAAAAGGGAATCACATGTGATTCCCTTTTTTAGTGGGTAAGTCTTTTCTCATTCTTTGCGGCGCCTTGCGAACATGGCCAGGATGCCAAGGCCGGCGATCATCATGCCGTAGGTGACTGGTTCAGGCACGGGCGCCATCAGCACGTTGATGTCGCCGCCATAGCTGCCGCCGTTGCTGTTGCCATGAATGGTCAGCACCAGCGGGCCGCTCACCGAGGAAGGCAGCAGGGTCGCCACGTTGAATGTCAGCAGCCCGGCAGGAATGGCGCCGGTGAGCAGGGGAATCCCGTTCAGGTCGGCGTTGAGGAAGGTTACGTTGCTCCAACCCATGAAACTGGTATTCACCTGGGTGCCATAAGCGATGGAGCCCGGCGTGACAGGGTTGGTAAAGGTAAAGACGTCGGTGAACAGGCCGAGCACCGGCGTGTTGCCGAGCGACGCAGTCCACAGATTTCCTGTCGTGTTGGTCAGCGTTACCGCTCCCGGCCCCTGCGGCGCTGCAGCCGCCGCAAGAGAAGAAGCGGCGAGCATGACCGCCATCGCCAACGTTTGCAGGTGCAATTTTTTGTTCTTCATTTCGATCCCCCACGTAAAGTAAAACAACCAATGAAACCTCAACAGCAAGCTTGACGATAGGAGCATTTGGTCGGGAAGTCACGGTGGATTTCTTTATGAAATAAACAGTGTGAATAGTCATCTTTAATGCAGGGGCATACACATTATTATTTTTTTGCTAGGAAAATTCTGTGGTGTAACTGCGTTGTTTATTCGCAAATCGAAATGAAGAAACTACAACAAAACGCGATGTAAAAATGGGTTGACTTGGTTGTATATACAACTTATGCTGGACCTCTTTCTTCATTCCGCCGCAGGAGCCTCCCATGACCAGCAATCACCTCGACAGCGATCCACGTTACGACGCCAGCCGCGAGATCCGCGCGCCACGCGGCCCTGAGCGCACCTGCAAGAACTGGGGCGCCGAGGCGGCTTACCGCATGATCCAGAATAATCTGGACCAGGAAGTGGCCGAAAATCCCAAGCATCTGGTGGTCTACGGCGGCATCGGCCGGGCGGCGCGCAACTGGGCCTGTTACGACCAGATCCTGGCCTCGCTGCGTGAGCTCGAGGACGACCAGACCCTGCTGATCCAGTCCGGCAAACCGGTCGGCGTATTCCAGAC
The DNA here is from genome assembly GCA_041874725.1 of Duganella sp. BuS-21. Taxonomy (GTDB): domain Bacteria; phylum Pseudomonadota; class Gammaproteobacteria; order Burkholderiales; family Burkholderiaceae_D; genus Rugamonas. The sequence goes on along the minus strand of CP097466.1, from coordinate 6,035,018 downwards.
CCACACGGAGGCGCCGCGCGTGCTGATCGCCAATTCCAATCTGGTGCCGAAGTGGGGCAACTGGGAGCATTTCAATGAGCTGGACCGCAAGGGCCTGTTCATGTACGGCCAGATGACCGCCGGTTCGTGGATTTACATCGGCACCCAGGGCATCGTGCAGGGCACTTTCGAGACCTTCGCCGAAGCCGGCCGCCAGCATTTCGGCGGCGACCTGAAAGGCCGCTGGGTGCTGACCGCGGGCTTGGGCGGCATGGGCGGCGCGCAGCCGCTGGCCGCCACCATGGCCGGCGCGGTGTCGCTGACCATCGAGTGCCAGCAGAGCAGCATCGATTTCCGCCTGCGCACCCGTTACCTGGACAAGCAGGCCGCGTCCATCGACGAGGCGCTGGAGATGATCAAGCTGCACAAGGCGAACGGCGACGCGATCTCCATCGGCCTGCTGGGCAATGCGGCCGACGTGCTGCCGGAGCTGGTGCGCCGCGCCAAGGCCGGCGCGGCCGATCTTGTGCCGGACATGGTGACCGACCAGACCTCGGCGCATGACCTGATCAACGGCTACCTGCCGCAAGGCTGGACGGTGGCGCAGTGGAAGGCGGCGCAGCAAGACCCGTCGCGCCATGCGGAACTGACGGCCGCCGCCGCCGCCGGTTGCGCGGTGCACGTGCAGGCCATGCTGGACTTCCAGGCCTTGGGCGCCAAGGTGGTCGACTACGGCAACAACATCCGCCAGGTGGCGCTCGACCACGGCGTGCAGAACGCCTTCGATTTTCCCGGCTTTGTGCCGGCGTATATCCGCCCGCAGTTCTGCGAGGGCCGTGGGCCGTTCCGCTGGGTGGCGCTGTCCGGCGATCCGGAAGATATCTACAAGACCGACGCCAAGATCAAGGAACTGTTCCCGCACCACGCCAATGTGCACCGCTGGCTGGACATGGCGCGCGAGCGCATCGCCTTTCAGGGCCTGCCGGCGCGTATCTGCTGGCTGGGCCTGGGCGAGCGTCACATCGCCGGCCTGGCTTTCAATGAGATGGTGCGCAACGGCGAGTTGAAGGCACCGATCGTGATCGGCCGCGATCACCTGGACACCGGCTCGGTGGCCAGTCCGAATCGCGAGACCGAAGCCATGAAGGACGGCACCGATGCCGTCTCCGACTGGCCGCTGCTGAACGCGTTGCTGAACACCGCCGGCGGCGCCACCTGGGTGTCGCTGCACCATGGCGGCGGCGTGGGCATGGGATACTCGCAGCATTCCGGCGTGGTGATCGTGGCCGACGGCACCGATGCCGCCGCCAAGCGCCTGGCGCGCGTGCTGGTCAACGACAGCGGCTCGGGCGTGATGCGCCACGCCGACGCCGGCTATGACAGCGCGGTCGCTTGCGCCAAGCGCAATGGCCTTAACTTACCTATGATTAAATGAGCATGACTATGACCTTGATTCTCAAACCGGGCGCCATGACGCTCACCGAACTGCGCTCCGTGTGGAACGCGGCCGCTCCGTTGTCGCTGGCTGCGGCGGCCTATCCTGTGATCGCAGCGGCGGCCGCCGCCGTGCAGGCCATCGTCGCCAAGGGCGACCCCGCCTACGGCATCAACACCGGTTTCGGCCTGTTGGCCAAGACCCGCATCCCGGACGAAAAGCTGGAGCAGCTGCAGCGCAACCTGATCCTGTCGCACTCGGTGGGTACGGGCGACCTGATGTCGGACGCGGTGTGCCGCCTGATCATTCTGATGAAGGTCGGCAGCCTGGCGCGCGGCTACTCGGGCGTGCGTCCTGTAATCATCGATACGCTGATCGCCATCTACAACGCCGGCATCACCCCGGCCATTCCGGCCAAGGGCTCGGTCGGCGCCTCGGGCGACCTGGCGCCGCTGTCGCACATGACGCTGGCCATCATGGGCGTGGGCCAGGTGCGCGTTCAAGGTGAGCTGGTGGACGCGGCCGATGCGTTGAAGGCGGCCGGCATCGCGCCGGTGGTGCTGGCGGCGAAGGAAGGCCTGGCGCTGATCAACGGCACCCAGGTGTCGACCGCGCTGGCGCTGCACGGCCTGTTCATGGCCGAGCGCCTGCTGGAGGCAGGCATGGTGTCGGGCGCGTTGTCGCTGGACGCGGCCAAGGGTTCGGATTCGCCGTTCGACGCCCGTGTGCACGAAGTGCGCGGCCAGCCGGGCCAGATCGCCGCCGCTTCGATTTATCGCCAACTGGTGTCGGACAGCGCGATCCGCGCGTCGCACCTGGTGGGCGATGAGCGCGTGCAGGATCCTTACTGCCTGCGCTGCCAGCCGCAGGTGATGGGCGCTTGCTGGGACATCATCAACAATGCTTCGCGCACGCTGCTGATCGAAGCCAATGCGGTGACCGATAATCCGCTGCTGTTCAAGGACGGCGAATTATCGGTGGTGGTCTCGGGCGGCAATTTCCACGCCGAGCCGGTGGCCTTCGCCGCCGATACGCTGGCGCTGGCGATCGCCGAAATCGGTTCGATTTCCGAGCGTCGCATTTCGCTGCTGATCGACGCCACCTTGTCCGGCCTGCCGCCGTTCCTGGTGCGCGATCCAGGCGTGAACTCGGGCTTCATGATCGCCCACGTCACCGCTGCCGCGTTGGCGTCGGAGAACAAGTCGCTGGCCCATCCGGGCAGCGTCGATACGATCCCGACGTCGGCCAACCAGGAAGACCACGTCAGCATGGCGACCTACGCGGCGCGCCGCCTGGACGATATGGCGCAGAATACGGCGGTCATCATCGGCATCGAACTGCTGGCGGCGGCGCAGGGCATCGATTTCCATCGCCCGCTGACCACGTCGCCGCATCTGGAGCATGTGCATGCGCAGTTGCGCAACAAGGTGCCGTTCTACGACGTCGACCGCTTCTTCGCACCGGATATCGAGGCGGCCAAGGGCATGGTGATGCGCGGCGAGTTGAGCGCTTCCTGCAAAGAGCTGTTCACTACTCTGCATCCTTGATGGAGACAGGCATGGATTATCAGTTCAAAGCAGGCGGTATTCCCTTGCTGGTGTCCATGCCGCACGTGGGCACCGATATGCCCGACGACGTGCTGGCGGCGATGACGCCGGCCGCCGTCGAGAAGCAGGACACCGATTGGCATCTGGTGCGCCTGTACGATTTTCTGGACGGGATGGGGGCGTCGGTGTTGTCGGCGCGCTGGTCGCGCTATGTCATCGATTTGAATCGTCCGCCGGAGAATACCAATCTGTATCCGGGACAGGATACGACGGGCCTGTGCCCGCTCGACACCTTCCATCGCGAGCCGCTGTACCTGCCGGGGCGCACGCCGGATGAAACGGAGGTCAAGCGCCGTCTGCAGGCGTACTGGCAGCCGTATCACGAGCAACTTCGCGCGGAGCTGGATCGTTTGCTGGCGCTGCACGGCCGTGTGGTGCTGTGGGACGCGCATTCCATCGCCTCGGTGGTGCCGCGCTTCTTCGAGGGCAAGCTGCCGGACCTGAACTTCGGCACGGCGGATGGCAAGAGTTGCGCGCCGGGCCTCGGCGAAGCGATCATAAAGAGCGCACAGGGCGCACAGGGCAGCGCTTACACCATCGCCGTCAACGGCCGCTTCAAGGGCGGGCATATCACGCGCTTCTACGGCCAGCCGGCCAACGGCGTGCATGCGATCCAGCTGGAGATGTGCCAGTCCACTTATATGGATGAAGATGCGCCGTACGGTTATCGGGAGGATCTGGCGGCGCAGGTGCAGCAGCCTTTGCGCGCCATGCTGCAGGCCGCCGCCGATTGGGCGCTGGCATGAGCGCGCTGTTTGCACGCCATGCGCTGCTGCCCGATGGCTGGGCCAGGGATGTGCTGATCGAGTGGAATGCGGCTGGTACGTTGACGGCGGTGACACCTGGCACCGCCGGCTTGGCAGGCGCCGCCAGCGTTGAATATGCATTGCCCGGCATGATCAACTTGCATTCGCACAGCTTCCAGCGCGCGCTGGGCGGGCGCACCGAAAAGGCCGGCGACAGCAAGGATAGTTTCTGGACCTGGCGCGAGCTGATGTACCGCTTTGCGCGCAATATCACGCCGCAGCACATCGAAGCGATCGCCGCACAGCTGTTCAGCGAGTGCCTGCGCCATGGCTACACCGCGCTGTGCGAGTTCCACTACGTGCAGCGCGCGCCGGACGGCGCCATGTATCCGCGGCCGGCGGAAACGGCGGAACGCGTGGTCGCCGCCGCACGTTTGGCGGGAATCGGCGTGACCATGCTGCCGGTGTTGTATAGTTATTCCGGCTTCGGCGAAATGGCGCTGAAACCGGAACAGCAACGTTTTCGCACCGATGCGCGGGATGTGTTGCGCATCGTCGAGGCGCTGGAGCCGCTGCGCGACGCGCAGACCGAAGTCGGCGTGGCGCCGCATTCGCTGCGCGCCGCCTCGGTGGAGCAGGTGCGGGAAGTGCTGGCGACGCTGCCGGAAGCGCGTCCGGTGCACATCCATATCGCCGAGCAGATGGCGGAAGTGCGACAATCGCTGGACTGGAGCGGACGCCGCCCGGTGCAGTGGCTGCTGGAGAATCTGGAGGTGGACCGCCGTTGGTGCCTGGTGCACGCCACGCACCTGACGGACGCTGAGGCAAGCGGCATCGCCGCCAGCGGCGCGGTGGCGGGCCTGTGCCCGACCACGGAAGCGAATCTCGGCGACGGCTTGTTCCCGCTGGAGCGTTTCCTGGCGCAGGGCGGCGTGTTCGGGATCGGCAGCGACAGCCATGTGTCGCAAAGCCCGGTGGAGGAGTTGCGCTGGCTGGAGTACGGACAGCGCCTGCAGCACCAGCGCCGCAATATCGCGGTGTCCGATGGGCAGCGCAACGTCGGCGATTTTTTATGGCAGGCCGCCTTGCGCGGCGGTGCGCAGGCGGCGGGACGGCCGGTCGGCGCACTGGCGCCGGGCCTGCGCGCGGACATCGTGGTATTGGATGACGCGCATCCGCATATGTTTGGGTTGGCGCTGGATGAGGTGATCGGCAGCTTCGTCTTCAGCGGCAACGACAATCTGGTCAAGGACGTCATGGTCGGCGGCCAGTGGGTAGTGCGCAATCAGCAGCACGTGGCGCAGCAGGAGATCGCTGCGCGCTTCAGGCAGACCTTGGCCGAACTGAGGGAGTTCCGATGACCCAGCTAATCCAGTACGCAAACCTGCGCTCCGCGCCGTGGAAAAACGGCGGCGGCAGCACCACGGAAATTGCCGTCTCACCGGCCGGCGCCGGCTTCGACGATTTCGATTGGCGCGTCAGCCTGGCCACCATCGCGCAGGATGGCCCGTTCTCCGTATTCCCCGGCATCGATCGTTCGCTGGCGCTGGTCGACGGCGACGGCGTGCTGCTCGACTTCGGTGACGAGCGCTTTGTGCTCAGCCCCAGCGAACCGGTGATCGAGTTCGCCGGCGAGGATGCGGTGCACGCCACCGTCACCGGCCGGAACACCACCGATTTCAACGTCATGACGCGGCGCGGCCAGTGCCGCCACCGGCTGGAGCTGCGCGCGGTGCGCGGCACGGAAGCGCTCAAACGCCGCGCCGGCACCACGCTGCTGTTCCTGGCCGACGGTGAAAGCCTGACCTTGAGCAGCGCGCGCGAGCGCATCGCCATGGTGCGCTACGATACGGTGGTGATGGAAGCAGAAGACGACTGGACACTGGAGGCGCAGCAGGCCACGGTGCTGGTGGTAGAGATTATCCGCAACTAAGGAATGCCAGGCATGTGGGATGTGTTGTTTACGAATGTGCATCTGGCCACCATGGCCGATGATGCGGGCTACGGCGAAATCCGCGACGCCGCCATCGCCGTCAAGGGCGGCCGCATCGCCTGGCTGGGCGCGCAGGCCGCTATGCCGGCGGACGCGCAAGCGGTCACCGTGCACGACGGCGGCAGCAGCTGGCTGACGCCGGGCCTGATCGATTGCCACACCCACATCGTCCATGCGGGCAACCGCAGCGACGAATTCGAGGCGCGCCTGAACGGCGCCACGTATGAAGACATCGCCCGTGCCGGCGGCGGCATCATGTCCACCGTGCGCGCCACGCGCGCGGCGTCGGAAGACGAACTGCTGCGGCAAAGTTTGCCGCGCGTGCGCAGCCTGCTGGCCGAAGGCGTGACCACCATCGAGATCAAGTCAGGCTACGGCCTGACGCTGGCCTCCGAAGCGGCCATGCTGCGCGTGGCGCGGCGCATCGGCCGCGAATTCCCGGTCGACGTGGCGACCACCTTCCTCGGCGCGCACGCCCTGCCGCCGGAATTCTCCGGCCGCGCCGACGACTACGTGGATGAAGTCTGCAAGATGATCGCGCCGCTGGCGGCCGAAGGCCTGATCGACGCGGTGGACGCGTTCTGCGAACGCATCGGCTTTTCCTATGAACAGACGGAGCGCGTGTTCATGGCCGCGCAGGCGCAGGGCCTGCCGGTCAAGCTGCACGCGGAACAGCTGTCGGACCAGCGCGGCGCCGAGCTGACGGCGCGTTATCAGGGCTTGTCGGCCGACCATCTGGAGCACCTGAGCGCGGCCGGCATTGCGGCCATGGCGGCGGCGGGCACGGTGGCGGTGCTGCTGCCGGGCGCTTATTACTTCCTGCGCGACTCCACGCCGCCGCCGGTGGCCGCCATGCGCGAAGCTGGCGTGAAGATGGCGGTGGCGACCGACTGCAATCCCGGCACTTCGCCGATGACGTCCCTGCTGTTGGCGATGAACATGGCCTGCACCTTGTGGCGCCTGACGCCGCAGGAGGCGCTGGCCGGCTGCACGCTGAACGCGGCGCGCGCGCTGGGTCTGCAGCAGCAGATCGGCAGCCTGGCGGTGGGCAAACGCGCAGATTTCGCGTTGTGGCGTATCGCCCGTCCGGCCGACCTGTCCTACGCTATCGGCCTGAATCCATGCCGTGGCGTGGTCAACGCCGGCATTCTGCGCTCGCCGGCCGTGTAAAAATTCCGTCGTTTCGTTGTGCTTTCGGTTACATTACCCGGATGCCTTACAACGAAGCAGGATGCCCATGTTTGCCTTGAATTCCGTACGTGCCGCCGTGCTGGCGGCCCTGAGTGCCCATGCGTTGGCGCAGGAGCCGACGCCGCCGGTGCCGCCGTCGCCCGATGCCCCGGCCGCCGCTGCGTCCGCGCCGCAAGCCGCCGCAGTCGCTTCAGCGCCGCCGGTCGCCGTGGCGCCGGTTGCGGCGCCGCGTCCCTTTGCCGACATCGTGCGCGGCGCGTCCCATTTGCCGGGCTTTCTGAACCTGTACCAGAAAGACGAAAAAGTCTGGATCGAGCTGCGGCCCGACCAGTTCGACCGGCCGATGTTCATGTCGGTGAATATCCCGAACGGCATAGGCGAACGCGGTATCTACGGCAGCCAGATGGGCTTGAGCCAGGTGGTGGTGTTCCACCGCATCGGCAATCTGGTGCAGATGATCGCGCGGAATACCGACTTCGGCGCCAAGCCGGGCACGCCGCAGGCGTTGGCGGTGCAGCAGGCCTATTCGGATAGCTTGCTGGCGCTGGCGCCGGTGGTCAGCAGCCCGCATCCGCAATCGAAGGCGATACTGGTGGATGCGAACGCGCTGCTGTTCGGCGATATCCCGTCGATGACGACGCGGCTGGAAATGGCGTTCCGCATGACGTATATGATGGACGCGCGTAATAGCAGCTTCCTCAAGCTGCGTTCGGATGAGGGCATGACCGGCTTACACGTGAGTGCCCACTTCTTTACGCCGCGTGTTGCGGCGCCGCCAGCCGCGCCGCCGCCGGTGCCGGCCGCCGTGCCGCATCCGCCGGTGACGCTGCCCGATCCGCGCAGCATGTTCCTCGGTTTCTATTACAGCTTCATGCCGCTGCCGGCGCAGGCCATGCACGGCCGCCGCGCCGACGACCGGCTCGGACACTTCGTCAACACCACCCAGGATTATTCGGACGACGTCACGCCGACCACCGCCGTGCACCAGGTGGAGCGCTGGCGGCTGGAGAAGAAAGATCCCGAGGCGGCGCTGTCGGAACCGAAGCAAGCCATCGTTTATTGGATAGACGCCAACGTGCCGGAGAAGTATCGCGAGTCGATGCGGCAGGGCGTGCTGGCGTGGAATGCGGCCTTCGAGCGCATCGGCTTCAAGGACGCCATCGAGGTCAGGCAGCAGACCGCCGCCGATAAATTCGACACCATGGACGCGCGCCATGCGTCGATCCGCTGGTTCGTCGGCAGCGATGTGGGCTTCGCCATCGGGCCTAGCCAGGTCGATCCGCGCAGCGGCGAGATACTCGATGCCGATATCGGCATGTCCGATGTCTTCGCGCGCGGTGCGCGGCGCATGGTTGGCGAGGATAGCTTCGACCTGGCGCCATCGTCGTTGTCGTCGGAATCGTCGCAGGCGCATTGCGGTTACATGCACGAATCGGCACAGGAGATGGGCTTCGCCATGGACGTGCTGGAGGCGCGCGGCGGCTTCGATATGGACGGTCCCGAAGCGGATGCGGTGGCGCAGGCTTATGTGCGGTCGGTGATCATGCACGAGGTGGGGCATACGCTGGGCTTGCGGCATAACTTCCGGGCCTCGACCATCTACTCGCTCGGCCAGTTGCAGGATCCGGAGTTCACCAGGAAGAATGGCATGACCGGTTCTGTGATGGACTACACGCCGTTCAATCTCGCACTCAAGGGCGAGAGGCAGGGCGAGTACGTGGCGTCCACGCTGGGGCCTTACGATTACTGGGCGATCGAATACGCCTACAAGCCGATCGAGCCGGCGCAGGAGAAGCAGGAGCTGGCGAAGATCGCTTCGCGTTCCAATGAGCCTTTGCTGGCCTTCGGCACCGATCAGGATGCGAACGGCTTCAATCTCGATCCGGACGTGAACGTGTTTGACCTGGGCAGCGATCCGCTGGCGTACTTCCAGCGCCGCCTGACGATTTCGCGCGAGCTGTGGGACCGCGTGCAGAACCGCACGCTCAAGCCGGGAGAAAGCTACGAGGTGCTGCGCCGAAGTTTCGACTACGGTTTCCAGCAGTTCGCGCGCACCTTGCCGGTGGTGGTGAAGTATGTCGGCGGCGTGACCTATCTGCGCGACCATGCGGGGACCGGGCGGGCGACCTTTACGCCGGTGCCCTTGCCACGCCAGCGCGCAGCCTTGCAGATGCTGACCACCAGTTTGTTCAAGGCGGACAGCTTCAAGTTTTCTCCCTCCACCATCAGCCGCTTGGGCGTAGACCATTTCAGCGCACGTGGCCGGCCGGATGTGTCGGTGGGCGGACGGGTGCTGTCGCTGCAGGCGGCGGCGCTCGATCAGTTGATGTCGGACGGTGTGGCGGTGCGCCTGCTTGATTCGCAGGAGAAGCTGGAGGACCGCAAACAGGCGCTGACGCTGGCAGAGCTGTACACCACCGTTCAGGATGCGGTGTGGAGCGAGCTGAAGACGGGCAAGGATGTCGTCGGCATGCGGCGCAATTTGCAGCGCGAGCATTTGAAGCGGCTGGTGGCGTCGCTGTTGCGCGTGTCGGTCGGTACGCCGGCCGATGTGCGCAGCCTGCAGCGTGAAAACGCCTTGCAGCTGCAGCGCGAATTGCGCACCGCCATGGCCGGTCCGATCAGCCGCGAGGCCAAGGCGCACCTGTCGGAAAGCATGGAGACGCTGAACCAGGCGCTGAAGGCCTCGATGCTGCGAGCGGGCGCTTGATGCGGGCAGTGAGGGGATGGCGATGGCTGGCTGGCGCGCTGCTGCTGGCCGCTGCGACGATGGCGACGGCGGCCGATACGCTGCACGTCGGCTCCAAGCGCTTCACCGAATCGTATATTCTTGGCGAGGTGTTGACGCAGGTGGCGGCGCCGCACGCGCAGGTCGAGCATCTGCAAGGCCTGGGGAATACGGCGATCGTGCTGGCGGCCTTGCAGGCGGGGCGTATCGATGTCTATCCCGAATACCTGGGCACCATCGACCTGGAGATTCTCAAGCACGACAAGCCCGCTACGCTGGAGCAGATGCGCGAGGAGCTCGCGCTCATGGGACTGGGGGTGGCGGTGCCGCTGGGCTTCAACAACAGCTATGCGCTGGCGATGCGCGGCGATGCGGACGCACCGCACAAGTTGAGCGAGCTGGCTGCGCGCGGGCAGCTACGTTTCGGCCTGTCGCATGAATTCATCGGCCGCGCCGACGGCTGGCAAGGGCTGGCCGCGCGCTATGGCCTGCCGCAACGGCCGCAGGGACTGGATCACGGCCTGGCGTATGAGGCGCTGAAGGGTCGGCAGGTCGATGTGATCGATATTTATTCGACCGATGCGCGCATCGGGCAGTATCGCTTGCGCGTGCTGGAGGACGACCGCGCCTACTTCCCGCGCTACGATGCGGTGCTGCTGTACCGGCTCGACGCGGCACAGCGCTTCCCGGCGGCGTGGAAGGCGATCCAGGCGCTGGAGGGCCGCATCAGCGAGGCCGACATGATCGCCATGAACGCTGCGGCTGAAATCGAGCGCAAGAGCTTCACGCGCGTGGCGGGCGACTGGCTGGCGGCGCATCCGCTGGCGGGCAAGCAAGCCGCTGCGGCGCAACGCCCGGCTGCCGCGCGCGACGGCTTGCTGGCGCAAGTCTTCGATCATAATCTGGGCCGGCTCACGCGCCAGCATCTGACGCTGGTGCTGCTGGCGGTGGCGGTGGCGTGCCTGATCGGCGTGCCGCTGGGGATGCTGGCGGCCTTCATGCCGCGTCTGCGGCAGGTGGTGCTGGGATTGACCGGCGTACTGCAAACCATCCCCTCGCTGGCCTTGCTGGCGCTGTTGATTCCCCTGCTCGGGATGATAGGCACGGTGCCCGCGCTGGTGGCGCTGGTGGTGTACGCGCTGCTGCCCATCGTGCGCAACACCTGCACCGGCATGTTGCAAGTACCGGAAGGGTTGAAGCTGGCGGCAAAGGCGCTGGGCTTGCGGCCGATGCAAAGACTGGTGCATATCGAGCTGCCGCTGGCACTGCCGGTGATCCTGGCCGGCGTGAAGACGGCCGCAGTGATGAGCGTGGGCACGGCCACCATCGCCGCCTTCATCGGCGCCGGCGGTTTTGGTGAGCGCATCACCATCGGCCTGGCGCTGAACGACAACGACATGCTGCTGGCCGGGGCCATCCCTGCGGCGGTGCTGGCGCTGCTGACGCAAGGCTTGTTCGAGCTGCTGGAGCGCGCAGTGACGAACAGACATCAGCTTTCTGTAAAGTCGCCGTAATGATTTGTAAGGCCGGCTGCGGGCGGCAAAGGGGAGGGATATAGTGAATCCGTTGATTCAACCTCCCTCCCTCTGACACGGGTTCTGCCCATCCAGCGCTTGCCGCTGGGTGGGATTTTTTTTCAGCCCTGCGAAGACAGCTGCGCCAGCGCGTCGCCGGTGACGCGGCAGATGCGCCAGTCCGGCATCACGGTCGCGCCCATGCCTTGGTAGAACTTGATGGCGTTGGCGTTCCAGTCCAGCACCGACCATTCAAAGCGGCCGCAGTCGCGCTCCACCGCCAGCTGCGCCAGCGCCACCAGCATCTGCTTGCCGTAGCCCTTGCCGCGCTGCGACTGCTGCACGTACAAGTCTTCCAGGTACAGGCCTTTTTTGCACAGGAAGGTGGAGAAGTTGTGGAAGAACAGCGCGAAGGTGACCACTTCGCCGCCGGTTTCGCCGACCAGCGCTTCGCACACCGGCTTGTCGCAGAACAGGCTGTCGTGCAGCATGGCTTCATTGGCGACCACCATGTGCTCCAGCTTTTCAAACACCGCCAGCTCGAAGATCATGCCGAAGATGGCGGGGATGTCGGCCGGCGTCGCCGGGCGGATGGTCAGTTCGGAATTGCTCATCAGGTTTTTGCAGTAGTAGAGGAATTTGGTTTCAAGGCCCAGGCCACGCTCGAAATGCACAACACCATGCCCAGCCATTCCAGCGGGCCGGGGCGGTAGTGTTCGAGCTGGATCGACAGCAGCACGGAAATCACCGGCGTCACCACGCCAATGTACACGGCTTTGTCCGAGCCGATGCGATGAATCAGCGTGAAATAGGCGGCAAACGCGATGACCGAGCCCAGCAGCGACAAATACAGCAGGCCGCCCCAGTATCGGGCGGTGCTCGGCATGACGAAGGACTGGCCGCTGACCAGCACCCACAGCGCCACCAGCAGGGTGCCCCACATCATGGACCAGGCCATGGTCAGCAGCACGTTCGATGATTGCTCGCGCACCTTGATGACGATGACGTTGCCGACCGAGCTGGCGATGGTGGCGCAGATGGCCAGGATCAGGCCGAGCAGGAAATGTCCGTTACCGCCGTTCATGATCTCGTTCCATGCGCCATGGATGGAGTGGTAAAACAGCAGCGTCACGCCGGCGATGGCCACGCCGCCGGCGGCCCAGGTGCGCAGGCTGAGCGCGGTGCCGAAGGTGTAGTGGTTGAGGATGGGATTCCAGAACACCATCAGCGCGAACAGCACGGCCACCAGCCCGGAGACCAGGTACTGCTCGGAAGTGTAGGTGCAGATGTAGCTGACGGCGAAGGTGGCGCAGCCCTGCAGGATCATCCAGCGTTGCACGCGCCACGGTAGCAGCAGCTTGTCGCCGCGCGCGGCGCACCAGGCGAACAGCACGGCCGACGCCAGCGCAAAGCGGTACACCACCGAGACGGCGGGCGGGACTTCCCCGAGTTGCAGCGTGATGGCGAAGAAGGTGGAGCCCCAGATCAGGCAGGCAAGGACGAAGAGCAGTGGAGAAGACATCAAACCAGTATAGCTGGCCGAGCTGCATCTTGCCTAGCGGCCAGATTTTGTTGCGACGCAACAGATTAATGGTTATTTGCTACTAAGTTGTAACGGCGGTGTAAATTCTGCGGTGCTGCCCGGCAGACCTAGTATATTGAATTGATAAGACTTTTTTATTTATTTCGGGAGAGCGTCATGAGCACCGCGCTGCAAATCAAGGTCGTTACGCTGCTGGGTTACGTGGCAGTGAGCACCGTGCTGGTGCTGATGTTGACCGATAATGAAATGCAAGGCGCGGCACAGGCGCTGTTCGCGCATTCGTGGTTCCGCTGATTTCCGGCGTTTAATAGGCCCAGCGCAGGCGGCGATACAGGAAGCTCAGCACAAACAGCGGACCAATCAGCAGGAAGCGCAGGTCGTCGAAAAACGACGGCTTCTTGCCTTCGATCTTGTGGCCGATGAACTGGCCGATCCACGCCAGCACGAAGATGGTGATCGACAGCGGCAGGACGGTCGGCGGCGGCAGCGCGGCCAGGATGGACAGCATCACGGCTGCCATCAGCAACATCCCCAGGGCAAACGGTTTGGACAGCTTGAAGTAGTAGCACATCGCCGCCACCGAGAACGCCAGCGCCACCAGCGGATGCAGCGCCCATAGCAGTCCCAGCAACGTAAACATGATGACGGGCACGCAGACGATGTGGATCAGTTCGTTCGTGTGGTTGAGGTGGCTTTCGCTATACTGGGCCAGCAGTGTGTCGATGGTGCGGTTTTGCGGCATGGTTGTCTCCTGCGAGTTATAGTGATCGACTTATAGTTATCGACTGCCCAACGATTCTACACCTACAATGCCGCATGAATGATGATTTGCGCAAGCGCTGCTTCGACCCCGTGGTGGACCGGCAAACCCGTCTGTTGGTGCTGGGCAGCCTGCCCGGCGAACAGTCGCTGGCGGTCCAGCAGTACTATGCCAACCGGCAGAACATTTTGTGACCGTAGTAAAATCCAGCATGCCTTTAGTAAATGACAGCCAAGCTGTTCGTAAGCGTTGCTTCGATCCTGTGGTCGATGAGCGCACTCGCCTACTTGTATTAGGCAGCCTTCCGGGAGATAAATCGTTAGCGGTCCAGGAATATTATGGTAATCGTCAGAATCGATTCTGGAGTCTTATCGCGGAGGTGATCGGCGTAGAACTGATCCCACTGTCTTATCAAGGCCGGCTGGAAGCGTTACTGCGCCACGGCATCGGTTTGTGGGATGTCGTGGCGGAAGCTCATCGGTCTGGCAGCTTGGATAGCTATATCCGCGACAGGCAGGAAAATGATCTCGTCGGCTTACTCAAGCGTTTTCCGCAAATTCATACGCTTGCCTTCAACGGCGGGACTGCCGCGCGCTTTGGGATAAAGAAGCTGGGTGAGCACTCGTCAGCTTATCGCATAGTTCATCTGCCTTCTAGCAGCCCTGCTTACACGTTGCCATTTGTCGAGAAACTGTCGCAATGGAAAGTGCTGAGGGATACTTTGCCCTGATACTTGAACGGTGGGCTTTGCTCAGTGGCGAGGCATCACCAAGCTCGAGAAAGATTGCGTCCGAACTAGCGAAGCAAGTATCCCGATTTCATTTTCAGCTTTTCGTGGCTCTGTTCGATCGTCCACTATGATCAACGGTAAGTAAGTATCGGCAAATGGACCATTGAGCACATCTCCAACCTTACGCATTGCTCCACCTGTTGCCTGAGGACTGGGTGAAATAATATCAATGACATCACTCCCGTGGCCGAAATCGAAAATGTGATCGACCATCGAAGCGCCGCGAACATGCACACGACGTTTTATTTGGACGGTGGGGTTGCGAGCCAAGATATATGGCTCGGCTTCGGCAATAAGATCGTGTCCGATGGGGGCCTCACTCATCTGTTCTCTTGCCCATTGTGCCACCGCCAAAAGTGCAGTGATGCTGCGGGCAAAATTCCATGGCGCATTTTTTTTCTGAGTCAGAAGTTTGAAATCTCCTTCATCACCCAAGGTAACTCCCTGTGCCTTGACGATATCGCGTAAAACCCGGGATTTTGAATGGTGGTTTAGGTCTAGCCCCAACGCACTCAAATGGGCGAACGTGTCGCCGTTATCACTGATCACCAAGTGACCATCGCCGGCCTCGATGATGTAAAGCGTAATTGCGGCGTCATCTGGTAAGCTGAACGGGGTCCCAATGCGCAGCCCAAGCTCGCCCCGGATGCCGCGCACAGGCTTGCAGTCGTATCGGGTCAGCGTCTGCGCCCATTCGCAGCTCAACATGGTTGCTCCAAATCGAAAGGATCAATATTTGTTCGCGACAGAAACCAAGCAATAAGAGTCTGCCAATTGTGACAGTCTACGCCACTCTCGCGAACGGGGTGTACTTCTCCATTTGGCAGATGTTCGTGCGGACCGTAGATTGGCTCTTCGCCATTGTGGCTGAGCTTATCGTTTGGACATACCTCAAGCTGGTATGCCCGGTAGCGTTTCGATCCGATGCGTTGGAAGACCGATAAAATGATCAAGCAATCGTCCACGACGGTCGGGACGCGCAGCTCGATCTGAAGCGTCATTCCAGGAATCGAAATCCCGTTTTCGTCGAATAGAATTGCAGTGCCAATCAAGAGTCCCCGATGGTTCTCTTTTGGGCGAATGCCCGACCAGTTCTTTGCGAACTTCTTCTCTTGCAGTAGTTGCGCCACCTTGCCTGGTTCAGAGTGCATCTGCATGTCTGCCCGTCGAGTTTATTCTTTTGGCAAGTCTAGCTCAAGACAATATGCGCGTCGACATGAAAGTAGACGGTCGCTGTCAAATTGGCCAAAACCTCAACAAATTCTGGCTGCGGATGTCGGAGGTGATCGGTGTCGCGCTGGTGCCGCTGGCCTACGAAGCGCGGCTGCACACGCTGCTGGCGCACGGCGTCGGCCTGTGGGACGTGGTGGCCGAGGCCCATCGCCCTGGCAGCCTCGACAGCGCCATCCGTCACCGCGACGACAACGACCTGCCGGGCCTGCTGGCGCGCTATCCAGGCATCGAGGCCATCGCCTTCAACGGCGGCACCGCCGCCAAGCTGGGCATGAAAGTGCTGGGCGAACAAGCCGCCCGCTACCGCATCTTCAGCCTGCCATCGAGCAGCCCGGCTTATACCTTGTCTTACGCTGAAAAATCGCGGTTATGGCTGGCGTTACGTGGATGAGGGGACGCCGACGGCAAACCTGGTTTGCGGCTTGGTTGTCTGCTTATCGGCGAGACGTTGGCGCAGATAGTTGCGGACGTCGTCCGTATCGTAGCCTTGACCAGTTTGCAGCATTGCCGCGCGCGCGGCCTGAGCCTGCGCAACGAATTGGGAGCGCTGTTCAACGCTATCGGCCGAATGCTCCCTGAGTTCCTCGCGTAATTTGAGTGAAGTGATCGACATGATAGCTGATGGTAGCATTTTTAAGTTCAAGCGGTATGCTATTCCGCCACCACCACCCGCACCGTCGATTCCAGGTAGTCGATGAAGCCCATGGCCAGGTAGAGCTGGTGGGCGGGGTTGGTGCGCATGACGTGGAGGAAGGAGCGGTCGCCGCGTTGGGCGTGGCGGTGCAGCAGCTTGCCGATCAGTTTTTTGGCCAGCCCGCGCCCCTGGTCGTCGGGATGCGTGCAGACGCCGCTGATTTCGCACAGGCCCGGCGCGCGCAGGCGTTCGCCGGCCATCGCCATCAGGCGGTCGCCGTCGAAGTAGCCGAAGTAGTCGCCCAGCTCGATGGTGCGGATGCCGAACGGCCCCGGCTTGCACAAGGTCGCCAGCGCCAGCGCCTGCTGCGCGTGTTCGGCCCGCAGCGGGCGCGCGTCCGGCGCCGGATCGGCGACCGGCAGCGGACCATCCCACAGCATGCGGAACATGGTGGTCTCGGCTTCGATGCGCCAGCCCGGCGGTGCGGCGCCGCTCCAGTTTTCACAGTAGAAGTGCTCGCCGCTGGCGCACCACGGCGCCAGCGCTGCGAAGTCCGGCTGCGCCGGGTCGGCGAAGGCGATGATGGGCGAGAAGCCCTGCGTGTAGCGCCGCGCCGACGCCGTGCCGTCCGACCAGTGGCGGTGGGCGCCGTTCAGCGCCTCCCAGAAAATATGGTCGAGCAGCGGATTACGTTGCATCGCCGCTTCGACGCTCATGGTCCGATCGGCAGGAAGGTGACGAGGTTGTCGTCGGTGATGGCGACCAGCATCCAGCCGTCGCCCGACAACACCATCTGGCGCGGCAGTAACTGCTTGCCGGTGCTGCTCAGCTTGAACTGCTGCAGGATGCTGGTGCCGGTGCTGTCGAACATATAGATGTCGTTGCTGCTGGCCTTGGCCGCGCCGCCGCAGTAGATGCGGCCGTCGAAGCCGATCTCGATGTTGTTGGGCGTGGCGTCGCCGATCGGCAGGTAGCCCATGATGCCGAGGTCGCTACCGGCCATGACCACGCACGATTTCGGCGTGCCGGCGGCGCTGTAGACGCGCGCGCCGTCGTCGCTGACCCACAGGTCCTGGCCCTGCGTGCCGGGGCTGGCGTGGCTGGACGGCGCCAGCCTGGCGGCGAACAAGGTGCCGCCGTTGAGCGCGGCGTAGTCGATGCTGGCGCTGGTGTGCTGGATGGTGGCGCCCGCTTCGCTTTGCTGCACCAGGCGCTTGCCGTCGGCGCTGGCGGCGATCGCGCCGCCGGTGCTCAGCGGCAGCGTGGCCAGGCGCGTGAAGCCGGCGGTCAGGAACAGCTGACCATCGCTGAGCGCCAGCATTTCCACACCGTTCGGGCGGATCACCTTGAGGCGGGTGGCCTTGGTGCCGGGCGCGGCCAGCGGCAGTTGCTTGCTGATGGCGCGCGTGGCCAGGTTGACGGTGCTCACGCGGGCGTTGTCGACGTCCACCACGTACAGGGTGTCGCCGTTGGGCGTGACGGCCATGTCGCCCAGGTGCGCGGAAAAGCCGGTGATGCTGGTTTCCTTGGCGCCCGTGTAGACGTTGTAGACGTCGATGACGGCGCCGCCGTTGTGCAGGTAGACGTAGGGACGCAGCGGGTCGGCGGCGACGTTGGTATAGGGCAGCGTGGCGCTGGACGCGGCCGACGGCGTGGCCGAGCCTTTCCACAACGCCACGCGGATCACTTCCGGCGCCACCGCGTCGGGATCGGTCGCGGAGATGGTGATGGTGGCCGTGCTCAAGGTGTCGGTTAGCATCTGGCTCGGGTCGGCGGTCAGGATCAGCCGGTCGGCGCTGACGCCGGCCACCAGCCACGACTTGTCGCTGGTCGCGCTCATGCCGTTGAAGCTGCCGTAGTTGTCGTTGACGGTGATGACGCGCGTCAGCCGGCTCCAGCCCGGCATGCTGACGAAGGCCACCGCCACGTCGGTGGGCAGCAGCTTGTGGGTGTCCTTGTTGAGCGAGAGCAGCACCGGCGCCGTCACGCTGTCGCCGTTGACGGCGGCGGTCGCGTTGAGCAAGGTCGAGGTGACGCCGACGGCGGCGTTGGCCGGCTTGGGCTTGAAGGTGATGGTGGTGGCGGCCGCGTTGAGCGTGCCGGCGGTGGTGTTGACG
Organism: Duganella sp. BuS-21; assembly: GCA_041874725.1. Lineage (GTDB taxonomy): Bacteria > Pseudomonadota > Gammaproteobacteria > Burkholderiales > Burkholderiaceae_D > Rugamonas. The sequence continues at coordinate 6,016,748 of CP097466.1, read as the reverse complement.
GTGGCCCAGGCCGGCATGCCGCCCAGTTGCCACGGCCAGCTGAGGGTGCCGGTGTTCAGGCCCAGCTTGAGGTCCTGGCCGCTGCTGAAGTCGCGCCCGTAGGTGCCGCCCAGGGTGACGGCGGTGGCGGAGGCGGCCAGCGTGGCCTTGCTCAGGTTCAGGGTCACCGGCAGGGTGCGCGTGGTCAGGCCTTGCGGCGTGATGGTGATGAGGGCGTTGTGGGTGCCGCTGGCCAGCGTGCCGACGGTCGGATCGACGCTCAGCACGGTGGTGGCCGGGGTGGCGCCGGCGGTGGGCGAGACGCCCAGCCAGGCGGCGTTGCTGGCGGCGCTCCAGTTGGCGGTGATCTTGTTGTCGGTGTCGAGGCTGACGATCTGGCTCGGAATGGCGGCGCCGTTGATGGCGTTGAAGGTGACGCTGTTGCTGCCCAGGACCAGGCCCGGCGGCAGCACCGTCAGCGCCACCGGCAGCACCACGCTCTGGTTGTCGTTGGAGGTGATGCTGAGGTTGGCGGTGTAGTCGCCCTGGGTCAGGCCGCTAGCGTCGTAGCTGAGCGCGATGCCGCCGTTGCCGGTGCCGCTGGCGGCGCTGAGCTTGAGCCACGACGCGCCGCCGGTGCTGGCGGTCCAGCTGCGGCCGACGGCGCCGACCGCGATGGCGACAGGAGGCGGGGCCGGCGTGCCGTTTTGCGCAGTGGCGATCAAGGGCATGGCCGGCACGGCCGTGAAGGCGACGCTGCCGGCGGCCAGCACGGTGATGTCGTAGGGCAGCGCCACCGGCGAGCCGGGGAACTGGCTGGCGCAGGCGCTGTCGCGGCACAGGCGCACGCTGAGCTCGCCCTTGTAGTTGCCGGCCGCCAGCGTCGGCGCCGATTGCAGCACGGCGTGGTATTGGTTGGGGTTGTCGTTGACCAGCGCCGCGCCGGGCGCGAGCACGCCTTGGGCGTCGACCACGCTGGCGAACACGCCGGCGCCGCTGAAGTCGGCCGGCCGGGTGACGGCGGCCAGCACATTCATGGTGAGCGAGGTGCCGGCCACCACGGTGGCGCTGAGGGTGGTCGGCGTGAAGGTGAGGGCGGGCGTGGCGACTGCTGGCGGCGTGGTGGTGCCACCGCCGCCGTTACCGCCGCCGCCTCCCCCGCCGCCGCAGCCGGCCAGCACTGCCAGCAATGCCAGCAATGCGACGAGGACGAAGGGGGCGGCGGCGCGGGCGGGCCAGGGTCTCAGCATGACGGAATCCTTGTGGTGTGCGGCGAAATAGGTGCAGCTTGATTTGCTTGCAATTGTTGCGTGTTTGCAACTAAGTGTCAAGCAAACGGCAAACTTCAGCCAGTTTCAGCATACCACTGCTGCCGCCTTATTTTGCGCGCAACTGCGCCTCGTAGGCGCGGATGCGGTCGAGCTTGGCCGCATACAGGTCGTGGTCGCCGCGCGTGGTGCTGTTTTTCTGCGCCAGCGCCATATGGCTGTCGGCCGCGCGCAGGTTGCCCAGGTGGTAGTTGGCCACCGCCAGCCAGAAGTGGAATTCGTGGTATTCCGGCACCCGTTCCAGCTCGCGCTCGAACAGCTTGCGGGCACGCGCGTAGTCGCCCAGCTTCATGGCTTCCTGACCCTGGTGGAAGAAGTAGAACGGCGGATATGGTTCCAGTTCGGCCAGGCGGGTGCGCAGCACGGCCGCTTCCTCGGGCTGGTGGTTGTTTTCCAGCGTCATGGCCAGGTTGGCCAGGAAGATGGTGTTGTTGGGGCCCTGCGAGTGGGCGTAGCGCAGCACCTGCTCGGCGGCGGCGGCGTTGCCGTGGTGCTGGTAGATCACGCCCAGCGTGTTGTAGGCGTTGAGGAATTGCGGGTCGACCTCGGTGGCCTTGCGCACCGACCAGTAGGCCTCGTCGATTTTTCCGGCCGCCAGCAGTTCGGCGGCGCGGTTGTTGAGGAACATGGCGACGATGGCGGTCTCGGTCAGCGGTCGGGCGTTTTCGCGGGCCTTGGGCGGCACCGGGATGAAGTCGACCGTCAGCGCGTTGGCGGTGTCGGCACTGTAGGCCAGGTAGGGATTGCGCTCGGTGTGCGGCCGGCCCAGCGACAGGTTGACGTGGTTGCTGGCGAAATACAGGTTGCCGGCGCGGCTCCAGACTTCATCGACCTCGATCTGCTGGAATTGCACCGGCAGGTTCAGCTCGCGCGCCAGGGCGGCGGTCATGATGGCCAGCGACAGGCAGTTGCCGGCGCGCGCCTCGAAGGTCTGGGCGGCGTTGCGGGTGATGGCCGAATCGTATTCGAGTTGCAGCTTGTCGCGCCGGTAGAGGGCGTCGAACAGCATGCGGCGCACGTCCTTGCCGGCGGCCGGGTTGCCGATCTCGTAACGCACGTAGTCGCGCATGGCCGGGCTGAGGGCGAACACGTTGGTGGTGTCGACCGGCGTGCTGGGCGGCTGGAATAACTGGTCGTGGAACAATTGCTGACGCGGCGCTTGTAGCGCCACGGTTTGACTGGCGCAACCGCTGATGCCTAGCATCGCGGCGGCGCACAGGAACAGGGCCCAGGCTTTCATGACATGTCTCCCTTTGCTGCGGAGCACAAGGCCTGCACCGCACCAGGCTGCGGAATCTGCGTTCCGCGTTCAGGAAAGTATCCTCGGCTCGTGGGCGCCTGTCAAACAGGAAATCGCTGTTAATCGAGCGGGTGTTCCGAGACCGCGATGTCGGTCAGGCCCAGAGTGGACAGGGCGTCGGCCAGGTCTTCCAGCGCCAAGGCCAGGTCGGCGGCGTCGTCGTGCGGCTTGTCGGCGCTGGCCAGCACGGTGTCGCCGACGCTCAGGCGCACCCGCAGCAGCGCTTCCTCGTCCTCGTCGGCCGGGCCGATCACGGCTTGGACCTGGGCCGGATCCTGGCCTTGGCCCTCAAGCGCCTGGTTGAGCTCGGACAGCAGCTGCAGCATCTCGTATTCGGACTGGGCCTGGGCGCGGGCGCCGAAGAACAGGTCCTGGTACTGGAAGCTGAGCGACAATTCCTGGTCGGCGCCGCGCGCGCGGCCCAGGCAGCGCGCCACCAGCGGGCCGTAGGCCTCGGTCCATTGCTGGTAGGCTTCGGCGCGTTTGGCGAAGTAGGCGTCGGCGGCTTTGTCGCCGGCCGGCACTTTGTAGAACGGGTCGTCGGCGCGCTTGAGCGAGAAGCCGAGCAGGAAGCGCAGCTCGACCGCGCTGTCACCGGCGTCGAAGCTGGTGGCCGACCAGCCGTGCTGCATGCTGCGCTCCAGCGCCGGGGCGGCGGCGATTTTCTTTTCGGTCAGCGAGTGCACCGCTTCACGCAGCATGGCGTGCAGCTGGCCGTAGCTGATGCGTTCGATTTCGCCGGCGTCGTAGGCGTGGCTGACCAGCACCACCTTGGCTTTCGGGCTTTCCAGGCCGGCTTCGGTGAAGCTGGCCAGCAGGGCGTCGTAGGCTGCGCCGTCCTGGAAGTCGGCGGCCGGGTCGAGCCCGCCCTGGCTGCGCACGAATACCGGGATGGCGAAGGCGTCGATTTCCATTTCCGGCGCGCCCTCGCGGCGCAGCAGCAGGTTGGCCGCGCCTTCCTCGATGGCGGCGCGCAGGTAGCGGTAGCCGTCCAGAGATTCGTCGCGCGCCAGTTCGATGGCGCCGTACAGTACCTCATCCTTGCCTTGCGCCAGCAGGCGGCGCAGCAGGCGCTGGAAGTCGATGTGCTTCTGCGCCAGCTCGGCGCGGGTGGCGGCGGCGATGATGTCGGCGCCGGCCGATTCGTCGGCCAGGTCGAGCGCCAGGGTGCACAGTTCGTGGGTGTTTTGCTCGTCCTTGGCTTCAGGCGAGGTGGCGGATTTGCGCGGGACGGGGCGCTTATTTTTCGGCATATTGGCTTTGCTTCTTATCGTTCGGTGTGGAAGGTTTCGTTGAGTTCTTCGAGCAGGTCTTCGGTTTCATCCTCGCTCAGGCCGAGGTGGCGGCAAGCGGCGTCGCCGCCCTTGTCCCATTCGTAGGAGGTGCTGTGGCCGTGCAGGCGCTGGATGCCTTTTTCGGCCAGCACCGACAGCGCCACCAGCGAACGGATGGCGTCGTCGGTGGCCGGGTCGTCCAGCACGCGGTAGTCGTGGTGCAGCAGGATGGCCCAGGAGACGTCGGGCGACAAGCCCCAGTTGCGCGCCAGCAGGCAGCCGATGGCGGCGTGGTTGGTGCTGTAGCACTGGTCTTCGACGGCGGTAAACAGCTGCACCGGGTCGTTGCAGGCTTGCTCGTAGGTGTCGGCGTAGTCGGCGAAGCGGTTCATCAGCAGCGGCACGCCGATGTCGCAGAACAGGCCGAAGGTGTGGGCGATATCGGGCGGGGCGATGCGCAGCTTGCGCGAGGTGAACACCAGCGCCTGGGCGCGCCGCGCCGAGATTTCCCAGAAGGCGTTGAGGTCGGCCTCGTTGCCGTCGATGGCCTGGCGCGCCAGCAGCCCGGTCAGCAGGGCCGCGCACTGGTTGATGCCGAGGAAGTTGATGGCCTGCTCGACCGACTTGGCCTTGCGGGCGGCGCCGAAGAACGGCGAATTGGCCAGCTTGAGCAGGGCGCCGGACATGCCGACGTCGTTGCCGATGATGCGCGCGATCTGGCGCGGCGAGGGATCGGCCTGGGCCAACTCGCGCTGCAGGTCGACGAGCAGGCTGGGCCGGGGCGGAATACGGATGGAACGCATCAGCGCGTCTTCCACCGCGTTTTCTGTTGGCAAGGCTTGGGCAGCTGCTGTGGTCATTGTGATTATTTCTAGGGCAAGGGCAATCGTACCCTCGATTATCGCCGCAAGCCGGCCCCGGTTGCGTGAATTTGTGGCGATTTTCTACGCCGACGGCCATATTTTGTCGCGAATTGCCGGGAACCGATATGCATTTTGCACGATTTTCGTGATCGTTCGGTTCAGATTGGCATTTAGAATAGACGCATGACGACGACTCTGGCTGGTATCGATTTCAACGCGCCTGCGGAACTGGTGGCGCGGCAACTCATCGGCGTGACCTTGCTGGTGGACGGCGTGGGCGGGCGCATCGTCGAGACCGAGGCCTACGACCGCGCGGAGCCGGCCTCGCATTGCTTCATCGGCGAGACGCCGCGCAATTTCGCCATGTTCGGTCCGCCGGGCCACGCTTATGTGTACCGCTCGCACGGCCTGCATTGGTGCCTGAACTTCGTCTGCCGCGAGCCGGGCCACGGCGCCGGGGTGCTGATCCGCGCGCTGGAGCCGCTCGACGACGCGGCCGGGCTGGCGCGGATGCGCGCGCGGCGCGGTTTGGACGATGTGCGCCTGCTGTGCGCCGGACCGGGGCGGCTGGCGCAGGCGCTGGGCGTGACGCGCGCGCACAACGCGCTGCCGCTGGCTGCGCCGCCGTTTCAGCTATTGCCGGCCGCCGGCGCCGGCGTGGATATTGAGGTGCTAGCCGGCACGCGCATCGGCATCTCGAAGGCGATGGAGTTGCCGTGGCGTTTCGTGGCGGCCGGCTCGCGTTTTTTGAGCAAGCCGCACCGGGGCTGAGTCGGCCGGGACGGCGGCGGGCGGCTCCAGCTTGAACACCGACACCGCCTGCGACAGGTGGCCGGCCTGGTCCTGCAGGCTGGCGGCGGCCGCTGCGGCCTGCTCGACCAGCGCGGCATTCTGCTGCGTCACATCGTCCATCTGTGCCACCGCCTGATTGACCTCGGCGATGCCCTGCGCCTGCTCGGCGCTGGCGGCGCTGATGCGGGCGATGACGTCGTTGACCTGCTGCACGGCGACGACGATGCCGCCCATGCGTTCGCCGGCCTGCTGCACGGTGGCGCTGCCGGCGTCGATGGTGGCGACCGAGGCGGCGATCAGGGTCTTGATTTCCTTGGCGGCGGCGGCCGAGCGCTGCGCCAGGGTGCGCACCTCCGAGGCCACCACGGCGAAGCCGCGTCCCTGCTCGCCGGCGCGCGCCGCTTCGACGGCGGCGTTCAGCGCCAGGATATTGGTCTGGAACGAGATGCCGTCGATGACGGCGATGATGTCGACGATCTGGCGCGAGCTGGCGCGGATCGAGGCCATGGTTTGCACCGCATCCTCCATGGCCGCGCCGCCGTGCTGCGCCAGGTCGCTGGCGCCGGCGGCCAGCTGGCAGGCCTGGCGCGCGTTGGCGGCGTTGGCCTGCACCGCCTGCGTCAGACTGTCCATGGCGCTGGCGGTCTGCTCCAGCGAGCTGGCCTGCATTTCCGTGCGGGTCGACAGATCGAGGTTGCCGGTGGCGATTTCGCGCGCGGCGGTGTCGATCGAGCGCACCGCGCCGAGGATGGTGGTGAGCGTTTGCGTGAGGTTGGCCATGGTCTGGTCGAGCATGCGCGCGGTGTCGGCGATTTCGTCGCGGCCCTGGTTGGCGCGCCCGGCCGCCAGGCGGCCGGCGGCCAGCGCCACCACCACGTCGGCGATGGCGCGGATGTCGCGCAGCATGGCGCCGCGCAGCGTCATGGTCACGCTGATCGACAGCGCGATCGACAGCAGCACCATCGCCAGCATGCCGGTGTTGAGGGTGTGGAAGTCGTCCTTGGCCTGCGCGTGGGCCTGTTCGCTGAGCCGCTTTTCCATGGCCGAGAGCTGCGCCAGCTGTTCGTTCAGCAGCAGGAATTGTTTTTCGGCGATGGCCATCGCGTTGGTGGCGATGCTCTGGTCCATCTGCGCCATGTCCATGGTTTGCAGCACCGCCTTGCGGTAGGCGGCCAGCGCCTGCAGCGATTGGGCGACGATCTTGCGCTGCGCCGGATCGGCCAGCGCGTCGAGCTGGCGCAGTTCGGCGTCGATGGCGGCGTGGCGCTGCTTGATTTGCTGGCCCAGCGCGTCGAGGCGGGATTGGGCGAAGCTGCCGTTGACCCACGCCAGCAACTGGTAGATGTGGGCGTGGGCGTAGCGCGCTTCGCCGCTGACGTCGGCGGTGGCTTTCAGGCGCGCGGCGCGCACCTGCACCAGGTTTTCCAGCGAGGCGTTCTGGCGCACCATGCCGACGTAGGCGGCGGCGGCGGTGGCAATCAACAGCAGCAGCACCAGCATGGGGGCCAGCAGCAGTTTGGGACCGATACGCAGTTTGTTCAGCATGGTGTTCAGCATGACGGGCTCCTGGGCGGACGGCGGTTTATTTTTTGTAGATGCCGGCTTCCAGCACGACGTCGCCGACCCGCAGGATGTAGGTGGTTTTCGGTTCGATCTTGCCGGTGGTGGGATGCTTGTATTGGTAGTCGACCCAGCCGTGGCCTTGTTTGGCGGCCAGTTCGATGATCTCGCGGCGGTACTTCTTGCCGCTGGCGTCGGGGATGTCGGTCAGGTCCTTGCCGACGATGGAGGGGTTGACCGGGTGCGCCAGCACGATGCCGGTCTTGAGGTCGCGGATGTCGACGTACAGCGCGCCTTGCAGGTACTCGGGATCCTTGGCGGCGATCTTTTTGATGAAGGCTTCCTGGCCGTTGGCCTTGATGAAGGCGGCGCCTTTTTCGGCCATGGCGATGGCGTCTTTTTCAGTCGGCTCGGCGGCGAGGACGGGCAGGGAAATCACAGCGAAGGCAATGGCGGCAAAGGTTTTCATGGATAACTCCGGTGGGGTGGATGACAGATCAAACTGTACGCCGCCGGCAATTTAAAGAGTTGCGTTCGCGCAAAACTGGGTTGCGACGCGCGGCCTAGCATGGGGTTTTCCGCCACCGACAAGAGGACCCGATCATGGATGCGCCCAAATTCAAGCCGTTTATCCGCCAGACGATCTCCCACTCGCGCCAATGGGAGTGGATACCGCCCGACCTGCAGGAAGCGGTGCAGGTGGTGTCGCATGTGCTGCCGTTCCGCACCAACGAGTACGTGCTCGATCACCTGATCGACTGGAATAATATTCCCGACGATCCGATCTACCGCCTGACCTTCCCGCACCGCGACATGCTGGCGCCGGACGACTACGCGCGCCTGAAGGAACTGGTGCTGGGCAAGGCCGACCAGCCGGCGCTGGTGGCGCTGGTGCGGCGCATCCGCATGCGCATGAATCCCCATCCGGCCGGGCAGATGACGCACAACGTGCCGCGCGTGAACGATGCGCCGCTCAAGGGCCTGCAGCACAAGTACAAGGAGACGGTGCTGTTCTTTCCCAGTTCGGGGCAGACCTGCCACGCATATTGCACCTTCTGCTTCCGCTGGCCGCAGTTCGTCGGCATGGACGATATGAAGTTCGACGCCAAGGAGTCGCACCAGCTGGCGTCGTATCTGCGCATGCATCCGGAGGTGACCGATGTGCTGATCACCGGCGGCGATCCCTTGATCATGAATACGCGCTCGCTGGAGGCGTATATCGAGCCGCTGCTGGCGCCGGATCTGGCGCATATCCAGAACATCCGCATCGGCACCAAGTCGGTGGCGTACTGGCCGCAGCGCTTCGTCTCGGACCGCGATGCCGACGATTTATTGCGGCTGTTCGAGCGGGTGGTGAAGGCCGGGAAGAACATGGCCATCATGGGCCACTACAACCACGCGGTGGAGCTGCGGCCGGAGATCGCGCAGCAGGCGGTCAAGCGCATCGTCGGCACCGGCGCCACCTTGCGCATGCAAGGGCCGCTGATCCGCCACATCAACGAAGATCCGGCCTCGTGGGCCGAGTTGTGGCAGACCGGCGTGCGGCTGGGGGCGATTCCCTACTATATGTTCGTCGAGCGCGATACCGGGCCGCGCGAGTATTTCCAGTTGCCGCTGGCGCGCGCGCATGAGATTTTCCAGGCGGCGTACCAGATGGTGTCCGGCCTGTCGCGCACCGTGCGCGGGCCGTCGATGAGCGCCTTCCCCGGCAAGGTGGTGATCGACGGGATTGCGACCATCGGCGGTGAGCAGGTGTTCGCGCTGCAGTTCCTGCAGGCGCGCAATCCGGATTGGGTGCGCAAGCCGTTCTATGCCAAGTTCGATCCGCAGGCGACCTGGATGGATCAGTTGAAACCGGCGTTTGGCAAGGACAAGTTTTTCTTTGAGGAGGAGGGTGGGGCGCGCAGCGAGTCGGGTGCCGGCGTAGGCACCGAGGCGCCCGGCGCGCGCAAGGTGATTCCGCTGATGGCGGCGCGGCAGGAGGGCGGCGGGCAGGCGTCGGCATCGTCTTCTTCGGCGTCGCCGTCCTCGGGCTGCGATACGCACAACGCGGCCTAGGCGGGCGTCATGCGCGATTCATTGCAGCCGACGCCGGCCGCACCGTCGCGGTCCGGGTGGGCGCTGTTTGTGCTGGTGTTCCTGCCGTTCGCGCTCGGGCATTTTTTATCGAGCCTGATGCGCACCGTGAACGCCACGCTGGCGCCGCAACTGGTAGCGGCGCTGGCGCTCACACCCGGCCAGCTTGGCCTGCTGACCAGCGCTTTCTTCCTGGCCTTTGCGTTGGTCCAGCTGCCGGTCGGCATCGCGCTTGACCGCTGGGGGCCGGCCCGGTTGCAGCTGCCGATGCTGCTGCTGGCCGGCGTCGGCGCGCTGGCGTTCGCCGGCGGCCAGAGCTTCACCCAGCTGCTGGTGGCGCGCGCGCTGATCGGCCTCGGGCTGGGCGGCTGCTTCATGTCGGCGGTGAAGGCGATTTCGACCTGGATCGCGCCAGCGCGGCTGCCGTCGGTGCAGGGCTATCTGATCGCCGTGGGCGGCCTCGGGGCGGCGGCGGCCACCTTGCCGGTGCGGCTGGCGCTGCACTATATGGACTGGCGCGGCCTGTTCCTGTGGCTGGCGGCGGCCGCCGCGTTGACCGGCGTGTTGATCCGCGCGCTGGCGCCGCCGCAGCCGCATGCGGGCGGCGGCCGCAAGCCGGCGCTGCTGGAGGCGATGGCCGCCGTCTACCGTCATCCGGCGTTCCGCGAGACGGCGGCGCTGGTGCTGATTCCGCACACGGTGTTTTTCGGCATCCAGGGCCTGTGGATCAGCCGCTGGCTGGGCGACGTCGCCGGCTACTCGGAGGCGGCGGTCGGCTATCTGCTGTACCTGGGCATGGCGGCGGTGATCTTCGGCGCCATCGCGGTGGGCATGGTCACCGAGTGGGCCGGCCGGCGCGGTGTGCGGCCGATCAGCGTGGCGGCGGCCGGGGTGAGCTTGTTCGTGCTGGTGCAGCTGGGCTTTGTGTTCAACTGGCGGCCCAGCTACCAGCTGCTGTCGGTGCTGTTTACGCTGGTGGGCACGGTGACCGGGATCGAGTACGCGATCGTCGCCCAGAGCCTGCCCGGCGCGCTGAGCGGGCGCGCGGCCACCTGTTTGAATTTGCTGATCTTCCTCGGCGCGTTCGCGGTGCAGGCCGGCTTCGGGATAATGGTCGGCTGCTGGCGGCCCGATTTGCTCGGGCATTATCCGGCCCAGGCTTACCAGGCGGCGTTCCTGGTGCTGGTGTTGCTGCAGCTGCCGGGATTGTGGTGGTTCGCGCGGCGGCGCACGCGCAATCCGGTAGAATGGGCCTCCCATCCGACCAGCCTTTGACGACGCGATGACGCCATTCGAACTAGCCTTTGCAGACCTGCCGCAGAACTGGCGGGATTGGATCATGGAGAATCTGGCGCTCGGCTGCCGGCCGCAGGATATGGTCGACGGCATGGCCGGCAGCGGCCAATACAGCCCGGCGGCGGCGCGCGCGTTGATCGATCAGGCGCTGGCGGCGCGGGATGGGCCGGGGCCGGGGCCGGGGCCGGCGCCGCTGGCCATGCCTTTCATCGATACCCGCAGCAACCGCATCGCGCTGCCCGACCGCGAGGTCGAGGTGCTGTTCGTGCTGAAAAAACCGCAGGTGATCCTGCTGGGGAATGTGCTCAGCGCGGAGGAGTGCGACGCCATCATCGCCCATTGCGGCGCGCGCTACGCCCGTTCCACGGTGGCGGCGGAAGCCGACGGCGCCAGCGTGGTGCACGAGGGCCGCACGTCGGAGATGGCCTTCATCCAGCGCGGCGAGGCGGAGGTGGCCGAGCGCATCGACCGCCGCCTGGCGGCGCTGGCGCACTGGAATATTGAATGCAGCGAGCCGTTTCAGCTGCAGAAATACGATCCGACCCAGGAGTACCGTCCGCATTACGACTGGCTCGATCCGGCCAGCGCCGGCCATCGCGCCCACCTGGCGCGCGGCGGCCAGCGCCTGGCGACCTTCGTACTGTACCTGTGCGACGTGGCGCAGGGCGGCGGCACGGTGTTTCCGAATCTGGGGCTGGAGGTGTTCCCGAAGAAGGGCAACGCGCTGTGGTTCCTCAATACCGACCAGCATCACGCGCCGGACCCGCAGACGCTGCACGGCGGCGCGCCGGTGGTCAGCGGCACCAAGATCATCGCCAACAAATGGCTGCGCCAGGAGCGCTACGGTTAGAATGGCGCAGACATTTTAATCGAGGTGAGTATGCGACTTGTACGTTATGGCCGTCCCGGCAAAGAAAAACCAGGTTTGATCGATGATGAAGGCAAGCTGCGCGACCTGTCCGGCGTGATCGCCGACATCGACGCGGCGGCGCTGGCGCCGAAGGCGCTGCGCAAGCTGGAGAAGATCGCGCACGCCACGCTGCCGCTGGTGCGCGGCAATCCGCGCTTCGGCGTGCCGGTGGCGCGGGTGGGTAAATTCATTTGCATCGGCCTCAATTATTCCGACCATGCGGCGGAGGCGGGCATGGCGGCGCCGCAGGAGCCGATCGTGTTCATGAAGGCGATCAGCGCGCTGAATGGCCCGGATGATCCGATCATGCTGCCGCAGGGCGCGAAGAAGACCGATTGGGAAGTGGAGCTGGGCATCGTCATCGGCGCGCGCGCGCAGTATGTGAGCGAGGCCGATGCGCTCAAGTTCGTGGCCGGGTATACGGTGGTGAACGATGTGTCGGAGCGCGCATATCAGTTGGAGCGCGGCGGCCAGTGGGACAAGGGCAAGGGCTGCGATACCTTCGGCCCGGTCGGCCCGTGGCTGGTGACGCAGGAGGATGTCTACGACGTCCAGGATCTCGACCTGTACCTGGACCTGAACGGCAAGCGCATGCAGACCGGGAATACCGCGACCATGATTTTCACGGTGGCGCAGATCGTCAGCTATCTGTCGAAGTTCATGACCTTGGAGCCCGGCGATGTGATCGCCACCGGTACCCCGCCCGGCGTGGGCATGGGCCGCAAGCCACAGCGCTTCCTGAAAAAGGGCGATGTGCTGCGGCTTGGGATTGCGGGGCTGGGCGAGCAGCAGGCTGAAGTTATTAGTTGGCGCGCGCGCTAAACCCGCACGGCGCTTAGTCGCGGGGTCTGACCCTTGGGTCAGACCCCTCTGGCGGTGGCGGGGTTGAGCGCCGCAGCCAGTGAGTCGGCCAGTCTTGCCGTGATTTCCCCCAGTTCCCCCTCGCTGGCGATGAAGGGCGGCGCCAGCAGGATGTGGTCGCCCCGGCGGCCGTCGATGGTGCCGCCCATCGGGTAGACCATCAGGCCGCGCGCCATCGCTGCGTCTTTGAGCGCCGCGTGCAGCCGCAACGCCGGGTCGAACGGTGCTTTGCTGTCGCGCTCCGCCACCAGTTCCAGTCCGATCAGGAGTCCGCGCCCGCGGATGTCGCCGACGTGCGGGTGCTGGCCGAAGGCGTCGCGCAGCATGCGCCGCAGCGCCGCGCCGCGCACCGTGACGGCGCCCAGCAGGTTGTCGCGCTGGATCACCTTTTGCACCGCCAGCGCGGCGGCGGCGGCCACCGGGTGGCCCATGTAGGTGTGGCCGTGCTGGAAGGCGCCGCTGCCGTCGCGCAGGCGCTGCACGAGGTGGGCGCGCGCCAGCACCGCGCCGATCGGCTGGTAGCCGGCCCCCAGTCCTTTGCCCAGCACCACCAGGTCCGGTAGCACGCCTTCCTGCTCGAACGCGTATAGCGTGCCGGTGCGGCCCATGCCGCACATGACTTCGTCGAGGATCAGCAGCAATCCATATTGGTCGCACAGTTTGCGCACGCCGCGGAAGTAGCCGGGCGTGGGCGGCACCGCGCCGGCCGTGGCGCCGACCACCGTTTCGGCCACGAAGCCGATGACGTTTTCCGGGCCGGCCGCCTGGATCGCTTGCTCCAGTTCGCGCAGCAGCGCGGCGGTGTAGTCGTCCGTACTCTGACCGTCGGCGCGGTCGCGGTATGCGTAGCACGGCGCCACGCGCGGTACGTCGATCAGCAGCGGCGCGAACGGCTGGCGGCGCCATTCGTTGCCGCCCACGGCCAGCGCGCCGAGGGTGTTGCCGTGGTAGCTTTGGCGGCGCGCGATGAAGACGCCGCGCTGCGGCTGGCCGGCTTCCAGCCAGTATTGGCGCGCCAGCTTGAGCGCCGTTTCCATGGCTTCCGAGCCGCCCGAGACCAGGTAGACGTGATCGAGGTCGCCGGGGGCGTCGGCCGCCAGGCGCGCGGCCAGTTCCTCGGCCGCCTGGCAGGTGAAGAAGGCGGTGTGGGCGTAGGCGTTGCGGTCGATCTGGGCGTGCATGGCGGCCAGCACGTCGGGGTGGGCGTGGCCCAGCGAGGAGACGGCGGCGCCGCCGCTGGCGTCGAGGTAGCGGCGACCGGCGCTGTCGGTGACGGTGATGCCGGCGGCGTGCACGGCGAGCGGTGGCGTCCGGCGCAGGTTGCGGTGGATGATGTGGCTCATGGCGTCCTTTCGGGATGGAGGGCAGACTGCCTACGTTAGCCGGGTTCGGCTTGCGCGCTGTTGATTTATCCCGCAACATGGCCGAATAATTGGGGGAGGCAGCATGGAAGACAGACTTGGGGCGATCGCTTTTGCCGATATGAGCGCGGCCCAGCAGGTGGCGGCGCAGGCGGTGATCGACGGCCCGCGCGGGGCCTTGTATGGGCCGTTCGTGCCGCTGATCCGCAGCCCGGAGTTGATGGCGGCGGCGCAGCGCATGGGCGAGTACCTGCGCTACCGCTCGGCGATCGGCACGCGCTTGACCGAGCTGGCCATCCTGGTGACGGCGCGTCACTGGAGCCAGCAGGTGGAGTGGGCGATCCATGCGCCGATTGCGCGCGAGTATGGCGTCGCGGAGGCGGTGATCGCGGCGATTGCGGCCGGCGAGCGGCCGGCCGCGCCATGGGCCGCACTATTGCCTGACGAAGCGCTGGTGTATGAGTTCTGCGTGCAGCTGCAGCGGCAGCAGCGGGTCGATGATGCGACCTACGCGGCGGCGCTGGCGGCGTTCGGCGAGCATGGCGTGGTCGATCTGATGGGGATCAATGGCTACTACACCTTCCTGGCGATGGTGATGAATGCCGCGCAGACGGCGGCGCCGGACTCGCCGGCGCCGCCGCTGCCGGCATTGCCGGCGTCACAGGGAAGCGGTCAGGCTTGACGACGGCGACGCAGCGCGACGCCGATCAGGCCCAGGCCGCCCAGCAGCATGCCGTAGGTGGCCGGTTCCGGCACGGCCGAGATGGTCAGGCTGTATTGGCCGCTGCCCTGGTATTCGGTGAGCGCGAAGGTGCCGAGCTTGAACGTCGGGGTGGCTTCGCTGCCGGTGTAGAGCTGGGAGCCATCCGATAACAGCAATTCTTGATCACCGTAGAAGTCATAGATTTCCAGGCCGCCACCGCTTGAGGCTTTGAAGAAGGTCAGGTCGACAACGCCCAGCACCGCGTCCGGGAAGTCGCCGTCGATGTCCCACAAGGTGAAGGCGTTGTTGTAGACCTGGTCCGGGGACGGGGCGGAGTCGAGTTGCCAGCTGGCCGTGTAGTCGCCGGTCAGCGAGAAGTTGTACAGCGCGGCGTTGGCGACGCCGGCCCAGACGAACAATGCGGCGGCGGCGGAGGTGCGCAAGATCTGTTTCAGTTTCATGGAAATCCTTGTTAGGTTGCCTTGGCGGAATATCGACGTGCTGCAAATACATGCTTGCAGTGTTATCAATATTACACCTGAAACGCAACGCTGGTGTCACATCCGCGTCACATTCTTGCCATATTTTTATCAGGCCAGCACGCGCTTGAGCCAGGCGCTGATGTGCGCGACTTCTTCCTGGCACAGCGCGTGTTGCATCGCGTACTCGTGCCATTCGACCTGGTAGCCCCATTGCTGCAGCAAGTCGCGCGAGGCGGCGGCGCGGGCGATCGGGATCACCGGGTCCATGCGGCCGTGCACCAGGAAGATCGGCGTGGCCTGGCTTTGCGGCGTGTGCTCGGCGGCGGCCTGGGCGGCGATCGGCACGTAGCCGGACAGGCACATCAGGCCGGCCAGCGCGGTGGTCTGGCGTAGGCCGGTTTGCAGGGTCATGGCGCAGCCCTGCGAGAAGCCAGCCAGGATGATGCGCTGGTTGGGGATGCCGCGCGCGTTTTCGCGGGCGATCAGCGCTTCCACCTTGCGCTGCGAGGCGCGCAGGCCGGCTTCATCTTCCTGGCGGCCGAGGTCGGTGGCGACGATGTCGTACCAGGCGCGCATGACGTAGCCGCCGTTGATGGTGACCGGCATGGTGTCGGCGTTGGGGAAGATGAAGCGGATCGGCGGCAGGCCGGCCAGGTCCAGCTCGTGCAGCATGGGCACGAAGTCGTTGGCGTCGGCGCCCAGGCCGTGCATCCAGATGATGGCCACGGTCGGGTTGGCGCCGGTTTCTTGTTCGATGGTGTGCAGCAGCGCAGTCAGATTGTCGGTCATGCGGTTCCTCGCAGGGCGGATTTGGGGCGGAAGGTCAGGCTCACGGCCGGGTCGGTTTCCATGTAGGGGCCGCCGATCAGGTCGATGCAGTAGGGCACGGCGGCAAAGATGCCGCCGACGATCTGCCGGCCGTCGCCATCCTTCAGGCCGCCCAGCGTTTCGGCGATGGCCTTCGGCTGGCCCGGCAGGTTGAGGATCAGGGCCGCGTGGCCGGCGCTTTCGCGGATCACGGCGGTCTGGCGCGACAGGATGGCGGTCGGCACGAAGTGCAGGCTGATCTGGCGCATTTGCTCGCCGAAGCCCGGCATTTGCTTGGTGCCGACGGCCAGCGTGGCTTCGGGCGTGACGTCGCGCCGCGCCGGGCCGGTGCCGCCGGTGGTCAGGATCAGGTGGCAGCGGGCCGTGTCGGCCAGCTCGGTCAGGGTGGCTTCGATCTGTGCGCGCTCGTCGGCGATCAAACGGGTTTCCACGCGGTAGGGCGTGCTCAGGGCGCGCGCCAGCCAGTCCTGCAGCGCCGGCAGGCCGAGGTCCTGGTAGACGCCGCCGCTGGCGCGGTCGGAGATCGAGACCAGGCCGATGACCAGTGCATCGTCGGCGGCCGGCGCGGCGGTATTACTCGTCATCGTCTTGGTCGTCGCCTTCTTGGTCCGTTTCACCGGCGGCCTTGCGCTTGTCGGCGTCGAGCTGCTTGAGGATCTGGAAGATTTCGCGGTAGGCCTTGGGCGGCTTGTTCTCGGCCTGTTCCTTGCGGGCGTTGCGGATCAGGGTGCGCAGGTGCTGCACGTCCAGTTCCGGGTGGTCCGCCAGCAGGCTGGTCAGGGCGTTGTCGTCGGTCAGCAGCTTCTCGCGGCGGCGCTCGAGCGCGTGCATGGCGGCCGTCTCCGACTTGGAGGCGCCTTTCCAGCTGTCGATGGCTTTCTGGATCAGGGCCACTTCCTCTTCGTCCAGGGTGCGCATCTTCTTGCCGACGAACTGCATCTGGCGGCGGCGGCCTTCGTGGTTGGTGATGGTCTGGCACATCAGGATGGCCTCCAGCACGTCTTCGGGCATGGGCACGCGCTTGACGCGGTCGCGCGGGGCCTCCACCAGGACTTCCCCCATCTTTTGCAGGGCGTTGGACTGGCGCTTGGCCTCGGATTTGGAAGGGCGTTCGTACTCTTCTTCGAATTCGGTG